>DASUSR010000128.1:0-9954 GCA_036375015.1 Gemmatimonadales bacterium
GATCTGCTCTGGAACGATGCCGACGGGGACACGGTGCTGTTCACGACGAACGAAGACGGCTCATTCCTCGCCTTCGATCCCGGTGACACGGGGCTCCTCACCCAGATTGCGGATCCCGCCGCGGCCTTCACCACAGCGGACCTGCAGATCAGCGTTGCCGAGGGTGCGCTGTTCAACCTGCGCCTCGTCGCCGAGGCCCGCTACGCGAACGGCGACCGCTCGAAGGGGGTGCACAATCCGTTCCTGAGCACTGCCCTGCTCGCCGCGAGCATCAACGCGGTGCAGACCACGTACTTCGCCGCCCCCATCCGCCTCTCTCCAGAGGGACAGGCGATAGTCGACCGGGTCAACGCCAAGGTGCTGGCGGGCCGCGCCCCCAGTCCGATCAGCTCGCGCTGAACCCAGCCACGCCATGGCCGCCGTCCACCTCTTCGTTCAGTCGGGGACGGCGGCCATGGTCTTTCATCCTGTCTCCCTGACCCAGTCCCAGGACACCCTCACCGGTCAAGCCCTCGATTCGGTGGTGGTGACGTCTCCCCTCCCCGACCCGCTGGTGCCGGTGGTCCAGTGGATCTTCCAGAAACCCGGCTGGGTCATGATCGGGGGAATCATCCTGGGCGCCGTCGTGGCGCTCGCCGCGCTGGCCTTCCTGTGGAAGCGGCGGCAGCCGATCGGGAACTGGCTCCGCACCCGCGAGCGCGGTGTCAAGGTGGCCATGCTCGGCGGCGTGGTGGCCGTCTTGCTGGTGATCTTCGGCACCGGTGTCAAGACGTACAATTTCATGATGCACGACAACGACTTCTGCGCCGGCTGCCACATCTTCGTGCCCAGCGGCCAGGTGTTCGTGCGGCCGGACACGGGCACCTACCTCCTGGTCCACAAGATGGAGGGCAAGCACGACACCCTGTCCTGCCATGCCTGCCATCCCTTCGACATCAAGGCTCAGACCAGGGAACTGGTCGCCTGGATGGTGGCACGGCCGGAGATGATCCCGCCCCACGGCAAGGTGCCCCGCGAGGTCTGTGAGGATTGCCACGTGACCGGGCCCGCCAAGGACACCTGGAAGCGGGTAACGACCACCGCCGGGCACCGCACCCACCTCGAATCCGACTCGACGGCGCTGAAAGACGTGGAATGCCTCACCTGCCACGCCCGGACGGCGCACCGGTTCCAGCCGGCGGACACGACCTGTGCCCAGCAGGGCTGCCACTTCACCGATAGCGTCAGGATCCGGCTCGGCCGGATGACCACCCGCTTCGACCCCGGCCAGCCGCTGCCCAACGAGGAGATGCTCTACTGCAACTCGTGCCACCAGTTCACGGCCGACGCGCAGTTCCTCGCGTCGGATTCGACCCTGGCGCTGCTGCGCCCCGCATCCCGGCAGTGTTTCGGTTGTCACGAGATGCGCACCCTGCTCGCGACCTACGACCCGGGGCGGGAACCGCACAACGGGTCGTGCGGTATGTGTCACAACCCGCATACGGATGTGAAGCCGGCCGACGCGCTCACCTCCTGCACCGACGCGCAGTGCCACGCCGACTGGCGGGACGTGGACTTCCACACCGGCAGCACGCACCGCAAGGTCGCCGAGCGGTGCGAGACCTGCCACGAGCCGCACGCCGCCCGGGTCGACGCGAGCGATTGCGTGGGCTGTCACAGGGAGGTGCGGTACGGCCCGCGCAGTCGGCTCCGGCTCCGCCCGCCGCTCCCCTTCGACACGACCGAGGCGCTTCGGCGGAGCTCGTCGCTCGCGCCGCCGCGGACCGACAGGAAGCCTGACACGCCGGGGAGAGTGTCGTCCCCGCCTCCGGGGGATGACCCGCCGGGGAGCCGCAGCGACGTCTCCGCCTCCCCCAGCAACCACACCCCCATCGACACAGTGCAGGCTCCCCAACCGATCTCGTCATCCGAGCTGCCGCGGCCTCTCGTCACTCCCGGTCGCGCGCGCGGGCAGGGGTCCGAGCCTCCGCAAGAGAAGCCGCCGGAGCGCGCGATCCAGCTTTCCGCGACTTCCAGCGACACCTTCTCCCACGACCGCCATAGCAAACTCGCCTGCCTCACCTGTCACGTTCTCCGCGACGACGAGAGGCTGACGTTCGAGGCACCTCGTGGATGTCAGATCTGCCATCACCAGCGTCCCGCCCGAGCCGATTGCGGAGCCTGTCACCAGGCGAGCGAGCTCGAGCCGACCTTGCCCACCCAGGTGGCCGTCGCGGTACCCGAGCACGACCGCCGGCGCAGGACCGTGCAGTTCCCGCACGCCGACCATGACACGCTGGCCTGTATCGACTGTCACGTCAGTCCGGTCAGCCTCGCACCGCCCGACTCGGTCCTGACCTGCGCCGGCTGTCACGTCCAGCACCATGACCAGGCCCAGGACTGTGCGGCGTGCCATCGCACATCCGCAATCACGGAGGCGCACAAGCGCCCGGTCGAGGCCCACGGGGCGTGCGACGCCTGCCACACCGACGCCACCATCGCCCGGCTGGTACCGACCCGCTCCTTCTGTCTGGCCTGCCATCAGCCCGAGCAGGACCATTATCCGGCCAAGGAATGCAGCGCCTGTCATTTCCAGCGCAGTCCCGAGCAGCTCAAGCCGCAGCTTCGGCAGACGGGACGGACGTGACCAGGGTTGCTCGGCTCGGTCTGGCCCTGTGGGGAGTCGCCTGCCTGCAGCCTGCGGCCGCCAGCGCCCAGGGGTACCGTCTGCGCCTCGACTCGCGCATCCAGCACGCTGCCTATCGCGGCATCCAGGTGGACAGCATCCCACTCGGCGAGGTGGTGGTCGGACCTGACGGCGGGCTGGTGACCCCAGACGGGTTCGCGGTGCGCTGTGGCGTGGGGGCGACCTTTTGCCGGTACTTTCCGCCCGGTCCCGTGCGACGGGCGAGCCCGATGGTCACCTCGGCCGACCTGACCCTGTGGAGGCTGGGATTGCCGGGGCTCAGCATCCGGGCCAACGGGCGGCTGGGGGTGGACTTGGGGGATGAAGACCTCTGGCCGGGCACCGACCCCGATCTCCAGCTGATCGAGGCCTATGCCGAATACGCCGCCCGCGGGGGCAACGCCCGGCTCGGCAGGCAGCTGCTGGCCAACCGCCTGGGCGTGATCGGGTTCGACGGAGCGCGGGTGGGTGGCCGGCCCTTCGACTTCGGCCTCCAGCTCGATGCCTACGCCGGCCTGGGTCTGGCCCGTGCGTCTGCCCTGCCGGTCACCAGCCCGGTGCTCGATCCGCTGGACGAGTTCCAGCCCCGGAAGCGCGGGCTCCTGGTGGGCGGCGCGGTGGGCTACGGACGCCGGGGATTGGACCTGCGGCTCGACTACCAGCGCGAGGTGGGTCGCGACCCCAGCGTGCTCTTCGCGGAGCGGATCGCGCTGTCGGGCTACGTCCAGCCGGCACCGCAGTGGTCGCTCACCGCCGGCGCCGACTACGATCTCGCGAACACCTGGATCGGGAACGCCGACGCGACCGTTCGCTTCACCTCGCGGCTGCTGACCGCCCAGGCAGGGCTCCGGCAGTACCGTCCGCACTTCGATCTCTGGACCATCTGGGGGGCGTTCAGCCCGGTGCCCTACCACGCCGTGCACGGCACGGTGTGGGTCACGCCGGTGGCGCCGCTGCAGCTCCGTGGCCGGTGGGAACGCTTCGCCTTCTCGGAGGCGGAGGTGAGCACGGGGCTGGTGCAGGTGGATGACGACGGGTGGCGGCTGGGGGTTGGCGCCACCTACACGCCGGTGGTGGGGCTCACGCTCGACCTCGGGTATCACGAGGAGTATGGACCCGGCGCATCGTCCAACGGGGTCGACGGGAGCGTGAGCTGGCTCGCGCTGCCGACGCTCACGCTCAACGCCTACGGTTCCACTCTGGAGCGGCCCCTGGAATTCCGGTTCAGCGAGGCCGATGTCCAGGTGCTCGGGCTCGACGCGGAGTGGGAGCCCACCGACCGGCTGCGGTTGGCAGTCGGCGGCGCGCACTATCAGGAGGACCGGGACCGCCCCGACGCCGCGGCCCTGGACTGGAATCAGACCCGCCTCCACGGCCGGGTGACGCTGCTCTTCGGGTCGGCGGCCGACCGCAGTCCCCTGCCCCGCGCGCTGCGTACCCGCCCCCGGGCCGGGGTGAGCCGGTGAGCGCGCGGCGGCTGGTGGTGCTGGTGACGGCCCTTCTCGCGCTCGGCGGCACCGGCTGGGCGGCGGCGCGGATCGCTCAGGACCACTTCGACCACCTCGAGCACAAGGCGCTCTTCCCCAGCTGCCTGAGTTGCCATGCAGGGGTGGCCGACACCACCCGGTCCATCTGGCCCACCGCAGAGGGGTGTGCCTCCTGCCACGACGGCACGGTGGAGGAGCGGGTCGAGTGGGAGCCGCCCAAGCGGCCGCCGCGGACCAACCTGCGCTTCACCCACGCGGAGCACCGCCAAGAGGTGGTGGAGGCCCATCCCGGGCCGGTGGATTCGGTGCTCGCCTGCACCGCGTGCCACGGCGAGACCGGCGCCCCGCGGATGCAGGTCCGGCTTGCCGTCGCCAGCAACTGCCTGGACTGCCACGGCATCGAGGCGGATCATCTGGAGGCGCCGGACACCGCGTGCGCCACCTGTCACGTGCCGCTGGTCCGCGCCGTACGGCTCACGGCCCAGGACGTGAGCGAGTTCCCGGAGCCGGACTCGCACGACGATCCCGACTTCATGACCGAGCACGGCAAGCAGGCCGAGCGGGGGGTCCCCAAGGACGGCATAGCGGCCTCCTGCGCGACCTGCCACGCCCGGGACTTCTGCGCCGAGTGCCACGTGAACGCACCGGAAGTCCGGGTGATCCAGGCGCTCGGTCCCGATCCGCGATCGCTCGCCCGGCGACCCGAGCTCGAGGCGCCGTCGAGCCACGATGACCCGGAGTTCATCGAGAAGCACGGCGGCCAGGCACGCAGGCGTGCCCAGAGTTGCGCCACCTGCCATACCCAGGAGAGCTGCCTCGCCTGTCACGCGGCGACCCCGGGCGTGGCGCAGGCGATGCCCGTGGCCGGGCCCGGGCGGGCGCGCGGCGCCGTGCTGGAGCGTCGGCGGCCGGCCAACCACGGCCCCGACTTCTCGGAGAACCACGGGCCGGTCGCGAGCAGTCGGCCGCAAAGCTGCGCCACCTGCCATGCGCGCACCGAGTGCTACAGCTGCCACCAACCGAACCCGGGCGATGCGGCGCCGGGCTATCATCCGGCCGACTTCCTGAGCCGGCACCCCACCGCGGCCTATGCCCGCGAGACTGACTGCTCCAACTGTCACAACACCCGGCAGTTCTGCACCAACTGCCACGTCAACGCCGGCTTGTTCGTGGGGGGCACGCTGCGGCCCGGCTATCACGATGCCAAGCGGAACTTTCTCCTGGGCCACGGCCAGGCAGCGCGCCAGGAGCTGGAGAGCTGCGTCTCCTGTCACACCGAGTCGCAGTGCATGCGGTGCCACGCGGCGTCGGTAGTGGGTGGCCGCAACTTCAATCCGCACGGTCCGGGCTTCGACGCCGACAGGCTGCGGCGGAAGAACCCGCAGACCTGCACGGCATGCCATGGAGCGGCGATTCCGGGGGACTGAGGGACTCAAGAAGCCGGGAAGGGTGAAGAGTGGAGGGTGAAGGGGAAGAGGTTCTCCCCTTCACCCTCCGCTTTTCACCCTTCACTCTTCCGGCTTGGGAAAAATTTCACATACACCTCACGCCCCCTTCATCCACCCTCCGCCATATTGGCATCGCAACTTGGTGCTCACCTGGAGGTGTTATGCGAGTTGCTCTGCAGAACCCCATCGTGGGGAAGCTGGGTGAGGAGTTCGATCGGGTCTTCGATCGCCTGCTCGCCCCCCGGCTCTTCACGGAGCCCCTCCTTCCGCCGTTCCCGTACGAGGCCGCGGGCACGCAGTGGATGCCGGTGATGGACGTGATCGAGACCCCCGAGGAGTACATCGTGCGGCTCGAGGTCCCGGGCATTCACAAGGAGAATCTGGACATCAACCTCACCGGCGTCATGCTGACGATCACCGGGAAGAGGGAGATCACTCCGGAGATCGAGAACGAGGCCTATGTCGTGCGTGAGCGGTACATCGGGAAGTTCGTCCGGACGATTCGGCTGCCGAACCCTGTGGCGGAGAAGAAGGTGAAGGCCGAGTATCTGGATGGGCTGCTGGTGGTGCATCTCCCGAAGGAGACCCCCGCGCCGGCCACGAAGATCCTGATCAAGTAAGTCTCGATCTTCGCGATCCTCAGAGCCCCGGGCCCGCACCCGGGGTTGTTTTTTGGTGCCCCGCGGCCTGTCCGGTCAGCTCGCAGGCGCCGGTCCGGATGCCCGCGCCCTCCAGAAACTCGCTCGGCGGCGTACCGCCGGCGAAGATCCAGACGTAGTCGTTCGGCAGCTCGACTTTCCCGTCGGCGACCTCGAGCACCACCGACTCCTGCCGCACCTCGACCGGGTTGGACCCGTAGAGCACCTGGAGCCGGCCCCGGCGCACCGCCTCGCGGAGATTCTTCGCGTTGCGCTCCTTGATGCGGGAGAACTCCTGCCGCCGGTAGGAGATGGTGACCCGGTTGCCCCGCTGGTGGGCGAGCCCCAGGGCGGCCTCGATGGCGCTGTCTCCTCCGCCCACCACCAGCACCCGGCAGTCGGTGTAGGCCTCCGCGTCGAGCAGGCTGTACATGACCTTGGGCAGCTCCTCGCCGGGGATGCCCAGACGGCGTGGGGTCCCCCGCCGACCGATCGCGAGCAGCACGACCCGGGACCGGTACACGCTCCGCTCGGTCGCGACCGTGAAACCATCCTCGTCGCGCCGGATCTCCCGGACCCGCTCGCGCTGGTTCACGACCAGCCCGGCCTCCCGCGCGGCGCCGGCCCAGAACCGCAGCAGCTCCTCCTTGGAGAGCTCCAGCTTGGAGAACCGCCCGCGCAGTGGGAACTCCACCGGGCTGGTCATCACCAGCTTGCGCCGGGGATACTTGGCCACGGTGCCGCCGAGCTCGTCCTGCTCCAGCGTCACGTAGCTCAGGCCCCGCTCGATGGCGCGGAGCGACGCGCTGAGCCCTGCGGGTCCGGCGCCGATGATGCATACGTCGCGCACGTCCGATCCCCCCGAGCGCGGGCCCGCCACCGCGAGTCTCGCCGCCACGACATCAATGCAATCCCGACCCTGGTTCACGGCGTTCTTGATCAGCGCCAGCCCGCTCAGCTCCCCCACCACGAACAGGTTCTCGACGCTGGTCTCGCCCTCGGCGGTGAGCACCGGCAGGTCCGCGCTCATCGAGGGCGGCGCCATGACGATCTCGATCGCGCCCACGGGGCAGGCGTCGGCACAGAGCCCGTGTCCGATGCACTTCTGCGGGTTCACGATGGCGGCCGTCCCGCCTACGACGGCCAGGACGTCGCCCTCGGGACAGGCGTCCACGCACGCGCCGCACCCGATGCAGTGGGACACGTCGATGTGGGGGTGCTGGGCCTGGGGGCGCGCGGCGGCGACCTGCGCGCGCTCCGCGGCCGCGAGCGCGTCCGCCTCGCGCCGCCGGGTGCGCCGCCAGTGCAGGAGCACGGGGACGGCGAACACGAGTGTGAAGACGCCGTAGATCAGCGAGGATTCCATGGCTGTATCGAAATATTCCGGCGGTGCAATGAAATGTGCCGAGGACAACGGCACAGGATGACGGTACTCTGCGAGGCCGGATCGGGTCCGACGGACCCAGAGTGCGCCGTATCCTCCACTTGGAAGCCGCGGTACGGCGCGGTGCGGCCGCCCCTCCCATCGGCGTTGTTCTTGCGAGCAGAGAGCGTACCAGAGGCCCTTCGGGCCGCGGTGATCGCCGAGTACTTCTGTCGCCCATTCGTCTTCACGATCAGGTCTGCATGTCACCTGCCACCATGCGCGGTGCCGGTGCGACGTCTACCCCGCGCACCGCCAGGACGTCGTCGCCGGCACCGCCGGCGCGCCGCGCCTTTCCCTGGCGCGGCCTGCTCGTCGCGAGTGCGCCGCTCGTCGGCGTGTGCCTGGTCGGAATCCCGTATTACCTGCTCCCGATGGCGGAGCGGGTGCGGCACCCCTTCCACCCGTGGCTCCGTCCCTCGGGATACGTCGGCCAGACGGCGGGACTCCTCGCGCTCGCGCTGATGCTGTTCCTGTGGCTGTATCCGGTCCGGAAGCGGTACCGCTGGCTGGGCTTCACCGGCTCGGTCGCGCGGTGGCTCGACCTCCACGTCTTCGCGGCGCTCACCCTGCCACTCGTCGCGGCGATTCACGCCGCCTGGCGCTTCGGCGGCATCATCGGCCTCGGCTTCTGGGCGATGTTCGTGGTCTGGCTCAGCGGCATCGTCGGGCGATACCTCTACACCCGCATTCCCCGGGGCCGCGCCGGGCTGGAGCTGACCCGCGAGGAGATCGCCGCCGAGCAGCGCCGGCTGCTCTCCAGGGTCGCGGAGCAGACCGGGCTCGACCTGGCCCTCCTCGAGCGCACCCTCGCCGTGCGGCCCGCACCGGCCGACGCGGGCTGGCTCGGCACCCTGCGCCAGCTCGCCGCCGACGATCTCGACCGCCGCCGGGCCGCGCGCGCCCTGCGGAAGCTGCTGCAGGCGCGGAGTCCCGCGGGCCGTCCGCCGCGACACATCCGCGAGGCGATGCGGCTCGCGCGCCGCGAGATGGCGCTCACCCAGCAGGCCCGCCTCCTCGATGCCACCCAGCGGGTGTTCCGCCTCTGGCACGTCGCCCACCGCCCGGTCGCGATCGGCGCGCTGGTGGCCGTGCTCATCCATGTGGGCGTGGTCGTCGCGGTGGGCGCCACATGGCTCTGGTGAGGCGACTCCTGACCGCCCTCGTCGTGCCCGCCGCGCTGGCCCTGGCTTCGCCCGCGGCCGCGCAGATCTCCCCCGGACCGCTGGCGCGCCCCCATGCGGGGCTGGAAGGCGCCCTGCGCTGCCGGGAGTGCCACGGGTCGGGGGAGACGGACGCGATGAGCCGCCTCTGCGCCGGCTGCCACAAGGAGGTGGCCTGGCTGGCGCAGCGCCGCCGCGGGCTGCACGGCGCCCAGCGGGACAAGGCCTGCGCCTCCTGCCACCCCGACCACGCCGGCCGGGAGTTCCAGCTGGTGTCCTGGGCGGAGGGAAAGCCGGAGCGGTTCGACCACGCCCGCGCCGGCTGGAAGCTGGAGCAGAGTCACCGCACCCTGGCCTGCGACGATTGCCACGCCGACGAGCTCCGCCGCTCGCCGGCGGCGGCGCTCGCGCCCGCGGGTTCTACCGAGCCGCGCTGGATCGGGCTGGAGACCTCCTGCGCGTCCTGTCATACGGACGTGCACCGCGGCGCCCTGGCGGAGAACTGCCTCGAGTGCCACGACCAGCGGAAGTGGACGCCGGCCCCGCGCTTCGCGCACGACTCGACCGGCTACCCGCTCACCGGCAAGCACGTCCAGGTCGCGTGCGGCGAGTGTCACGCGTCCCCGCGGGTGGCCCCGCGCCGCACCGCCGCGGGCGACACGATTCCGGTCTACCGCGACCTCCCCCACGGGCAGTGCTCCGACTGCCACGCGGATCCCCACCGCGGTGGACTCGGCCGGGCCTGCGGCGACTGCCATCTCACCACCGGGTTCCAGGAGGTGACCCGCCAGGCCTTCGACCACGCGCGGACCCGGTACCCGCTGCGCGGCAGGCACGCGGCGGTGCGCTGCGAGGGGTGCCACGACTTCGCGACGGCGGCGGGCCGCAGGCCGGCGTTCGCCGCCTGCACCTCGTGCCACCGCGATCCCCACGCCGGCACCGCCACCCTCGCCGGCAAGCCGGCCGACTGCGGTGCCTGTCACGGGCTCGCGGGCTTCACGCCGGCCACCTACACGGTCGCGCGCCACGCGGAGACCCGTTACCCGCTGGAGGGGCGGCACCGGCAGGTGCGCTGCGCCGGGTGCCACGCTTCGAGGGGGGGCGCAGGGCCGGCCGGCGGCGCCCGGACC
>DASUSR010000129.1:0-13115 GCA_036375015.1 Gemmatimonadales bacterium
TGCCCGACGGCACGGTGCTTCACGGGGCGAGCGGAGACGCGATGGCGATCCAGCCCGGCGGGGCCATCGTGCCGGTGCCCAACGAGCGCAACCACGAGATCTTCTCCCCGCCCTACCTCTTCAAGGGAGTGCGCCCCACCATCACCTCGGCGCCGGCCGACGTGACGTACGGTCAGACCTTCACCGTGAGCACCCCCAATGCCGGACAGATCACCGGCGCGCGCTGGACCCGGCTCGGCTCGGTGACCCACGCCTTCGACATGGGGCAGCGGGCGAACACGCTGAGCTTCACCCGGACGGCGACCGGCGTCGAGATCACCGCGCCGGCCGGTCCGAACCTGGCGCCGCCCGGCTACTACCTGCTCTTCATCCTGAATCGGAACGGGGTCCCGTCGGCGGGCAGGATCGTACGGATACAGTAGCTCACCCGGTCTCGTACCCGTAGCGGCGCAGGTCGTCGCGCAGCAGGTCGGTCAGCAGCGCCTGCTGCGCGGGGCTCAGATCCTTCCGCCAACGGTTGGTCATGTCGCGGATCGGGGCCGTGCCGACCTGACGCTCGAAGGTCGGGGACGGGCGGAGCTCGGTGAATTCCGTGACCTGGCGCATGGTGTCCGCCGGCCGCTCGCAGAAATCCTCGTATCGCACTTCCAGAAACCGGGCCGGGTCCACGGACTGCCTGGCCGTCTCCACGGCCCGGGTGTGGATCCGCCACTGGATCCCCGCCAGGGCCACGAAGGACTTGCCCGAGCCCTCCCAGGTGGCCTGATCCTGCGGCGACAGCGGTCCGTAGCGCCAGCTGTAGGGGCCGTACCACCCGCGCCATTGCCATTCGTTGATGTGCAGCAGCGAGCTCGCCACCGCGCGTCCGTCCCGGACGATGTGGATGAACCGCGCGTCCGGAAAGACCTCGTTCACGAAGCCGATGCGCGACCAGCCGGTCAGCTTGATGAGGAGCCGGTCGCGCCGCGGCGTGAGCATGGCCCCCAGGACCGTGCTCATCTGCCGGCGCACCCGCGGGGTCACGTCGGCCGCCACGAGATCGCGTCCGGGCTCGGCGAAGCCGTAGGCGTGCTTGTACCAGAAGCCGTAGTTCTCTCCGGGCTTGATCCGCCGCCCGAGGACCCGCCGCACCAGCGGATGCCCCACGGCGGTCACCGCCCAGCGGTTCAACGCGGGATGGTTGGGGAACTCCTCGGCGAAGCCGGACAGCCACATGAGCTGCGGATGCAATCCCAGCAGGCGATGCAGCGCGGTGGAGCCGCACCGTCCGGTGCCGACGATGAAGATCGGCTTGGTCACGTCCATGGGTCACTCCGGTCCTTGACGCTCACGCGATCGGGGCGGCCAGGCTCCGGCAGGCGATGGCCCTGCCGTGTCGCCGGCCGAGCATCATGGCGGCGTCGTCGCGATCGCGCTCGGAACGGTACACCGCGAACAGGGCGGACCCCGATCCGCTCATCCGGCACACCAGCGGCCGAGTGCCGGCCAGCGCCTCGAACCCGGCCCTCACCTGGGGGTGCTTCCCGAACACCGGCGACTCGAAGTCGTTGCCCGCCATGCGCCCGATGTCGCCCCAGCGGGAGAGGGCGTCGAGATCGAGCGCTACCGCTCCGCGCCGGCCGCCGGTCTGGCGCGCGGCGTCCACCCAGCCGTAGGCCTCCGCGGTCGCGACGGGCAGCGGCGGCACCAGGAGCAGCACGGGCGCCGGCGGGAGCGGCGGCAGCTGGAGGAGCCGCTCGCCGCGTCCCCAGCCGAGCGCCAGCGGCCCGCCGCTCAGGAAGAACGGCACATCGCTCCCCAGGCGCGCGGCGAGCTGGAGCAGCTCGTGCCGGGGCACCGCGTTCCCGGCCAGGCGGTTGACCGCGACCAGGGAGGCGGCCGCATCGCTCGAGCCGCCGCCCAGACCCGCGCGCGACGGTATCCGCTTGACCAGGCCGAGGTGCACGGCAAACCGGTTGCCGGTGGCCGCGAGGACGAGGCCTGCCGCGCGCACGGCCAGGTTCTCCTCCGGCGGTCCCACGTCCGCTCCCTCGACCTCGATCGTCACCCCGGACCCCTCGCGGCGCTCGGCCCGCAGCTCGTCGGCGAGATCCACCAGGCAGAACAGCGTCTCCAGGGTGTGGAAGCCGTCCGTCTCCCGGCCGAGCACGCGGAGGAACAGGTTGAGCTTGGCCGGCGCGGCCAGAGTGGTGGTGGCGGGCGCCGTCATCGCCGGGGCTGGCGCAGGTCGCTCAGCGCCACAGGCGTCCGGGCGAGCGACCAGGCGCCGAGCAGGATGATGGGGAGGAAGGTGGTCGCGTGGAACGTGATGGCGTAGGACGATGCCACGTCGTTGGGCACGCCGTAGAGCGCGAGCGCCGCGACGATGGCGGCCTCGAACTGCCCGACGAACCCCGGCGTGAGCTGGACCGAGATCCCGAAGATGAGGATGCCCTGGAGCAGCAGCGCGCCGAGGAACCCCACCGGGATGTCGAACGCCGCGAAGGCGATGTGAAAGGACCAGGCGTTCACCAGCCACAGCACCAGCGACCAGAAGATCACCCCGAGCAGCAGCACGGGGGAGCGGAGCGAGGCGAGCCCCTGCCGGATTCCCTCGATCACCTGCACCAGTCGGTCGGTAAGCTTGCCCGCCGGAAGGAGCCGGCGGATGACCCGCTCGGCCGCGAGCGGGAAGACCACCACCATCGCCGCCGCGGCGAGCGCGGCGAGCCCCATCGCGCCGCTCACCCGCGCCAGGTGCGCCACCGAGACGCCGCCCACCGACACGCCGGCGGGGAGGTCCGAGCCCAGCAGGGCGACGCTGAGCAACGCGACCACCGCGAGCCCGTCGAAGATCCGCTCTACCGCGATGCTGGAGAAGGCGGCGGTGGCCCGGACCCCGGTGAGCTTGGTGACGGCGAAGAGCCGCACCAGCTCCCCCGCCCGGAACGGCAGGGTGTTGTTGGCCATGAAGCCGATGGCGACCGCGTGCCACATCGGCATCGCGGGCAGCACGCTCCCGTCCTCCCGGCGGAGCAGCAGCAGCCAGCGGATCAGGCGGATGGGAAAGGTGAGCGTGGCGACGACGATGGCGGCGACGAGGGGCCAGGGGTGGGACTCCCGGATGAGCCGCAGCACCTGATCCAGGTGCACACCGCGCAGCGCCCACAGCATGAGCACCGCGGCGACCAGGAGACCCAGCAGCCCCAACGCGACCCGCCGGATCGGGAAGCCCGACGGCGACGGCTCAGCGCTCGGCAAGGGCCAGCGGCACGAGGTCGAGAAGCTCGCGGATGAGCGGGTGCAGCTGCTCCAGCGACTGTCGCCGGTCGAGCGCGGCGGTGATCTCGCTCCGCACGGCCGCGGCCCGCTCCAGGGCGGCACGCCCGCGATAGCAGAGGGTCTCGATCCCGACCGCTTCAGCCTCCGCCGGCTCGGCGGCAGCCCGCCCCAGCAAGCCGTCCAGGGAGGGGGCGGCCGGCGCAGGCTGCCGCTCCAGACGGCCCAGGGTGCCGAAGCTCCGCTCGAGCCCGGTATCGGGGGCCAGCGCGGTGATCGGCACGACGTCCGTTCCGGCCTCCGGCTCGGCGACGTCGTAGGCCAGTGAGGCGATCGGGACGACGTCGCCGGTGTCGGCCTCGGCGAGCGCCGCGCCGGGTTCCGCCGAAGGAGCCGGGGCGGGGGCCGCAGGGACGCCGTGCAGCTCGTCCAGCCGGTAGGCCACGTCGAGCAGCCGGCGGGAGACCTGCATCCGATCATCGGCGTCGGCCACCGAGCGCAGGAGCTCTCCGGCGTCCCGCAGCGCGGCGACGAGCGCTTCGGTCGCTTCACCCGCCGCCCCGGCCGCCAACGCCTCCCGGGTGGAGCGGGCGAACACCGCCAGTGCCCCGGCCACCGGATCGGGGCCGGGAGTGCCCGCGGCGCGCAGCGCGCCGACGAGGTGATACAGCCGCAGATCCCGCTCGGTCGCGGAGCTGGACCGGCCGATCAGCTCCGCGATCCGGCAGAGGTGCTCGCCGTGACTCACCAGCTCGAGCGGGCCCAGCGGGGCGGGGGCGGCGAACTGCGGCTGCGCCAGCGGCGGCGCGTGCGGGGCGGGATCGCCGTCGAAGTAGAGCGACTCGATCGGGACCACGTCGCGCTCGACCGCGAAGGCGCGGAGCAGCAGATCCGTGAAGCGGCGCGCCTCCTCGGCATCCGGATCGGGGCGGCCCTGCTCCGCGATGTCGCGCGAGATCCGGGTGAGCGCGGCGGCCGCGGCGGACATGACCTCGTCCACCCCCGGCGGCGGCGCGAAGAGCCGGGTCAGGTCGCCGATGGCGGCCTCGATGCCGTCGAGGATCTCCGGCAACGGCACCAGCTCGCCGAGCTCGGCGAGGCCGCGCAGCGACTGCATCCGGCGGATGACCGTGTAGAGCGGCTCGCGGTCGCCCGGGGAGGCGTGGAGCGCCCGGGCGGCACGGTCGAGAGCGCTCGCGATGAGCGCGCCTTCGCGGGCGACGAAGGCGCGCACGCCGGTGTTGAGTTCACCGGGCTCCGCGCGGCGCTCCGGCTCGCCGGCCGAGCGTCCGGCCAGCGACTCGAGATCGAGCGCGAGCCGGCCCGCACGCGCGGTGTCGGCATCGTTCCACTCGCGCACGCGGCGCACCAGCAGCCGGAACTCCTCGACTGCCTGCGCCAGATGCTCCCGCGCGGCCGGGTCCCAGCTCCGGCGTCCTTCCCGGAGGGCGCGCGCCACCGCCTCCAGCCCCGCGGCCGCGCGCGCCACCGGCTGCTGGCCCGCCATCAGCGCGGAGCCGCGGAGCACCCGCACGGTGCGGAGCAGCTCGTCCGGGGGCGGACGGTCCTCCCGGTCCACCATGGACTCGAGACGATCGAGGCACTCGCCCGCCTCGAGGGCGAAGAAATCGGCGGCGGCCAGGGGATTGGACATGGCTGATAACCTATCAGCGCGCCGCGCGCTTGACCAAGTGGGCCATCTCCGCCACCGCGGCGCCGATCCCGACCATCACGGCCCGGCTCACCACGCTGTGGCCGATGTTGAGCTCCTCGATCTCCGGAATGCACGCCACGGGCACCACGTTCTCATAGGTGAGACCGTGGCCCGCGTGCACCGCGAGCCCCATGTCGGCGGCGTGACGCGCGGCCCGGCGCAGCTCCTCGAGGGCGGCGTCGCCGGTGCGCCAGGTGTGGGCGTAGCGACCCGTGTGCAGCTCGACGGCCGGCACGCCGAGGTCCTTCGCCGCGTCCAGCGCGGCCGGAGCGGGGTCGATGAAGAGACTGACGCGCGCCCCCGCCTCCTCGAGGCCGCGGATCGTCTCGCGCAGGCGCGGGTGGGGACGGGACAGGTCGAGCCCGCCCTCGGTGGTGACCTCCTCGCGGCGCTCGGGCACCAGGGTCGCCTGGTAGGGGCGCAGCCGGCAGGCGAGCGCCACCACGTCGGGGCTGGTGGCGAGCTCCAGGTTGAGCACCCGCACCCGCGGCGCGAGGCGCTCGACGTCGTGGTCCTGGATGTGGCGCCGATCCTCCCGCAGGTGGACCGTGATGCCGTCGGCGCCGGCCTCCTCGCACAGACGCGCGGCCTCGACCGGATCGGGCTCGTCGGCGCGGCGTGCCTGCCGGACCGTGGCGACGTGATCGATGTTGATGTAGAGGCGCAATGCCGTCATTGCTCGCTACTCCGCAGCCGGTTAACTTCGCTCGCGAACCTTCCAGGTGAGTGATTCGTGATCAAGCGGCGATGGCATGGGGCGGTTCTTCTGCTGTTCGCCTGTTCCGGCGGCGGTGCATCCTCGGCGGACACGGTGGCGCCGACCACCGGCTCCGCGCGCGGCGTGGTCGAGAGTTTCATGGAGGCCGTGGCCGACAGCAATCTCTCGCGCATGGCGACGCTCTGGGGCGGCAACGCGGGTCCCGCCTCCAAGACCGGCCAGCCGCCGGACTGGGAGCGGCGCATCCTCGTCATGCAAGCCTACCTGCAGAACGAGAGCCACCGCCTGCTACCCTCCCGCGAGTCCGGCGGGTCCAGCGAACAGGTGCCGGTCGAGATCCGCCGAGCGCTCTGCACCTGGGTGGTGCCCTTCACCGCCATCCGCCTGGGCGACGGGTCCTGGCTGGTGAACCAGGTGGACCTGACCAAGGCGGGCAACCCGGCCCGCCCCTGCGTACCCGGCGCCGGGCAGGACACCGCGGCCACGGAATAACCGGGAACTTCCCGCCCGTTCGACTGTTATCTTATTCGGTCAACTCGAGCAGGATGCCGGCCGTCGCCTTCGGATGCACGAAGGCGATGCGCCGGCCCTCCGCTCCCGTTCTCGGGCGCTCGTCGATCAGACGGTATCCCGCGGCGCGGCAGGCCTCGAGGGCCGCATCGAGGTCCGGAACGCGGTAGCAGATGTGATGGATGCCGGGTCCGCGCCTGGCCAGAAATTTGCCGATCGGAGTGTCCGCGGCCAGCGGCGCGAGCAGCTCGACGCTGGAATCGCCGAACGGCAGGGAGACGATGGCGGCGCCGTCCGCCTCCTCCGGGGGATGGGGCTCGAGGCCGAGCACGTCCCGGTAAAAGGCGAGCGCCGGCTCGATGGCCGGCACGGCAATGCCGACATGCGCGATGCGGGGTCGATCGGCCACCCGGTCCCTCCATCGGACGAGACTAGTGCAGGAACAACCACAGGGAGAATAACATCATGGCCGCGACCAACTCCGCCACCGTCCACGTCACTGACGCCTCGTTCGCCGGTGAGATCGAACAGGCCGACGGGCTCGTCCTGGTCGATTTCTGGGCGACGTGGTGCGGGCCCTGCCATATGGTGGCGCCGGTTCTCGAGCAGCTCGCGGGCGAGTACGCGGGCCGGGCGAAGGTGGCCAAGGTGGACGTGGACGCGAACCAGCGCACCGCGATGCGGTTCAACGTGCGGTCGATTCCGAGCATCCTCTTCTTCAAGAACGGCCAGCACGTGGACACTGTGATCGGCGCGGTGCCCAAGGCCACGCTGGAGGGGAAGATCAAGCAGCACCTCGCCTGACGGTAGGCGGGGGGAGGGACGCGCGGGCAGGGGCGGAGGAGCCGCTCCTGCCCGTTCTCATTAGACTTAGGCTGGTTCGCCGGCCGCTCCGTCCGACTTCCCGTCTCACCGCCTCCTATGCCCGGAACCCTCTACGTCGTCGCCACGCCGCTCGGTAACCTCGGAGACCTCTCGCCCCGGGCGGCGGAGGTCCTGCGGCGGGTGCCGGTGGTGGCTGCGGAGGATACCCGCCGCACCCGGGGGCTCCTGAGCCATCTCGGCGCCACTCCCACACTCCTCAGCTATCACGCGCACAGCGCGGGCCGCAGGCTGCAGACTCTACTGGAGATCCTGGACGACGAGCGCGATGTGGCGCTGGTCTCGGACGCGGGCACCCCGGGCGTCAGCGATCCGGGCCCCGAGCTCGTGTCCGTGGCGCGCGAGCGGGGGTTCACCGTGGTGCCGATTCCCGGTCCGTCGGCGGTGGCGACTGCGCTCTCCGCGGCCGGGATCTCGGGTGACCGGTATCTCTTTCTCGGTTTCCTCCCCCGGAAGGGCGGAGAGCGCCAGCGGCTGCTGCGGCGTGCCGCCGACGAGGAGTGGAGCGTCGTTCTCTTCGAGGCCGCGCCCAGACTGGGCACCCTGCTCGCCGACCTGGCTGCCCAGGGCGGGCCCGACCGCCGGGCCGTCGTGGCCCGAGAGCTGACCAAGCTGCACGAGGAGTTCCGTACGGGAACGCTGGCCGAGCTGGCGGATTACTTTTCCGAGGTCCCCCCGAGGGGAGAGCTCACGATCGTGCTCCAGGGCACCGGGAGCCCGGCTGCGCCGCCCGACCGGAGCGAGGAAGCGCTCGAGGCCGCGACGGAGCTGCTGGCTGAAGGTCTCACCCGGCGTGAGGTCGCCCGTCGTCTCACCGAGTCCCACGGACTCTCCCGCAACGATGCCTACAAGCTGGTGACCGGATTGCCCTGATGGCGCGTGCCGCTCTCCTCCTGGCCCTGGCACTCGGCTCCACCGCCGGACCGGCCCGCGCGCAAGGCGCCGAGCCCAACGCCGCGGCGGTGCCGGCCCCGGGCATGACCATCGGCCGCCTGCACTACGACGGCGGGGGCGACTGGTACGCCAACCCCTCCAGTCTCCCCAACCTGCTCCGGGCGATCGCGACCCGGACGGAGCTGCGCGTGGCCAGGGAAGAGAAGGTCGTGACCCTGCGGGAAGACGATCTGTGGAGCGTACCCTACCTGTACATGACCGGTCACGGCAACGTGGCCTGGAGCGACGCGGACCTCGCGACCCTTCGGGCCTATCTGCGGCAGGGCGGCTTCCTCCACGCCGACGACAATTACGGCATGGACCAGAGTCTCCGCCGCGAGCTGGCCCGCCTGTTTCCCGATCAGCCGCTGGTCGAAGTCCCGCTGGACCATCCCATCTACCATCTGGTCTACGACTTCCCGCGAGGGATCCCCAAGGTACACGAGCACGACGGGAAGCCGGCGCAGGGCTTCGGCATCTTTCTCGAGGGCCGTCTCGCGGTGTTCTACTCTTTCCAGACCGATCTGGGTGACGGCTGGGAGGATCCCGAGGTGCACCACGATCCGCCGGAGAAACGGGAGGCGGCGCTCCGGATGGGGGTGAACCTGTTCACCTACGCCGTAGGGTACGGCGGGTGACGGCCGTCGCCACCCGCCAGGCGCTGGGGCGGCTCTCCCGCCCGCTGCGGCTGCGTGCCACGGCGGGCTGGGCGGCGCTCGGCATCGGCGCCGCCGCCCTGCTGCTGGGCCTCGTTGCCTGGGCCGTGCGGCTCGAATGGGTCGCCGCTCCGTACTGGGTGCTGGTGGCCTGGGCGGTCGCACTCGTGGCGCTCGCCGTCACCGCCTGGCTCGCGTGGCGGAGCGTCATGCGGCTTTCCACGCCTGCCGTCGCCAGGCGGCTCGAGGAGGCGGGTGCCTGGCGGCGCGGCAGTCTCACGGCCCTGCTCGAGAGCGCGGCCCCGGGCACCAGCGGCGCCCTGCTCGACATGGCCGACCGCGTTCAGGCCGACGACGTGGGGCGCCGAGGGGCAGGTGCGGCGGAGCCGCTCGCGCGGGCGGTGCGCAACGTCCTCCTGGCCGGCGGCGCACTGCTGGTGGCCGGGCTCGGGCTCTTCGGCACCGCGGGCCCGGTCGGCGGCCCCGCCGCGGCGCTGTGGCACCCCGGGCGGGCCTGGGAGGCCACGATCGCCCCGGTGCGGCTCATGGTGGCCGACTCGGTGGTGGATCAGGGCGACTCGGTGGACTTCACGGTCCAGGCCATCGGGCGCCGGGTGGCCACCCTCTGGGTCCGGCCCCCGGGCGAGTCCTGGCGCCCGCGAGGCGTCCGGCTCGACTCGCTCGGCCGCGCCGTGGTGAGCAGCGGGCCGCTGGGCAGCGACCTCCACGCCCGCGTCACCAGCGGAAGCCGCGGCTCGGACACGGTGCTGGTGCGGGTGCGGCCCCCGGTCTTCCTCGGCGGCCTTACGGTCACGGCCCACTACCCGGAGTATCTGCGGCTCGACTCGGAGCCGGTGCCCACCGGGGGCGACACCCTACTCCTTCCCGCGGGCACGCGGCTGGTGACCCGGGGCGAGGCCACCGCCGCGCTGAAGGGGGCAGCCTGGGAGTTCGGTCCTCGCCGCCAACCGCTGGAGGTGCGGGGCGGCGAGTTCAGCGGGAGCTTCGTGCCGGCGGCCACGGGGGCGTACCGGCTGGCGATCGAGACGGTGAGCGGCGCCCCGCTCGCGGGAGACACCGTCCGCCTGCCGATCCGGATCGTCACCGACAGCGCGCCGGTCGTCGAGGTGCCCCATCCGGGCGGCGACACCATCGCGCCCCTCAGCCTGCGGCTGCCGTTGGTGATCGACGTCAGGGATGACTATGGCATCACCGGCGTCACGCTCGAGAGCCGGCGCATCAGCCGGCTCGGCGTGGTGGATTCCGCGCGTCGGGAGTCGCTGCCGGTGCCCGACGAGCGCCCCGACCGCGCCATCCTGACCCACACGCTCGATCTCAACCGGCGCGGTCTCCTGCCGGGCGATACGGTGCGCTACTTCGCCAGCGCCACCGACAACACCCCCGGGCGCCAGCAGGGCCGCAGCCGGGAGTACGTCATCCGCCTCCCCACCATGAGCGAGGTGCGAGCGGCCCAGCGCCAGGCGGTCGGCGAGGTGGGTGGGCGGCTCGACTCGCTGGCCGCCGAGAGCCGTCGCCTGGAACGGCAGACGGAGGATCTGGCCCGGGAGCGGCCCCGCAGCGAGGGCACCGGCGAGCGCTCGGGAGAGTCGCTGTCGTTCGAGCAGGCCAAGCGCGCCGAAGGCGTGGCGCAGAGCCAGGGCGAGCTGGTGCGGCAGGCGGAGGAGCTCGGCAAGGCGCTCGAGGCGCTCCGGCAGAGCGCGGAGGCGGCGGGTATCGCCGACTCGGCATGGCAGCGCCAGCTCCAGGAGATCCGGCAGCAGCTCGAGCGCGCGGTCTCGCCGGAGCTGCGGGAGCGGCTCGCCGAGCTCCAGGAGGCCCTTCGGAACCTCGACCCGGAGGCCTCGAAGGAGGCGCTCGCCCGGCTGGCCGAAGCCCAGCGGGAGCTGCGCGAGGCGCTCGAGCGGAGCCGCGAGCTCTTCCGGCGGGCGGCGCTCGAGGGTGACCTGGACAACCTCACCCAGGAATCGCGGGATCTGGCGCAGGAGCAGCGCCGCTGGAATCAGCAGGTCGCCGGGGCGGACAGTGCGAGCGCGGCGGAGGCGGAGCGGCAGCTCGCGGCCCGAACCGATTCGCTGGCCGCCTCGCTGGGGCGGGTGGCGGACGCGATGGACGAGGCCGAACGGCAGGAGCGGCTCGGGGCTGCGGCCGAGCAGGCGGAGCAGGCCGCCGAAGCGATGCGTCAGGCCGCCCGGTCGGCCCAGCAGGGCCGGCGGCCGCAGGCGCGCCAGCAGGGCGAGAAGGCGTCGGAGTCGCTGGAGCCGCTCGGGGATCAGCTTCAGCAGGAGCGCGAGAGCATGCAGCAGCAGTGGCGCGCCGAAGTGACCGATGCCATCGACCGCGCGCTCGCCGAGACCGGGCGGCTCGCGGAACGGCAGCTGGGGGTGGCCGAGGCGCTCCGGAGCGGCTCCCAGCCGCCCGCAGCCGTCCGGGCGGAGCAGGGCGCCGTGGAGGAGGGCGTGCAGCGCTTGCTCGAGCAGGTCCGGAAGACGGCCGGCAAGAACGCTCTGGTCCCGCCCAGCATCGGCAGTGCGCTAGGCGGAGCGCAGCTTCAGATGCAGAAGACGAGGGAGGCCATCGGGTCGGCCGCGCCCAACGTGCGGGAAGGCGCGGAGCAGGCGGCCGGCGCGGTGGACGCGCTCAACGCCGCGGCCCATCAACTGCTCCGAGCCCGGGGCGAGGTGTCCGGGGCCTCGTCGGGATCCGGTCTCGCGGAGGCGCTGGAGCGCATGGCGGAGCTGGCCAAGCAGCAGGGCGCGCTGGGGCAGCAGGGGGCGGGGCTGCTCCCGATGGCCGGCTCGGGCGCCATCCGGGAACAGCTCCGGCAGCTCGGCGCCCGCCAGCGGGCGCTGGCCCAGGAGCTGGAGCGGATGCGCGGCCAGGGAGATCTGCCGGGAGCCGGAGAGCTGAGCGACGAGGCCAACGAGCTGGCCCGTCGGCTGGAGGCCGGCCGGCTCGACCGCCAGGTCGTCGAGCGGCAGGAGCGGCTGTTCCGGCGGATGCTCGACGCCGGACGCACCCTGCAGGGGCGCGAGGAGGACGAGCAGAAGGAGCGCCAGAGCACCACGGCCCAGGACGACAGCGTCCGGCTCCCTCCCGCGCTCCGCGCGCGCCTGCAGGACGACGAGGGGCGCCTCCGGGTCCCCGGCTGGGAGGAGCTGCAGCGACTGTCTCCGGAGGAACGCCGGCTGGTGGTGGACTACTTCCGGCGCCTGTCGGAGTCCGCGCCGGCCGGTCCGCGCTGAACCTCACCGCCACACTCCCTGACCGCGCCCGGCACCAGCGCCGTCGCGACGGCGGGGCTCGCCGTCGCAAGCCCGCCACCCTGCTAGTTTTGGGAAGAGCCATGAGACGTCTCCTCCACCGCACGCCGGCGCTCGCCGGCCTGGCCTTTCTCATCCCCATGCTCCTGGCGGCCCAGCAGGAGGGGATCAGCAAGGCGTTCGAGCTCGAGCGCCGCGGCGACTACGCCGCGGCGGCGGAGGCCTATCGCGGGATCCTCGCGTCGAAGCCGGCCGAGCTAGCCGCCCTGCTCGGACTGGAGCGGGTGCTGGTGCCGCTCAACCAGAGCGCGGAGATCCTTCCGCAGGTCAAGGCGGCGATCGCGGCCAAGCCGGCCAGCGGCGCGGTCTACGGGGTGGCCCTGCGGGCCTGGGCGGCCGCCGGCCGGAGCGACAGCATGCGCGCGGTGGCGGAGCAGTGGGCCCGGGCCGCGCCCGGTGACGAGGCCCCGTACCGCGAATGGGGCGCGGCCGCGCTGCAGCAGCTCGACCGCGCGACCGCGCGCGAGGCGTATGCCGCCGGCCGCGAGCGGCTGCGGCGCCCCGATGCGCTCGCGGCGGAGATGGCGCAGGTGGCTGTGGCCGACGGCGACTACACCGCGGCCCTCCGGGAGTGGCTCCCGGCGGTACGGCGGGTCCCGGGCTACCGGGTGACGGCCGTGTCCACCCTGGCCCAGGCGCCCGAGGAGCTGCGCCCCGCGATGCTCGACACGCTGAGCGCGCAGACCGATTTCACCGCCCGGCGGATCGAAGCCGAGCTGCGGGTACGGTGGGGCGACCCGCTCGGTGGGCTCGCGGCGCTGGAGCCGGCGCTGCCGGAGAGCCGCGCGGTCGCCCTGGACGCGCTCCGCGGGGTGCTGGACCAGCTGCGCGGCCGGCGGGACCGGGAGTCCATGCTCGCCCAGGCCCGCGTGCTCGAGGCCATCGCGGCGCGCAGCAGCGAGTCGCAGGCGGCGCGGAGCCGTCTCGAGGCCGCGCAGACCTACGCCGCGGCGGGCGACCTCGAGGCCGCTCGCCGCATGCTCACCGGCCTGGCGCAGGACGACGCGGCGCCGGGCTCGGTCTCGTCCGGGGCGGCCACCGCGCTGCTCACCGTGCTCATCGGCGACGGAAAGCTGGAGGAGGCCGGCCGGCGGCTGGAGGAG
>DASUSR010000130.1:0-7649 GCA_036375015.1 Gemmatimonadales bacterium
GGCGGACCGCTGCAGCCGTGCCAGTGGTCGTCCGGGACGCCCGGCAATCGACAGCGACCGCGCGGTGAACCACACATGAGGAGACGGAAACCCATGGATATCGGATTCATCGGGCTCGGTGCCATGGGTCGCGGCATGGCGGCGAGTCTGATCAAGGCGGGACACCGGGTGCGGGTGTGGAACCGGAGCCGGGGGCCGGTGGATGAGCTCGCCCGGCTCGGGGCCGAGCCGGCCGGGGAGGCGCGGGAGGCGTTCGGCGGGACGGTGATCACCATGCTCGCCGACGACCAGGCCGTGCGGGACACCGTGCTGGCCGCCGGGCTCACCGAGAGCGCGCCCGCCGGCACGGTGCACGTGAACATGGCCACGGTGTCCGTGGCCCTGGCCGAGGAGCTGGCGGAGGGGCACCGGCGGCACGGCATCGCGTACGTCGCGGCGCCCGTGTTCGGCCGGCCCGATGCGGCGGCCGCGGGCCAGCTCGCCATCGTGGCGGCGGGCGAGGATGCGGCGCTGGACCGGGTGCAGCCGCTCTTCGAGGCGATGGGCCGGGGGACCTGGCGGGTGGGCCGCGAGCCGAGGCAGGCGAACGCGCTCAAGATCGCGGGCAACTTCATGATCGCCGCCGCCATCGAGGCCATGGGCGAGGCGGCGACGATGGTGGAGCGCTACGGCGTGGCGCCGGCCCGGCTGATGGACGTGCTCACCAGCACCCTGTTCGCCGCGCCGGTGTACGTGAACTATGGCGCCGCCATCGTGGAGCGGCGCTACGAGCCGGCCGGCTTTCGCCTGGTGCTCGGGCTCAAGGACGTGCGGCTGGCGCTGGAGGCGGCGGAGGCGGCACGGGCGCCGATGCCCATGGCGGGCCTGCTCCGCGACCATCTGCTCGAGGTCATCGCGCACGGCGGCGGCGACCTCGACTGGGCCGCGTTGGCGGAGATCTCCCGGCGTCACGCGGCGCTGCCGGACGCCCTTCCCAACACGGGGCGGAGCGGCTAGCTATCCGGCATGAAACGCGGACCCAAGGTCAAGATCGCGCGGGCGCTCGGCATCGCGCTGACCCCGAAGGCCGCCCGGATCATGGAGCGGCGTCCCAATCCTCCGGGGCAGCACGGCGCGACGACCCGACGCAAGGTGAGCGAGTACAAGAAGCAGCTGGTGGAGAAGCAGCGGCTGCGGGCGCAGTACAACGTCAGCGAGCGGCAGCTGCGGAAGAGCTTCGAGGAGGCCACGCGGCAGCCGGGCAACACCGGCGTGCGGCTGCTCCAGCTGCTCGAGCTGCGGCTCGACGCCGTGGTGCTGCGTGCCGGCTTCGTGCGCACCATCTATGCGGCGCGGCAGGCCGTGGCGCACGGGCACTTCCAGGTGAACGGCCGCAAGGTGGACCGTCCCTCCCGCCGGCTCAAGCCGGGGGACGTCGTCGCACTGGCCGCGCGGAGCCGCGACCGGGTGGCCTTCACCGCCGCGCTGGACGATGCCAGGCCGCCCGCCTACCTCGAGCTCGACCGGGAGAAGCGCAGCGTCCGGGTGCGGGAGATCCCCGAGCGGGACCAGATCCCGGTTCAATGCGAGCCGTCCCTCATCGTCGAGTTCTACTCCCGCTGAGCGCGCCCTAGAGCCGCCGGATCTCCTGGGCGCGCACCACCAGCTCGTCCTGCCGGAATTCCCGCTCCAGCCTTCGCCGCAGGGCGACCCACCAGTCCTCGTCCAGCGCAGGCGTCATCACCTCGTAGATCACGACGTCCTCCCGCACCGTGCGGCCGGGCGCCTCCTCCCAGAGCCCCGCCGCCGGCGCCCGGGTGTGCGCCGTCACCCCGCCGAATTGCTCGGTGAGCTCCCGTGCGAGCGCCTCGTAGCGCTCGCGGGGGAACGGCGCACCGGACTCGTCGCGAACCGGGAGCAGGAGCTGGATCAGGTACACCGCCGCGCGAGGTTCAGATCCGTTCCGCCTCGGTCCGGGCCCAGGGGATGATGTCCAGCCGGTCGAACGGAATCGGCTCGCCGGTGGCCTCGCTGAGGCCGAATCGCTCGGGGTGCTCGTAGAGCCGCTGGAGGGCCGCGTCGATCTCCTCCAGCTCCCGGCTGGCGCGCTGGGCCAGTTGCGCGCTCATCTCCTGATCGAAGCTGTCGGTGCCCTGATCGGCGGGATGGAAGGGGTAGTTGGAGAGGTCGCCGTCGGTGGCGTTCTGACTGCTCTCCTGCGCCTCGTCGTAGCGCCGGATGATCGCCTGGGCGCGCTCGCGCTCCTCGCGGAGCCTCCGCTCCAGGTGCCGACGTTGGTGCTCCGTGAGTGCCATCGCCTGCTCCCCCTGCATGGCTCGGGTTTCTCGGGCAGCCGCCCGCATGCAGCGGCGCCCACGGAACCGAAATGGAATCGGTTGGCGGCCGCCGTGCCAGCGGCAGTCGTCTCGCTCTTCCGCAGCCCGACCCGGTGCGGGACAGCGACGCCGGGTGGGACTCGAGTCCTGCGCCCCGGCGACGCCGGGCCCCAGTCCCGGGACTGCCGCCTCAGGCATCCGAATGTAGAATCGGGCAACGTGCGCTCCTGGACCGGCCGCAGCGGCGGCCATACGACAGGAGTGCTCATCATGAGCCACGCGATGCGACGATTCCGGGCAGCGGCCTGGGTCTGGGTTGCGCTCGGGCCTACCACCGCTCCGACGATGCTCGCGGCGGAACCGCCGGGCGGGGCGCGCTGTGCCGGCGACCCCCATCCGGCCGGCTTCAGGACCTACGAGATCTCAGCGGGCGCTGCGCCGGGCCGCTACCTGCTCTTCGTGCCGCGAAGTTACGAGGGCACGACGCCGGTGCCGGTGATCTTCGACTTCCACGGCTCCGGCAGCGACCCCTGGGAGGAGCTGCGGCTGTCCGGGATGGATGCGGTGGCGGAGCGGTACGGCTTCGTCCTGCTCCTGCCGTTCGCCCGGGTGCCCTTCGCGACCGGCGGCTATACCTGGAACACCCCCGCGGTCGGAGGCCGACCCGACGACGTGCGCCTGGTGGCGGAGATCCTCGAGGACGTCCGCCGGCGCGTTTGCGTCGAGTCCGGTCGGGTGTACCTGACCGGATTCTCGGGCGGTGCCCGCCTCGCGTCGCGGGTGGCGTGCGCCTTGTCGGATCGGGTCGCGGCAGCGGCGCTGGTGGGGGGCGTGCGGGCGCCGGAGGGCTGCGGGAAGGCGTCCATCCCAGTCCTGGCGGTCCACGGCACGGAAGACCCGATCAATCCCTACGACGGCGGCGGGCCACCGTACTGGGGCCACGGGGTGGATTCGGCAATGGCCGGCTGGGTGGCGCAGAACGGCTGCCGGCGCGCCCCGCGGGAGGTCCGTCGGTCTCCCCAAATCATGGAGAGGAGTTTCCCCGACTGCCGGGACGGGAGCACCGTCGTCATGTACCGGGTCCTGGGGGGTGGCCACACCTGGCCCGGGAGTGGCCTGGAGCTCCCGCGGGAGCGGTTCGGGCGGGCGACGGACGAGCTTGAAGTCACCCTGGTGATCGGCGAGTTCTTCGCCGCGCATCGCTGATCACCCTCCGCCGCGTTCTCGGTGCTCGGCCCGGAGGCCGCGTCAGGTGCTCACCCGTCGGCGCGCGCACTCCCGTATCCCGCTTCGCGCGCCCGGACGATCGCCTGACTCCGGGTGCGTACCTCCAGCTTGTCGAACACCCGGCTCACGTGATTGCGGACCGTCTTGATGCTGATCGACAGGCGGTCGGCGATCTCTGCGTTATCCAATCCCTGCGCAACCAGATGCAGGATGTCGCGCTCGCGATTCGTGAGCTCCGCGTAGGCGGCCGGCTCCACGGCGGCGCTGTCCGTCGCGAGAAACCGCCCGATCGCTTCCATCATCTCCCCGAAGGCCGGCTCGGTTCCGAGCGGTAGGTGGTTCCGGCTCTCGAGTGGTACGAACTGCGCACCTCGGATTCCCGACGCCAACTCCCGGCCCTGCTGGAAGGGCACCCGGGCGTCGTGCCGGGAGTGCAGAACCAGCGTGGGCACCTCGACCAGCCGCAGCAGGTCGGAGACGTCGATCCGGTCGAACTCCGCGAGGGTCCGCGCGGCGACGTCGGCGGTCGCGGAGACCCGCTGCAGGTCGTCGAACCAGCGGAGCTGCTCGGCGTTCGCGTCCGGCAGGAACTGGAGCGAGAAGAGCTGACGCAGTGCCGGCATCCGTCCACCCCACCCGTGGCGCACCAGCTTGAGGAGCGCACCGGCGGCTTCCTGCCGCTCCGGCGTCGGGTCGCGGCGCAGCATGCCGCGGGCATAGCCGCCGCAGATCACCAGGTGGGCGACCCGGTCGGGATGACGGGCGGCATAGGCGAGGGCGATGGCGCCGCCCTGCGAAATGCCCAACAGGTCGAAACGACCGAGCCCGGCGCACTCGACCACCGCGGCGAGGTCCGAGACCCAGGCGCCGAAGCTGATGTCCGCGACGGAACGGTCCGACACACCGCAGCCCCGCTGGTCGTAGCGGAGCAGCATGCGCCCGGACGCCAGCCGCCGGAGCACCGGCTGCCAGATCGGGTTGTGGAGGTCGTGCTCGATGTGGGTCAGCCAGTTCGCGGCCTTCACCAGCGGCCTGCCCCGGCCGATGGTCGTGTAGGCGAGCCGCACCCCGTCGGGTGCGGTGCAGAACCGGATGTGCTGGGTCATCGAGTCGGGATGTGCTCACGGAGAGCGCCGCGGCGCGGGTCGCGAGGGACCCTGCTTAGGGATCGAAGCGGCTCTCCTCCCGGAGAATGGCCACGCTCCTGGTGCCGAGGGTGACCAGTGCCTGAAAGACGCCCTTCACGCCGATGCGGGTGTTCTCGGGCGGCGAGCTCCCGCGATCGCTCACGACGGTGAGGGTGCCGGTGTCGTCCCGGACCTGATAGGCCCCGGCGACGACCGCGCCGACCGAACGGGTCACCTCACCCTTGATGCGGACGGTCTTCCCGTTGTACCGGGAGGATTCGCTCAGCAGCTCGCCGATGGGGGTGACGCCCGCGCATCCGGCGAGCGTCAGCACAGCGGCGGTGAGCGGCAGTAGCCGGCGGGTGCGCTGGGACATCATCGGCAGCTCCAGTCGAGGACGTGGTGGGACCGGGAGGGTCCCGAGCCGAATCTAGCGCGCAACCCGGGAGCGGGCGAGGCGGCACCGGGGTGGGCGGATCGAAACCCAGGGACGGCTGGTGAACGACGACGGCCGATCCGGAACGTCAGATCCGGCCGCGCAGACGGCGTGCTTGCTCGTGCGGCAGGGCGAAGTCTTCCTCACCCGGAGGGCGCATCAGCAGGTCGAAGGCGAGGAAGAGGGTCTTCGACCACGGAAAGAACGCGAACGGCGTCACCAGCATGAGCACCACGCTGCCGACCTGGAAGAAGCTCCAGGGAGGCGAGGGCCAGGTCCACCACAGCAGGCCGATCACCCAGACCGTGAAGACCGTCTCCACGGCCATCAGATTGAAGAAGTAAGCCCCGAGCCAGTACCCCTGCTCGCCCCGCTCCAGCCCGAGCCCGCAGACCGGGCAGTTCGGCACCAGACGCTTCCAGCTCACGAAGATCGGCCCGCCGCCGCAGTGGGGGCAGCGCAGGCGCAGGGCGCGGCCGAGCATCACAGCCGGTCGTCGAGCCATCGGCTGAGATCCTCGAGCACCCGCTCACGCCCGGTGTCCTCGAACAGGACGTGGTAGGCGTCCGGGTATTCGATCAACCGTCGGTCGGGGTGGCGCACCGCCGCGACGAAGCGGCGGCTGCCCTCGATCGGCACCATCCGATCGGCGCCGCCGTGGAGCACCAGCACGGGCAGCGGGAATCGTGCGGCGCCCTGCTGCACCCTCGCGATCGCCGCGACCACCTCCGTGGAGAGCCGCGCGGTCCCGTAGCGATGGAAGAGGGGATCGCCCAGGACGGTCTCCACCACCACGGGATCGCGCGCGAGACCGGTCAGGTCCATGCCGGTCTGGAGGGAGAAGCGGGGCCACACCCGCGACACGACGCGCCCGAGCAGGAGGAGCGGCGCCGGGACGCCGAGCCGGCCGAGCGGAGGTGAGGCGGCGATCACGCCCTGGAGCCCCTCGGGATGGTGCAGGGCGTACTCCAGCACGATCAGTCCGCCGAGGCTGTTGCCCAGGAGAAAGAGCGGACGCCCGGGCTCCTCGGCACGCACCACCTCGACGAACCGGAGGAGATCCTCCCGGAACTCCTCCCAGCGGGAGATGTAGGCGCGCTGCCCCGGGGAACGGCCGTTGCCCCGGAGGTCCGGAGCGTGCACCGCCAGTCCGCGGTCTACGAGGTGATCGACCAGGGAGGGATACAGGCCCGAGTGGTCCCCGAGGCCGTGAATGTGGACGACGGCCCCGCGGGGCTCGACCGTGGGTGCCCACCTCCGGCGGAACAGGCGCAGCCCACCGGCTCCACGATACCAGCCCTCCACCGGCGCGGCTTGCGTGCGTACCGGCGTGGGCACATTTTCAGCGCTGTCCACGGGCACCCTGATCCATCCTTCCTGTACTGCGCTCATCCTTCCGCGCTGCGGCAGGCCACGCACCCTATTGAGGATACCATGTCCGCCCACGTTCGCGTGAGACTCCTCGCCCTGCCGGCGCTCGTCGGTCTGGCACTGCTCGCCCTGCCCGCCACCGGCGAGGCCCAGTTCGGCCGCCGGCTCAAGGATGCGGTGAAGCGCACGGCCGAAGACAAGGCCATCACCAAGGCGACGACCGAGGAGTCCAAGGCCATCGACGAGGCGATGAGCGGGGGCGGCGACCCGGCCGCGGCCGGCTCCGCCGGCGACAGCGCGGCGCCGGCGGCGGGCACCCCGGCGGCCGAGGCGACTGCGGCGAGCGACGCCGCGGCGGAGCCCGCGCCGGGCAAGGCGGTTCGGCCCGGCGAAGGGGCGTGGGCCAACTTCGACTTCAAACCGGGCGAGCGGGTGCTCTTCGTCGAGGACTTCACCCGGGACGAGGTCGGCAACTTCCCCGCGCGGCTGGAGCTCAAGCGAGGGAACGCCGAGGTGGTCGAGTGGCAGGGGCGGCGGTTCCTGAGCGTCCCCGCGGACGCGATCATCGAGATCCCGCTGCCCGAGACCCTCCCCGAGCGGTTCACCATCGAGCTGGACTACTTCCCGGGCCACGCGAAGAACTACGGCTACGCGCCGATGATCCTCTTCGCCGAGGAGCGGAATCTCGACAGCCCGCGCAACCCGCACGTGCGCTTCAACGAGAGCGCGGGCATCAAGGGACCGCAGGACTTCACCACCACCATCTCCTCCGCCTACCGCGACAGCCTGTACAAGGTCCGGGTGATGGCCGACGGCAAGTACGCCAAGGTGTACGTCAACGAGCGCCGGGTGGCCAACGCGCCCAACGCCGACCTGGCGCGCAGCAACAAGCTGATCCTCAACCTGCACGGCTTCGAGAAGGAGCCGAGTCTCATCGGCAACATCCACGTCGCGGCGGGTGGGAAGAAGCTGTACGACGCCCTGGCGGAGAAGGGCCGCGTGGCGACCCAGGGGATCTACTTCGATACCGGCAGTGACCGGCTCCGGCCGGAGTCGTCGGCGACGCTCAAGGAGATCGGGACGATGCTGAAGGAGCATCCCGACCTCAAGCTGACGATCGAGGGGCACACCGACAACGTGGGGGCCGCCGAGTCCAACCAGACCTTGAGCGAG
>DASUSR010000131.1:0-11626 GCA_036375015.1 Gemmatimonadales bacterium
GCGAGTAGCGCGATCCGATGATCTCGACCAGCGCAAAGCCGCTGCTGAGCAGGAGCTGCCGCCGCATGAGGAAGGCGCGCACGATGGTGTCGGTCAGCCGGGGCACCTCGTCCACGGCGCGGCGGAGCTCCTCGGCGCTCAGCTCGAGGAGCCGGCTGTCCTCCGCGACTCGCGCGGTGACCACCGCCACCCGGCCGCTGAGCGAGTCCACGTCCCCGCTGAACTGGCCGGCGCGATGGGTCACGATGAGGGGCGCCTCCTCCCGGGAGGTATCCATGATGTCGATCGCGCCGTCGAGCACTACGTAGAAGCAGAAGCCGCGGTCGCCCGCACGGAAGAGCACCTCGCCGGTCTTGGCATCGCGGCGCCGGCCGCGCGTCTCGAGGACGGCGAGGTCTTCCTCGGTGAGGGTGGGGAAGGCGACGTCGAGATCGGTAGTCATGGGGGAGCCCGGAGGAGGAGCGGTTTCATCCTGCTGAAGGGTAGCCGGATCACCCCTGGAAGCGCGCCCCGGCTCGCGATCCCGCAGCCGCCGACACACCCCGGTTGTCCCCCGCACAAGAGCAAAGTGTTGGACGCCGGTTCCACCGCCGCCTAAGGTGGGGGCTCGCAGGAGTGTTCCAAGTCTTCGCGAGGTGGGACCGATGTCAATTACGACAAGTCGCGCAGGATCCAGCCTGGCGGCCGCGGCAACGCTAGCCGCCTTTGCGTGCCTGAGCACCCTGGATCTCGGCGCTCAACAGACGGCGAGCAGCGGAAGCGGCAGGGACCAGGGCGTGATCCGGATCCAGAAACAGGGGAGCTTCTACTACGGGGGCCGGACCATCACGGCGCCCGGTACCTTCGAGCCCACCCAACCGTTCGGCGATGAGAGCGGGGAGACCTTCGATATCGACAAGGGGTACGCCTTCTTCCAGATCCCGCCGAACGCCAGGCAGTATCCCCTCGTCATGTGGCATGGCGGCGGGCAGCACGGCAAGACCTACGAGGACTTCGAGGACCGGGAGAACTACCAGTCGATCTTCCTGCGCCGCGGTTGGAGCGTCTACATCATCGATCAACCGCGCACCGGCAAGGCCGGCTACCCGTCGTTCAGCGGTCCGTTCGGCACGTTGGAGGGCGAGGAGATCATCCCCAACAACACCATCGCCTACGGGATCAAGCGGGGCTTCAACAACTTCCGGCTCGGCGTCTGGGACGAGAGCGGCCGGCGCTTCTTCAGAGGGGTGTTGTTTCCCCGCACCCGCTACGCGCTCGACCAGCTCAACGCCCAGTCCATCCCGATCATCGGGACCGACCTGGAGACCAACGTTTCGGCCCAGGCCGCCCTGCTTCGCAAGATCGGGCCCGCGGTCCTCATTACGCACTCGGCGAGCGGGGGCCCCGGCTGGTACACCGCGATGCGCGTGCCCCGCAACGTGGTCGCGGTCATCGCGTACGAGCCGGTGGGCTTCGTCTTTCCCGAAGGGGAGGTGCCCGAGGGGGAGACCGGGGTCGTGCCGCTCGGCGAATTCCGCCGGCTCACCCGGATGCCGATCCAGATCATCTGGGGCGATTTCATCGACAGCGGCCCGCTCAACCGGTCCTTCCTCGAGCGCTCGCGCCGCTTCGCGGAGGCGGTGAACCGTCACGGCGGCGATGCCGAGGTGATCCATCTGCCCGAGATCGGCATCCACGGAAACACGCACTTCCCCTTCGCGGACCTGAACAACGACGACATCGCGGACCTGCTGTCCCGCTACCTGCACCGGAAGGGGCTCGACCGGCGCACCGGTGCCGCGGAGGTGACAGCCGGCCCCTAGTCGTCCTCCACCTCGAAGGCGCGGCTCTCCACCATGCCGAGATACCCGTGGTCGGGTGCGAGGGCTCGGAGCACGTAGCCCTCGCCCTCCTCCTTGATCTCGAGCTGGTCGAACACCGCGAGGCCGTCCCGGGTCTCGGACTCGCTCTTGCCCTTGAGCTCGCCGGGGCCGGCGGCAAGCTGGATGACGATCTTGACCTTGATATCCGGAACGACCCCGCCGTCGCGGTCCACCACGGCCACCACCACCGCCGGCTCGATCCGCTTCCCTTCGATCGCCTCGCCGGGCTCGACCCGGAACTCGAGGTGGTCGGGCGGCAGCTCGCCGCCGCCTCCACCTCCGCCGCCACCTCCCCCGCCGTTACCGGTGGCCGTGGCGGTGAACGTGATCACCCCGAGCCCCGACACCACGGCGCTCACGGTGTTGACCCCGGGCGAGGGGCCGAGGGTCCAGCGCGCCTCCGTGAGCCCGTCGGGCCCGGTCTCGGCGCTCGCCGGCGTAATGCTCCCGCCGCCCATCCCGACCACCCAGCTCACCGCGCTCTGCACCCCCGCGCCGTTCTCGTCCACCACGCGCACCTGCAAGGGTTCGGACAGCTCGGTCCCGGCCGGAGCCGATTGTTCGTCGCCCGCCACGAGCCTCACCTCCGCGGGCGGCCCCAGGTCTACGGGCAGCACCAGGTCGCCACTGCCGCACGCGGCGAGGAGGACGGCTGCGGCGACGCGAGTAGGAATTCCGGGTATCGTCGACATGGTGAATACGATACCCGCACGACCGCCGGCCCGATAGGGTGTGGATCACCGAGACCCGCTGTGCAAGCTCTTGCATTGTAGACAGTTAGGTGCATGATTCCGGTCGGCGTGCGCGACCCACCATCGGGCGGAAGCGCCGCTGGTATATTGGGCTGGACTTGCCCCTTCCCCCGGCCACGTGCGACACCTTCCTGGAGCCCGCCCGATGATGCGTCTCCTCCTTCTCACCATGCTGGCGGCACTCGGCGCCGACTCGCTCGCCGCCCAGGACGAGCGGTGGCAGGTGACCCTCGATCCGGACGAGTACGTGTGGGACATCCGCCTGGTCCGGCTGGAGGGCGACTCGCTCGTGGTGCGGCAGGCCGACACGCTCCGCGCGCTGCCGGTCGAGCGCATCAGCGAGATCCGCCTCATCCGGAAGTCGAGGATGCAGCTGGGCGAGGGTGGCGCGGGCGGCGCGATCAGTGCGCTCATGGGGGGTGACGACGAGATCTACGACCTGTCGCCGCTGGAGTTCGCCGAGCGGATCCGCGCCATTCAACGGATCCTGCTCGACCACCCGGCCGAGGGGTCCTAGGACCCGCCGAGTCCCGCGCCGGCCGCCGCCTCGCGGGCCCAGCCGCGCACCCAGGGGCGGGTGTCGTCGCGTAGCCGCTCCAGCGCGGCCCGAGCCTGGGGGTTCCCCCGGCCCGCCAGCACCGCGAGCGCGTTGACCGGGAGCTCCTGCGAGCCCGCGATGCGCTCCAGTCCCGCCACCAACCCCGAGTCCGGCCGCTGCAGCACGGCGACGATCGCCGCGTTCTGGATCGCATCCCGATACGAGGAGGTCTCGAGCCCCCGGGCGATCTGGTCCCGAGCCCCCGCAGGGTCGAGCCGCGCGAGCGCGGTGAGCGCCGCCGCCCGCACCTGGTAGCTCGGATCGTCGCGCCATGCCGCCAGGGCCAGCGCCGCCGCCTGGCCGCCGCCTGCGTGCGCGAGTGCCGCGACCGCGGCTTCCCGGACCCGCGCCGAGGTGTCGCGGATGGCGGCCGCGACGGCCGGCCGGGCCGCGCCGGCCGGGAACCGGGCGAGCGCGGACACCGCCTGGGCCCGGGTGAGTGGGTGGTCCGCGCCTCGGGCCGCCCGGGCCAGCGCCGCCGCCGCGAGCGTGTCGGTGGCCCGACCCTCGAGCTGGGCGATCGCCCAGCTCCGGTTCCACAGATCGGGGTGCCGCGCGAGCAGCGACGCCAGCCACGGCGTCGGCTGGTCGAAGGCGAGCGTCTTGAGCACCGCGTTCTCGTCGTCGAAGACGATCATCTCAGGCGCTGAGCCGACGCCGTCGATCCGTACCGTCTGCTCCCGCCGGTCGATCACCACTCGGTGGACCACGTCGCCCTTGGCCGTGCCCACCCGGATCGCGACCGGAGCCCGGAACACGAGCGGCGTGGTGAAGCGGAGGCCCGTGCTGTCGGCGGTCGCCGTGTCGCGCTGGGTCTGCCGCACGCCGAGGGTCACGGCGCCGGCCGCCGAGTCCCACCGCGCGGCCACGGCGAACTCGGGATAGCCCGCCTGGTAGATCCACTGGGACCAGAACCACGGCATGCTCTCGCCGGTGGCGTCGAGCACCACCTGCCGGAGATCGTCGCTCGTGGCCGTCCGGCCCCCGTGCCGGGTGAGATACCGGTTGATCGCCGCCCAGAACCGCTCGGCGCCGAGATGCTGCTTCAGCATCCGGAGCACCAGCGCGCCCTTGGGATAGACCACGTTGGAGTTGTAGGTGGCGAGCGGCATCCGGCGCCGCGCGTCCCGCGCGAGGTACTGCCGGTACTCCTCGTAGTAGTAGTCGTCCTCCGCCTGCGCCCCGTGCTTGGCGCCCCAGTACTGCCCCGGCATGAACTGGGCGAACCCCTCGTTCAGCCAGTAGTTGGCCCAGTTCTCCGCGGTCACGAGGTCGCCGAACCACTGGTGGGCCAGCTCGTGCGGCACCAGCGTGTGCTGGTACCAGGGGCGGTCGTGGTACGCCCGCCGGTCGGGCAGCCAGTCCACCAGCGTCGTGGCGCTGACGTTCTCCATCCCGCCGATGAAGTCCGCCACGGTGGTCTGGGCGTACTTGCTCCAGGGATAGCGCACGCCGGTGAGCCGGGTGAACGTCTCCATCATGTCGGGCGTGACGCCGAAGAGCGGCCGCGCGAGCGCGCTGTCGGCGGGGTAGACGTAGTAGTCCACCGGCACGTCGCGCCAGCGGTCGCTGACCTTCACCAGCGGTGCCACCACCAGCGAGATGAGATAGGTGGACGCGGGCCGCTCCTGTCTCCAGTGGGTGGTGCGGAGGCCCCCCTTCACCCGGCGGTCGCTCACCAGCCGGCCGTTGGAGACCACGGTGAAGCGCGCCGGCACGGTCGCGACGAGGTCCCAGGTGGCCTTGTCGTGGGGCGGGCCGTAGGTGGGGATCCAGCGCGGGTTGCCGTCGGTGCCGCCCCCGCTGTACACCTGCTGCGGGCGGCGGGGGCGGCCGGGCTCCTCCTTGAAGAAGTAGAGTCCCCGTCCCTGCGCGATGCGTCCGCGGTAGCGCACCGCGAAGCGCACGGTGTCGCCGAAGGCCGCCGGACGCGCCGTCCGGACCACGAGCGAGTCTCCCGGCCGGTCGAACCCGAGCGTCGCGCCGCGCGCCCCGGTGACCGACCGCACCTCGAGCTGGCGGTCCATGTCGAGCGCCACCGCCTCGAGGCGCGGAGTCAACGACACCACGGTGGTCGTCACCACCCCGTCGAACGCGGACGAGTCCCAGTCGAATCCACCGACCTCGATCTTTTGATGGATGAGGTCGAAGTCATGCGAGGGCGTGAAGGAGCCGTCGACCACCCGCTCGAGGTTGCTCTGGGCGGCGAGCACGCACGGCAGCAACAGGGTCACCGCGAGTCGCAGGGGAAGGCGCACGTAGGGTCCTGGACGTCAGAGCGCCAGCTCGTGCTGGGCGATGGGCGCGAAGGTGTGGCGGTGGTGGCGGGTGGGACCGTGCAGACGGAGGCTTTCCTGGTGCTCCGGCGTCCCGTAGCCCACGTTGGTGTCCCAGCCGTACGCCGGGTAGCGCGGGGCGAGGCGCTGCATGAGGCGGTCGCGAACGGTCTTGGCGAGGATCGCCGCGGCCGAGACCGAGTGGCAGCGCGCGTCGCCGTCCACCAGCGCCTCGTGGTCGTACCCGATCTCGGGAAGGGGTAGGCCGTCGATCAGGATGCGGCAGCGGCAGGCCGCGGACGCCGTCCGGCGGAACAGATGGTCGATCGCGCGCCGCATGGCGAGCGCGGTGGCGACCCGGATGTTGAGCCGGTCGATCTCGCGGCTGGACGCGGCGCCGACCCCGAACCCGAGGGCGCGGCAGCGGATGCGTTCGGCGAGGGCGCGGCGGATACCGGGCGGAAGGGTCTTGCTGTCGCGCAGGCCGCGCACCGCGGCGCAGCCCGCGGGAAACACGACGGCCGCGGCGACCACTGGTCCCGCCAGTGGCCCGCGGCCGGCCTCATCGACGCCCACGAGCAGCTGCGCGCCCGCCCAGGCGGCCCGTTCCCGCTGGAGCGTCGGGCGCGGGGGCACCGCCTCAGCTCTCGCGCTTCTCCCGGATCCGCGCGGCCTTCCCACTCAGCGCGCGCAGGTAGTAGAGCTTGGCCCGCCGTACCCGGCCGCGGCGGATCAGCTCGACCGAGGCGATGGTGGGGCTGTGCATGGGGAAGAGCCGCTCGACCCCGACGCCGGCGGACACCTTCCGCACGGTAAAGGTCTCGCTGATGCCGCCGCCCCGCTTGGCGATGACCAGCCCCTCGAACGCCTGCAGCCGCTCCTTGTCGCCTTCGCGGACGCGGACCATCACCCGGACGGTGTCGCCCGGATCGAAAGCCGGTATGTCCGTGCGCAAGCCCTCACGGGCAACTTCGGCGAGACGCTGCATGGGTTCCTCCGAGCTGGGTAAGTACTTCGACTGCACAGTCTGGGGTCCAAAGTCGGGAGTCAAGGGTCCTGGTCGAAGGTTGCCCACAACTCCGGCCTCCGCTCCCGTGTAAGCCGCTCCGCCTCCGCCCGCCGCCACGCGGCGATGCGCGCGTGGTTGCCGGTCAGCAGCACCTCGGGCACCGCCATCCCGCGGTACTCCGGGGGCCGGGTGTAGCTGGGCGGGCTCAGCAGGCCCTCGTAGTGCGAGTCGGTGCTGGCCGACTCGTGGTCGCCGAGGGCGCCGGGGAGCAGGCGCACCACCGCATCGATCACGCACAGCGCCGCCGGTTCGCCGCCGGAGAGGACGAAGTCGCCGAGCGACAGCTCCTCGGTGGCGAGCCCGTCCGCCACCCGCTGGTCCACGTCCTTGTAGTGGCCGCAGAGCAGGGTGAGCCGCTCGCCCACCGAGAACCGGACCGCGTCGTCGTGTCCGAAGCGCCGGCCCCGCGCCGACAGCAGCACGATCGGGCCGGTCGGGCCCAGGCTCTCCACCGCCTCGAAGAACGGCTCCGGCTTGAGCACCATCCCGGCGCCGCCGCCATAGGCGTAGTCGTCGACGGTCTGGTGCCGGTCGTGGGTGAACCGCCGGAGCTGCACCAGGTTGTACCGCACCAGCCCCGCCGCTGCCGCGCGGCCCGGGATGCTGGCCGCGAGGAAGGGCTCGAAGACCTCGGGGAACAGGGTGACGACGTCGATGGTCAGCATGCTGTCGCCGATCCCGCTACTTCACCTGGCTCGAGCCATTCCCTCGCAAGATCCCTCGCTGCGCTCGGGATGAAGTACCTGCCCGATGAAGTACCTCGCCCACTCTTCCCTACTCCTCGATCAACCCCTCCGGCGGCGTGACCACCAGCCGCCGCCCCTCGCGATCCACCTCCCGCACGAACTCTTTCCGGTACGGCAGCAGGAACTCGCGCCTGGGCCCCTGCACCTCGATCATCAGCCCGGCCGGCATCTCGTACACCGCGCTCACCAGGCCGAGCGGCGTGCCGTCGGCCAGGCGGACCGAGAACCCGGCCAGCTCGTGGAGCCAGACCTCGTCGCCCGCGGGCGGGGTGAGTCGCTCGGCCGGTACGGCCACGAAGAGCCCCCGCCAGGGCTCGAGCGCCTCGCGTCCCTCGGCGCCCGCGAACTTCAGCAGCCACTCCCGGTGATAGGACCGGCTCCGCTCGATGGTGAGCGGCCCCGCCACTACCTCGCCATCCAGACCCACCAGCCACACCTCCGAGCCCGCCGCCAGCATGGTGTCGGGCGTGTCGGTGAGCGGGAAGAGCGTCACGTCGCCCTTCAGCCCGTGGGGCTTCCTCAACCGGCCCACCACGATGTGGCGGGCGCCCTCGGTCACGCCGTGGCGGCCTTGAAGACCCCGGCCTGCTTGAGCAGCGACTGGACGGTGTCCGACGGCGTCGCGCCGCGCGAGATCCACAGCCGCGCCTTCTCGGCGTCCACCTGGACCTTGTCGGCCGAGGTCTTGCCCTTCGGGTCGTAGGTCCCGATCACCTCGATGAACCGCCCGTCGCGGGGCGACTCCTGGTCCGCGATGACGATCCGGTAGAGCGGGACCTTCTTGCGTCCGACGCGCCGCAGACGAATGCGAGTTGCCATGTCCGTTCCTGGTGTGCGGGTTATCCGGGGAAGGGGCCGCGGCCGAAGGGGAGCTTCATGCCCATGCCGCCGGACTTCCCGACAGACTTCATGACCTTCTGCATCTGCTTGAACTGGGCGAGCAGGGTGTTGACCTCCTGCACCGTCCGGCCCGACCCCTTCGCGATCCGGAGCCGCCGCTGCCCGTTGATGACGTCCGGGTTGCTGCGCTCCTTGGGGGTCATCGACAGCACGATGGCCTCCACGTGCTTGAGCTTCTTGTCGTCGATCTTGGCCGCCTGCAGCATGGCCGGGTTCATGCCCGGCAGCATGCCAAGCACGTTCTTGAGCGGCCCCATCTTCTGCATCTGCCGCATGGCATTGAGGAAGTCCTCCAGGTCCATCCCCTTCTTGGAGGTGACCTTCCTGGCCAGCCGCTCGGCTTCCTTCTCGTCCACCGCGACCTGGGCCTTCTCCACCAGCGACAGGATGTCGCCCTGCTGGAGGATGCGGCCCGCGAGCCTGTCGGGGTGGAACGGCTCCAGCGCGTCGAGCCGCTCGCCCACGCCGATGTACTTGATCGGCGCGTGGGTGACGCCGTAGATGGAGAGCGCGGCGCCGCCCCGCGCGTCGCCGTCCATCTTGGTGAGGATCACCCCGGTGATGCCGAGGGCCGCGTGGAAGCCCTGGGCGATCCTCACCGCGTCCTGGCCGGTCATGCCGTCGGCGACCAGCAGAATCTCGTGGGGCGAGACCGCGGCCTTGAGCCGCTTGAGCTCGCCCATCATCTCGTCGTCGATCTGCAGCCGGCCGGCGGTGTCCACGATGACCGTGCGCGCCCGCGCCTTGCCCGCCGCCGCGATGCCGTCGCGGACGATCTGCGCCACGTCCCTGGCGGCGTTGTCACTGTGAACGCCCACCTCCACCTGGCGCCCCAGGGTGTGGAGCTGGTCGATGGCCGCCGGGCGATACACGTCGGCCGCGACGAGGAACGGCGCCTTCTGCTCCAGCTTGAGCCGCCGGGCCAGCTTGCCCGCCGTGGTCGTCTTGCCCGACCCCTGCAGCCCCACCAGCAGGATGATCGTCGGCGGCACGGTGGCATGGGCGATGGGCGCCTGCTTCTCGCCCAGCATGCCCACCAGCTCGTCGTAGACGATCTTGACCACCTGGTGCCCCGGCCGGACGCCCTGCAGCACGTTGGCGCCCACCGCCTTGGCCTGCACCCGCTCGAGGAACTCGCGGGTGAGGTCGAAGCTGACGTCCGCCTCGAGCAGGATCCGGCGGATCTCCCGCAGGGCCTCCCGGACCGCGTCTTCGGTCAAAACGCCGCGCCCGGTGAGCTTCTGGAGCGTGGCGTTGAGTTTGGCAGACAGCTCGTCGAACATAAGCCCGTAAGGATAAACCGCAGACGGGGTTCGGACAAGCCGCCGACCGTGGTCCCGAGCGGGCTCGAAGCGGGCCGCCCGGGGTCGGGGCCGCACCGCCCCCGAGCGCGCTAGTTTGTGCTGATGCCAGAAGCCATGACGCCGGCCCATGGGGCGGCGGCCTTCCCCCCGCTCCCCGACGCAGCGGAGCGCCAGCGTCAGCTCGACCGCATGAAGCGCCGGGCCAGCGGTTTGCTGGTCTTCATGGCCCTGGTCTTCGTGGCGGCCCACCTCCTCGAGCCCGGCTACCCCTGGCTGGGCTACGTCCGCGCCACCGCCGAGGCCGCCATGGTGGGTGGCGTGGCCGACTGGTTCGCCATTACCGCCCTCTTCCGTCACCCCCTCGGCATTCCCATCCCCCACACCGCCATCATTCCCACCCGCAAGGACCGGATCGGGCGGACCCTCGGCAACTTCGTCCAGCACAACTTCCTCACCGAACAGGTGCTGGGAGCCAAGCTGCGCGACCTGGCCCCCAGCCGCCGCGCCGCCGAGTGGCTCCGCCGGCCCGAGAACAGCCGGGCGGTGGCGCGCCACGTGGCGGCGGCGCTGCGGAGCGCGAGCGAGGTGGTGAAGGACGAGGACGTGCACGCCCTGCTCGAGCGCAGCATCATCGAGCCGCTGCGCCAGCGCCCCGTGGCGCCGCTGCTCGCCCGCGGGCTCACGCTGCTCACCGCCAACGACCGGCACCAGCAGCTCCTCGACCGGGTGATCGCGGGGCTCGCCCGGCTGATCGAGGACAACGAGGGCCTGATCCGGGCCCGGATCCACGAAGAGAGCCCGTGGTGGGTGCCCGGCTTCGTGGACGACCGGGTGCACGCCCGGGTGATCGCCGGGATCGAGCGGACCCTGCTCGAGGTGGCCACCGACCCGTCGCATCCGCTGCGGCGGCAGTTCGACGACCTGCTCACCGAGTGGATCGTCCAGCTCCAGGAGTCGCCCGCCGCGATGGCGCGGGCCGACGCGGTCAAGCAGCAGATCTTCGACCACCCTACCAGCCGGCAGCTCAGCGCGTCGATCTGGGGCGAGGTCAAGCGGATGCTGGACCGGCGGGCGGATCCCGAGGCGGACCAGCCGCCCGGCGCGCTCGAGCGCGGGCTCACCGCGCTGGCCGACGGCGCCCTCGAGGACGAGGCGCTGCTGGCCAAGATGGACGGGTGGATCGTCGCCGCCGTGCTCCGGGTGGTCGAGCAGCACCGCCACGAGGTCGGCAGTCTCATCGCGCACACGGTCGGCAGTTGGAACCCGGAGGAGACCTCCCACCGGCTGGAACTCGTCGTGGGACGCGATCTCCAGTTCGTGCGGATCAACGGCACGCTGGTGGGGGGCCTCGTGGGACTGGCGCTCTACACCGCCACCCGCCTGTTCGGCGGCCGCTGATGGAGCAGGCGCTGGTCGTCCAGGGGCTGGTGACGGTGGGCGTCGGCGCCATCTCCGGCGGCATCACCAACGCGGTCGCCATCTGGATGCTCTTTCATCCCTACGAGCCTCGCGGGGTGGGGCCCTTCCGGATCCAGGGCGCCATCCCCAAGAACAAGGCCCGGCTGGCCCGCAGCATCGGCCGCACCGTCGGCGAGCGGCTCCTGACGCCGGAAGACCTGACCCGGCGGCTCGGGGCGCCGGTGGTACGGGAGGCCTTCGACCGCGCCGTGGGCGATGCGCTCGGGGCGGCGCTCGAGCGGGAGCGGGGTCCGCTGCGCGAGCAGCTCCCCGGCGAGGTGGCCGCCACGCTCGACCGGGCGGTCGCGGGCATCGCACCGAGGGCGGCGGACCGCGTGGCCACCTACGCCGGCTCCCCCGAGTTCGAGCGGCTGGTGACGGGCTGGATCGCGCGGATCCGGGAAGAGGTGGGCGACCGGCCGCTCTCCAGCGCCCTCACCGAGGAGCGCCGTGCCGCGCTGGCCGGACAGGTGGAGCGGTGGGTGTCACGGCTGGCGGAGGACCCGGAGGTGGAAGGGACCCTGCGCGGCTTCGTGGACCGCCAGCTCGAGCGGCTCTCCCGCGACGACACTCCCCTGCTCGACCGGCTGCCTCCCGGCATCGTCGGGGCGCTGGAGCACGCCATCACCGACTACCTCCCGATCGCCCTGGAGCGGCTGAG
>DASUSR010000132.1:0-8686 GCA_036375015.1 Gemmatimonadales bacterium
ATCCGTACACCGGTCCCGCGGCCGAGGTGCGGACGTAGAGCTGCACGCCGTCGCTGTGGATGTCGTCCGGCTCGTTGTCCAGCAGGAGCGCCGGGGCGTCGGCAGCGCGGAACGAGGGTACCGGCGTCGTGACGGCGACCGCAACGTAGAGCTCGCCTTCCCCCCAGCCCACGAGGGCCAGGGCGGAGAACTCCTCGGGGCCCGGATACGGCTCCTCGCTCCGGCGGTACTGGTCCTCGTGATCCAGCGCGAGCGGCTCGGCCTCGCCGAAACCATCGGCGGTGCCGTCGAGCGCCGGCGGCTCGTACAGATGGAGTGCCACGCCGCGGACCGGCAGCGGGCGATGGGGATCGATCAGCGGTCGCGCCACGTCCACCTCGGGCCGGCGGCGGCCGCGGAGCGCGACGGTGCCGCCCGCCGTGGTCACCTCCCACCCCTCGTCGGTTCGCACGTGGCGGTCGGTTTGGCCATCCCGCTCGATCTCGAGCACGTCTCCGCTGGCCCGTAGCCCTCGGACTCGCGCTTCGGGTCCGGGCTCGAGCACCGCGAAGAAGCGGACCCCCCGCCCCGTGCCGCGGGCCAGCAGGAACTCGGCGGGGCCGGCTCCCGGCACGCCCGGGCCTGCGGCGCGCAGCAGCTCGCCCTCGAACAACAGGTGCAGGTTCAGGGTGCGGTCGCCTTCGGTGGCGCGGAGGTGGAGCGAGCCCACGCTCGCCGGCACGAACCGCTCGCCGCGCTCCACGAACTCCTCCTGCAGCGTCTCGGGCACCCAGGTACCCGGGGTGAGCATCTCGATCCGCCCGCTCGGGTGCCACGGCAGCTCCACATCATGCGACTCGGCCGCGCTGAACTCGACCACGTCGGCGAGGTAGCCGGGCCCGGCGACGACCGTGCGCACGAACGGCGGGAACTCGCCCTCGATCCAGCCCCAGGCGCCCGAGACGTCGAAGGCGGCACAGGTCGCGTCACCCGCTACCTGCGAGCGCCCATCGAGTCGCGGAGCGTTGTGGGCGAGGGTCGAACGGTACCAGAACAGGTCGCGCGTGACGTAGGCGCCGGCGCCGGGGTCCGGCAGCCAGTGCACTCCGCCGGCGTGCAGCGTGAGGTGGAGCCGATCGGGATGGCCGTGGCCCCCGCCGTAGCCCCCGCACTCCAGACTGGCGTACCGGTCCTCGCCGCGCAGAATGCCGAGCCCCTGACGCTCCAGCAGCACGCTTCCGGGGCGCCAGGGCTCCGCCGCCGGGGGCAGCTCCGGCAGCATCTCCAACAGTGCCCACCAGGAGAGATCACCGCGGGTGCGGGCCCCCGTGGGCGCCGCTTCACCGGTCTCGTGCAGGTAGGAGTCGAACCGCTGGGCCGGCGGCGGGGCGGCGGAGTAGAGCTCGGCGAGCCAGCCGGCGATGCCGGCGCCCTGCTCGCCCAGCCGGGCGAGCCCGACCTCCCACAGCTCCAGGTACATCGGCTGGGCGAGCGACACGCCATAGCGGGAATCCTTGCGGGCGGGAAAGGTGAGATCCGGCAGCGCCGTGAGCGCGGGAGCGCGGAGCGCGGCGGCGAGCCGGGCCGCGAGGCGGGGATCCGCGGTCAGGCTGACACCGGCTTGCTCGGCCCAGCCCATCGCGAGCAGCTGGCCGCGCAGCGCGAACAGGTGGTAGTTCTCGCCCTCGTACCACATGCCGTCGGTGCCGAAGCCGCGGATGAGATGGGCGATGATGCCGGTAGGGCCCTCGACGGCCCGGGTGGCCAGCTCCTCGTCCTCGAACCAGACGGCGATGGCCGCGAGCGCGGCGTTGTGCCAGGTCTGTCGGTTGGAGAAGCCTTCGTCGAACTCGCCGATGAGTCCGGCCCCCTCGTCGGCCACCCTGCTCACCGCTTCGGCGACCTGCTCGTCCAGCATTCCCGCCTCGCGCAGCAGTGACGCCGCCGCGAGAACGCCGGTGAGCCAGATCGACTCCAGGTAGGTGGAAAAGAAGAGCCGCGCCGGGCCGAGCACGTTGTCGCGGTTGGGGTAATCGGTATAGCGCTCCCCGTAGGCCGACAGCAGCGCCGCGGCCCGGTCCGCCGCGTCCCCGCTCCCCTCGAGCGCGGCCAGGGCGGCGAGGTCCGCGGTGCGCTCGGCGAGCCAGAGGTGCTGCCACCGCGCCCAGGCCCGGTCGTGCCGCTCGCCGGCGACGTTGGTCCGGCAGACCGGGCAGCGATGCCGCCGAGGGCTCCAGGGGTCGAACTCGAGCGCGGCGCCGTCCCGCGGACAGACGCCGCCGTCCACCGTCAGCAGGGCCTTCGACGACGGGATCTCGGGCAGGCGCTCGAGCAGCGGCGTGGCCCGCCGCGCCAGCGTCGCCTGGAGACGCCGGAGGTCGGCGGAGCCCGCGATGACCGCGCGCCGGCCCGCGAGCTGCTCGGCGCTCAGCACGGTTGCACGCCGGCGAGCGCCCAGCGCACCGGGAGGAGCTGCATGCCCAGGGCCCGGGCGGCATCGTGGAGCGGTGCCGGATCAGCGGGAGCGAGAAAGAACATCGAGCCGCCGGCACCGGACCCCGCGGCCTTCCCGCCGAGGGCGCCGGCCTCGCGCATCGCGTGCTCCAGGCGCGCCATGTCGGCGGTGCACATGCCGGGGTCGAGTGCCTGCTGGTGCCGCCAGTTCTCGGTCAGCAGGGCGCCCAGTCGGGCCGCGTCGCCGCGCCGCAGGGCCTCGGCCGTCCGGTCGGCGACCGCGCGCAAGGCGTCCAGGGAGCGGGAGACCGCCGGATCGCCCCGCTCGTACGCCCGCATCACCCGCTCGATCGTGCTGCCGGAGAACCGGCTCGCGCCGGTATAGCAGAGCACCATCCGGCGCTCCATGTCGGCGAGGAACCCGGGATCGAGGGCAAGCCGCTCGACGCGGGCATCGGGATCGCGGAACTCCATCCGCAGCAGGCCACCATAGGCCGCGGTGAACTGGTCCTGCCGTCCGCCGGCGATGCCCGCCTCGACGCCCTCGAGCCGGCAGGCCAGATCCGCGGTGCCTCGCACGTCGGGCGTCTCACCCCGCGAGGCCGAGAGCGCCGCCACGATCGCCACGTCGAGCGCGCCCGAGCTGCCGAGTCCCGAGCCCGGCGGCGCCTCCGACCTGGTGGTGAGGGTGCAGGGCCCCACCGGCAGCATCCGGAGCCCGGCGCGAAGCAGCGGCAGCGGCTCGGCCGACGCCAACTCCTCCGCGCCGCCCAGCTCCAGCTCGGCGCCGAGATCCTCGGACACGAGCCGATATCCCGTGTCCCGCCGCTGCAGCTCGGCCCGGGCGTACAGCGCGATCGCCGCGGAGACGACCACGCCACCCTCCCTGGAGGAATAGGGCGGGACGTCGGTCCAGCCGCCGGCGAAGTCCAGCCGCACCGGCGCCGCGGCTCGGCTCACCGTGCGACCCACCACTCGCGCACCGTCGGCAGCTCGCCGCGCAGGTCCATCGTCACCCCGCGCACCCGTCGGTTCATGCCCTGGAGCCCCCGCGCGTGATAGAGGAATGCCACCGGCGTCGAGTCACGGAAGAACCGCTGGGCGGCCGCGGGCTCGGCCGGCGCCCGCATACCCGCCAGCTCCGCCAGCGGGGCGAGGTGTCCGAGCCCGGGATCACCCGAGATGCCGAGCACCGCCGCGTCGAACTCCCGCCCGGGCCCGTACACCCGGGCGAGGAAGGCCGACAGCTCGAGCTGCCGGATCGCCACCTCGAAGCCGTGCGCCCCGAGACGGGCCTGCACCATCTGCTCCAGCGCGGCCTCGCCGCTTCCGACCGTCAGGAGCTCGAATCGTACCGGCGCCGCCGCGGTCACCACCGGCGTAGTCTCCCCGGCCGTCGGGCCCAGCGGAAGATATCCCGGCACCCCGGGGGGCACCGGGCCCGTGGCGGGAGTGCCGAAGCCGTAGAGATAGCCCTGGACGATCTCCTCCCGGTCGAGCGCGGCGGACACCCGGCGGCGGAGCTCGGGCCGGTCGAACGGCGGGCGGCGGGTGTTGAGCACGATGCCGTAGGTGAACAGCAGCGGGTAGGTGAGCACGGCGAGCGCGGGGTCGCGGCGCACGAACTCCGCGTGCGCCGGCTGGATGCCGGCGAAGTCCAGCTCGCCCGATGCGAGCGCGGCCAGCTTCGTGGTCGGCTCGTCCACCACGACCACGATGAGCCGGTCGAGTCGCGGCGGTCCGCCCAGCTCCGCCGGAAACGAGGAATCGGCGGCGAAGACCCAGCGCCGGTTCGCCTCGTGCGCCACGAAGCGGAACGGTCCGTTCCCCACCGGCGCGTCGTTCCAGGGGGCCGCGCGGAGGCGCGCAGGGGGAATGGTGTCGAGCAGGTGGGCCGGCAGGATGGCCAGATCCGTGAGCGCGTCGGGCAGGCCCCGCTGCGGCGAGCGGAATCGCAGGCGCACGGTGGAGTCGTCCGGCGCCGACACCGAGGCGAGCGCCGCCAGCTCCGAGAGGCGGGGATAGCCGACGGCGGGATCGAGCGCCGCCGACAGGGTCCAGGCCACGTCGCGGGCCGTGGTCGGCCGGCCGTCGTGCCAGCGCAGCGTGGTGTGCAGCCGGAAGGTCAGCGCCCGGTCGCCGTCGGACCAGCTCCAGTCGCGCGCGAGGTAGGGCCGCGGCACCAGCGCGCTGTCGTAGCGCACGAGGGTGGTGAGGAGCACGTAGCGCTGCACCTGCCGCGCGAGCGGGTGCACGGTGAGCAGCGGGTTCATGCTCTGGAGATCGGCGCCGGAGGCGAACAGCACGGTCGCGCCGCGGCGCGCGGCAGTGGGCTGGCACGCGGCCGAGAGCGCGGCGAGCAGCAGCGGGAGCACGCGCAAGTGCACGGCGAAAGGTAGCCGGGCCTCCTAGATTGGAGCCATGCCGCAGACGGTGCTGCGCCGCGCGTTGAGCGGGCTCGCGGTGGTCCTGGGCGTGCTCACCCTCATGTTCTTCCTGCTCCGGCTCGCCCCGGGCGATCCGGCGCGCCTGCTGGTCGGCCCCGCCGCCACGGCCGAGCAGGTCGCGGAACAGCGCCGCGCGCTGGGCCTCGACCGGCCGGCCACCGAGCAGTACGCGGCGTGGCTCGGGCGATTCGTGGCCGGGAACTGGGGCACCAGCATCGCCACCGGCCGGCCGGTGCGCACCATGTTGGCCGAAGCGTGGCCCGCGACGGTGCGCCTCGTGGGGCTCTCGCTGGTGCTGAGCTATCTGCTCGGAATCGCCGTCGGCGTGGTACAGGCCACCCTCGGGGGCCGGCTCGACACCGCGCTCTCGGTGCTGAGCGTGACCCTCTTCGCGCTGCCGGGCTACTGGCTGGGGCTCATGCTGGTCATGCTGTTCACCTACCGCGCGCGGGTGCTCCCCTCTTTCGGCGCCGCCGGCCTCGATGCGGACTTCCTCACCGGGTGGGAGCGGGTCGCCGACCGGCTCCGTCATCTCGCGCTCCCGCTGGCTACGCTCACGCTCATCGGCGTCGGCGGCACCGCCCGATACGTGCGGGGCGCGATGCTGGACGTGGGCGCGGCGCCCTTCGTGGCCGTGGCGCGGGCCAAGGGGCTCTCGCCCGCCGTCGTCGCCGTGCGGCACGTGCTCCGCAATGCGCTCATCCCGGTGCTCACCCTCCTCGGCCTCTCGCTCCCCGCCCTCTTCTCCGGGGCGGTGTTCATCGAGGCCATCTTCGCCTGGCCCGGCGTGGGACGGGTGCTGGTGCAGGCCGTGCAGGCCCGCGACTACCCGGTGGTCATGGCGGCGACCGCGGTGAGCGCGACGCTGGTGGTGCTCGGTAACCTGCTGGCCGAGCTGCTGGTGGCGTGGGCCGATCCGCGGGTGCGCGAATCGGGGGCGGCGGCGCAGGCCGGGACTGCGCCGTGAGCGGCGGCCGGGGCATCCTGCGGGACGGCCGCGCGGCGTTCGGCCTGGCGGTGCTCGGCGTGGCGGTGCTCGCCGCGCTGTGCGCCCCCTGGCTGGCCGGCGACCCGCTGCTGCAGCGCGACGTGGTGGCCACTCGGTTCCTGCCGCCGCTCAGCTCCGATACCTACGGCCAGTTCCATCTCCTCGGTACCGACCGCTTCGGCCGCGACGTCTGGGCCCGGTTGCTCTTCGGCGCGCGAATCTCGCTCGGCGTGGGGGTGCTCGCGGTACTGGTGTCCGTCGCCGTCGGGGTGGCCATCGGGGCGGCGGCCGGGTACTGGCGGGGCTGGGCCGGGGTCCTCCTGCTCGGCGTCACCGATTTCGCGCTGGCGCTGCCGCGCGTGGTGCTGCTGCTGCTGCTCGCGTCGCTGTGGCAGCCGAGCGCGGCGCTGGTGGTGCTGGTGCTGGGGCTCACCGGATGGATGACGATCGCGCGCCTGGTGCACGGCGAGGTCCGCACCCTCGCGACCCGACCCTACGTCGAGAGCGCCATCGGGCTCGGCGCCCGCCCGTCGCGGGTCCTGGTCCGCCATATTCTTCCCAACGCCCTGACGCCGGTGATCGTCGCGTCGGCGCTGGGGCTCGGCAACGCGATCATGCTCGAGGCGGGCCTCTCGTTTCTCGGGCTCGGAGTGCAGCCGCCGGCCCCCTCGTGGGGCAACCTCATCGCCTCCGGCCGGGACACGCTGGTGAACGCCCCGTGGGTGGCCACCGCGCCGGGGATCGCGCTGGTGCTGGTGGTCGTCGCGGCCACGCTGCTGGGCGATGCGGTCCGCGACCGCTTCGACCCGGCCCGGCGGGCGGCGGGCACCTCCTGAACGACAGACACTGCCACAGGGTACCGAACATGAGAGCAGACACCGTACAGGTCCGCACCGTGGGCCCCGACGACCTCGCCACCGTGCGCGGTCTCCTCGAGCAGGCCGGACTGCCCCCCGACGGGCTGGAGGACCAGTGGGGGGCTGGCTACGCGGTGGCGGTAGACGGCACCGAGGTGGTGGGCGCCGCCGGGGTCGAGCGCTACGGCCGCTTCGGGCTGCTGCGCTCGGTGGTCACCGCGCCCGACCGCCGGGGGCAGGGCATCGCGGACACGCTGGTCCGGAACCGGCTCGCCTGGGCAGGCACCGAGGGCCTGGAAGGTGTCTATCTCCTCACCACCACCGCGGCCGACTACTTCCCCCGGCTCGGGTTCGAACGGGTGGATCGGGAGACGCTGCCGCTGGAGATCAGGGAGTCGCGGGAGTTCGCGAGCACGTGCCCGGAATCCGCGGTGGCGATGCGATGCGGGGTGTCGCCGGCCTGAGGCCGCTCAGCGCCCGGTCCAGCGGCTGGTGCCGGCGACCTCGTCGATCCGGGTCTCGAGCCGTGCCAGCGCACGGGGCGCATCGCTGCAACCGTAATCGTGGCGGATCTGCTTCCGCTCGCCGCCGGCGGTGACGGACGTGATGGCGCTAGGCGAGTCGGTGGCATAGAGGCCGCACGCCGGCGCGTCCTGCACGTACGCGTCGGCGAACCCGAAGTAGCCCCCGACCCGCAGCTCCGCGAGCAGGCTGTCCACCCGCGCCGGCGGAACGGTCGCGTCGGCCTCGCCGATGTGCGCCGTGTGCTGCCGGCCCACGAACCGCACGGCGCCGCCCCCCGAGATGGAGACCGTGTAGACGGGACAGGCGCCGAGGCAGGGCGTCCGCTCGAGCGTGATCAGGGTCGAGTCGGTGGCCGCCACCGCCGGCGCAGGCGCGCGAGCGGCCGGCGCGTTGGCGGCGGGACGCGGAGAGCACGCCGCCGCGAGGAGCACCAGCCCGAGTGCTCGGCCGGTCACCGGCTCGGCACCAGCGCCCGCGCCTCGCGGCTCCGGAGACGGTCGGACAGGGAGAGGGCCAGCTCGGACTCGTCCGTCACCACCTCGGAGCGCCCGCCGCGCGCGAACGAGAGCACTTGCCCCGTGCGAGGGTCGCGCACCACCACCATGGGTGTGCGACTCGCGTCCCAGCTCAGCGCTACCCGGCCGGGGGCGACGCGAGTCACTTCCACGCGCGGGGCCTCGCCACCACTCCCCACCTGCACCGTCGACTGTCCCTCGCCTTCCAGCCGCAGCGACGCGAGCCGGGCGGCCCGCTCGGGCGAGAGCGGCACGGCGAAGGCGAAGTGCCGTTCGCCCCTGCGGTCGTCCGCCACCTCGATGGGGCTGAACCGCAGGGCGAAGATCCGGGACCCGTCCGCCGCGCGGCCTTCCACCTGGTACGGCCCCTCGCGGGTCGGCAGGTTGGGCCGGGTGGTGGCCTGGAAGGCGGGCTCCAGCACCAGGCGGCCCTGCTCCATCCGGCCCCACACCACCAGGGTGGGCTGGACGGCCTGGCCCAGCCCGCTCGCGACGCCCGCTTCCACGCCGCGGTAGTTCATGACGTTGCGGTAGGTGTAGTCGCTGATCCACTGGTCGTTGCAGTAGCCCATCAGATCGTGCGAGGAGGTGGGCTTGAGGACCGCGCCCGCCACGTCGAAGCCGTAGACGCCGATGGTCCCGCCCGGGTAGGGGAACTGGGTGTCGGGGTTCCCCGCGCCTCCGCAGGGGGCGTGCTGCCGGTTCCAGTTGTGCCCCCACTCGTGGGCGGCGATGGACGCGGCGCCCGGCAGCTTGTCCCAGGCCAGCGCCACCGGCCAGCCGACGTAGCCGATGCCGGCCACGCCGGAGGAATAGTTGGGGTTCACGACGCCCAGGTAGTACCGGGAGCTGGCGTCCGCGGCCCGGCGCGTGTTCAGCTCGCTCAGGATGGTGTTCCAGGAGCCGTTGGTGTTGTTGGCG
>DASUSR010000133.1:0-6152 GCA_036375015.1 Gemmatimonadales bacterium
TTCAGCCGCCGCTGCTCGGCGGGAAGCAGCTCCTCAACTTCCACGCGAGCAGTTGGCCCGACATCGGCGGCGCGGCGGCCATCCTCTCCCTCACGCTCGCCCTCGGGATCGGGCTGCGGGAATTCCTCCGCTGGCGCCGCACCCGCGGCCAGGCGGTCGCGGCGGCCGCGTCCGTGGCGGTCGCCGCGGCCTGCGCCGCCCCGGGGCCGCGCCCCATCGCGTACAACGTGGACGAGTGCGCCCACTGCCACATGACGATCTCGGATTCGCGGTTCGCCGCGGAGCTGGTCACCCGGACCGGCAAGACCTACGTTTTCGACGATCCCGGCTGTCTGGCCGACTTCCTGGCCGAAGACGGGACGGACCCCGGTGCGGTCCACTCGCTCTGGGTGGGCGACTACACCGCTCCCACGGAGCGCATGCTCCCGGCCGAGGAGGCGTGGCTCGTCCGGAGCCCGGCGCTCCGCACGCCGATGAACAACCGGCTCGCGGCGGTGGGCAGCGCCACGGCGGCGGAGAGTCTCCGCGCCCGGCTCGGTGGTGAGGTGATCCGCTGGGCCGACGTCGTGGCACACGCCGGCGCGGGGCGGGAAAGCTGAGCATGCCTCTGCTCGTCCTGGCTCTGCTGCTCGGGACGCGGGGAGACACCGTGGTCGTGAGCGCGGGGGGACCGGTCGGCAGCCTGGCCGAGGCGCTGATGCGGGTGCAGCCGGGGGGCACGGTGCTGCTCCGTGCGGGAATCCATCGGCTGACGGCCGAGCTGCTGGTGGACCGGCCGGTCACCATCGAAGGCGACGGGGCCGCCGTGCTCGAGGGCACCGGAAGCCACGGGCTGCTCCGGGTGACGGCCTCGGGGGTGTCCCTGCACGGACTGGTCTTTCGCAACGTCGAGCGCAGCTTCATCGACGACCGGGCGGCGGTCACCGTCGACTCCGCCGCTGCCTGCCGGATCGAGGACAATCGCTTCGAGCGAACCTTCTTCGGGGTGTACCTGAAAGGCGCGCGGGAGTGCCGGGTGGTCCGGAACCGCCTCGACGGCCGGCGGGGCGGCGTCGCCAGCGGAGGCAACGGCATCCACCTCTGGAACTCCACGGGCGTGACCATCGAGGGCAACGAGGTCATCGGACATCGGGACGGGATCTACCTCGAGTTCACCACCGGCACACGGGTGAGCCGCAACCACAGCACCCTGAATGGACGGTACGGCCTGCACTTCATGTTCTCGCACGACTGCGAGTACGAGCACAACGTCTTCGAGGAGAACGGCGCGGGCATTGCCGTCATGTATTCCCGCCGCGTGGCCATGCGGAGCAACCGGTTCGCCGGCAACTGGGGCCCGTCGGCCTACGGGCTGCTCCTCAAGGACATCGTGGAGAGCGAGATCACCGGAAACACGTTCGCGAGCAACTCCGTCGCCATGCTGGTCGAGGGCTCCAGCCGGCTCCGGGTGACCGGCAACGAGTTCTCCCGCAACGGCTGGGCGGTGAAGCTCATGGCCAACGCCGAAGACAACCGGTTCGAGGGGAACCGCTTCACCGGCAACGCCTTCGACGTGGCCACCAACAGCCGGAGCAACAGCAGCACCTTCACCGGCAACAGCTGGGACCAATACCGCGGCTACGACCTGGACCGCGACGGCTACGGCGACGTGCCCCACCGCCCGGTCCGCTTCTTCTCGCTCGTAGTGCAGGAGCACGAGCCGGCGCTCATCCTGCTCCGCAGCTTCTTCGTCGAGCTCCTCGATCTGGCCGAGCGGGTCCTCCCCATCCTCACCCCGGAGACCCTGGCGGACGCGCGTCCGCGGATGGAGCACTGGTAATGCACGGCGCTCCCGCGGTCGCGGTGACCGGGCTCCGCAAGAGGTTCGGGCGGCTGCACGTGCTCCAGAACGTGGACCTGAGCGTGGAGCCCGGGCGGGTCACCGCTTTGGTGGGGCCGAATGCGTCGGGCAAGTCCACCCTCATCAAGTGCGTGCTGGGCCTGGTGCGACCCGACGGCGGGCGGGTGACGGTGCTCGGCGAGCCGGTGGGCGCCGATCCGCACTATCGCCGGCTCATCGGGTACATGCCCCAGACCGCCTCGTTCCCGGAGAACCTCACCGGCGGGGAGGTGCTCGAGCTGCTGGCCGACCTCCGCGCCGGCGAGGCGGCGGACGAGCGCGAGCTGCTCGAGCGGCTCGACCTGGCGGAGACTACGCTGGCCCAGCCGGTGCGAACCCTCTCGGGCGGCACCCGGCAGAAGCTCAACGCGGTGGTGGCGCTGCGGTATCCCTCGCCGATCCTCATCCTCGACGAGCCGACCGCGAGCCTCGATCCGGTGGCGAGCGCCGCCCTCAAGGACCTGGTGCGGGCCCGCGCCGGCAACGACGCCGCGGTGCTGCTCACCAGCCACGTCATGGCGGAGGTGGAGGAGCTGGCGGACGATCTGGTCTACTTCGTAGAGGGGCGGGTGCGTTTCCACGGCACGCTGGACGAGCTGCGGCTGCGGACCGGCGAGCGCAAGGTGGAGCGCGCGGTGGCGCGGCTGCTGCGGGAGGCGGCGTGAGGACCGTCGGCAAGGTGCTCCGCTACGGGGTGAGGAACATGCTGCGGAGCTGGTGGGTGCCGGGCTACGCGCTGGTCTTCTTCCTCCTCACCGAGACGCTGCTGCGCTTCGGCGGGGGCGGTCCGAGAGCGGTGGCGAGCCTGCTCAATGCCGTCCTCATCGTGATCCCGCTGGTGAGCGTCGTCATGGGCACCCTGTTCCTCTCCGGCGCGCGCGAGTTCATCCTGCTGCTGCTGGCGCAGCCGGTCGGCCGGCCCACGCTGTACACCGGTCTCTACCTCGGCGTGGCGCTCCCGCTGGCCGGGGCCTTCCTGGCGGGCGTGGGCCTGCCGGTGCTCGCGCGCGGGGGCGCGGAACTGGGACTCGCGGGTGTCACCCTGGCCGTCACGGGGGTGCTCCTCACCTTCGTGTTCACCGCCCTGGCGTTCTTCGCCGCGGCGCGGTACGAGGACCGGGCCAAGGCGCTGGGCGTGGCGCTGCTGGGCTGGTTCGCCGCCACGGTGCTGTACGACGGCCTGGTGCTCTTCGTGGTCGCCACCTTCAGCGAGTGGCCCCTCGAGACGCCGATGCTGGCGCTCACGCTGCTCAATCCCGTGGACCTGGCGCGGGTGCTCCTGCTGCTCACCTTCGACGTCGCGGCCCTCATGGGGTACACCGGGGCGGTGTTCGAGCGGTTCTTCGGCAGCAGCGTGGGGATCCTGTCCGCCCTCGGCGCCCTCGTGGGGTGGACCGCCCTGCCCTTCCTCGCCGGCCTCCACGGATTCCTGCGCAAGGACTTCTGACCGGTCTTCCTGATCTCTTCATAGTCGTCCGGGGGCTCCCTTCACCCGTCCCGGCGTAATCTGTCAGCATGAACAGTCCACGAACGATCGTCGTCGTCGGCGCGGTGGCCGGGGGCGCGAGCGCCGCCGCCCGCGCGCGGCGCACCAACGAGGGCGCCCGGATCATCCTGATCGAGCGCGGCCCCCATCCCTCCTTCGCCAACTGCGGTCTGCCCTACTACATCGGCGGCGAGATCGCCGACCGCGAGCGCCTGCTGGTGGCCAGGCCCGCTCGCTTCCGCGACTGGCTGAACGTCGAGCTGCGCACCGGGCACGAGGCCGTCGCCATAGACGCGGAGGCCAGGCAGTTGGTGGTGCGGAACCTGGCCACCGGGCGTGACGAATCGATCGGCTGGGATCGCCTGATCCTGGCCCCCGGGGCGACCCCGCTCCGCCCACCCGTCCCCGGCGCGCACGCACCCAACGTGTACACCCTGCGTGACCTCCACGACGCCGACCGGCTGCACGCGGCAGTCGCCGGCGGAGTCCGGCGGGCTGTCGTGGTCGGTGCGGGGTACATCGGGCTCGAGATGGCCGAAATGCTGGTGCGGCGCGGGGTGGGCGTGACGGTTGTCGAGCGCCTGCCGCAGGTGCTCCAGTCCCTGGACCCGGAGCTGGCCGCGCCGATATCCGACGAGCTTCGCCGCCGGGGGGTCTGCCTCCGGCTCGGCCGCGGCCTCGCGGGGTTCAGACTGGAGGACGGCCGGGTCGGTGCCGTGATCCTGGACGACAGCAGCGAGATCGAGACCGACATGGTGGTCCTGGCGCTGGGCGTGCGCCCGGAGACTCACCTGGCCACCGAGGCGGGCATCGCCCTCGGCCCGTCCGGCGGCATCCGGGTGGACGAGTTCATGCGCACATCGGCCGACGGGATCTATGCGGTCGGCGACGCGGTCGAGTACACCCACGCGGTGACCGGCCGGCCCGCGCTGGTGCCGCTCGCGGGGCCGGCGACACGCGCCGGCCGGGTGGCGGGCGAGCACGCCGCCACCGATTCGAGCCCGCCGATGGCGCCGGTGCTCGGCAGCTCGATCGTCCGAGTCTTCGGCATGGTCGCAGCCTCCACCGGACTCACCCGCCGGCAGGCCACCGCCGCAGGGCTGCCGATCGGGGAGGTGCTGATCCCCGGCCACGCGCACGCCACCTACTATCCCGGCGCGGCACCGCTCCTGCTCAAGGTGCTCTACCACCTCGAGGATCGCCGGCTGCTCGGCGCCCAGGTGGTGGGACGCGACGGGGTGGATAAGCGGCTCGACGTGCTGGCCACCGCGATCCGGCTGGGCGGGCGGGTGGACGACCTGGCGACACTCGACCTGGCCTATGCGCCGCCCTTCGGGTCCGCCCGCGATCCCATCCACCTCGCCGGCTACCTGGCGGAGAACGAACGGCGCGGCCTCGACCGATTCCTCCCACCGGCCGAGTTGGCCACACTCCCGGAAGCGACCCAGCTCCTCGACGTCCGCAACCCGGCCGAGCGGGCGGCCGATCCGTGTCCGCGGGCCATCGCGATCCCGCTGGGCGAGCTGCGGGCGCGTTTCGGAGAGCTGGACCCTCATCGACCCGTGGTGACGCTGTGCAAGGGTGGCCAGCGCGCGTACTTCGCGAGCCGGATCCTGCGGCAGCGCGGCTTCAGCGACGTCCGCACGGCCACCGGCGGCATGCTCGCATGGCACGGCATCCGGGGAACCGACGAATGAAGGCGATGCTGCTCGCGGCACTGACGGCAGGCGTCATCGGCGGCGCGGTGGCGTATACCCCGGCGGACCCGCCGCCGGTGCGCGGGTCGCTCCTCGTGACGCCGGGATGGCTGGCCCTACGGCTCGCGGATCCCGCGCTCGTGGTGCTTCACGTGGCACGCGACTCGGCCGAGTACCACGCCGCGCACGTTCCGGGGGCGAGGTTCGTGCCGCTCGGGGCGCTGGTGCTCGACCGCGACAGCGTGCCCAACGAGCTGCCGCCGCCCGAGCGGCTCGATTCGGTGCTCGAAGCAGCCGGGGTCTCGACGGAGAGTCGCATCGTGGTGTACGGCGATCCTCTCCCCGCCGCCCGGCTGTTCTTCACCCTGGACTATCTCGGACTCGGCGACCGCGCCGGGCTGCTCGACGGAGGGCTCGAGCTGTGGAAGGCGGAGGGGCTGCCGGTGAGCGCCCTGCCCTGGGAGGGACCGGCCGGCCGGCTCGACTGGACCCTTCGTCCGGAAGTCGTGGTGGATGCCGCCTGGGTGGCGGACCGCATCGGCGACCCCTCCACCGCGTTGCTGGACGCGCGCCCGGCGGCCGACTTCTCTCCCCACATCCCGGGCGCGACGAGCCTTCCCTGGCGCACCCTGCTCACGGCGCCGGAGCCGGTGCGGCTCAAGGACCCGGCCATCCTCGCCCGGCTGTTCCGCAGAGCGGGTCTCGACGAGGCCAAGACCGTGGTGGTCTACTGCCGCACCGGGATGCAGGCGTCCTACCTCTACTTCGCCGCCCGGTACATGGGGTACGCCCCCCGTCTCTACGACGGGTCCTTCGCCGACTGGAACCGCCGGACGGGCGTGCCGATCGCCCCATGACCGGTGGAAGGACGGAACTGCGCATCCCGGGGTAACCCTGTACCTCGAGACGGACTACGATGCGCGCCAGCTTCCTTACAACCCTGCTCTTCACCGGCGTCCTTGCCGCCACCGCCTCCGCCCAGGGCCGGCAGCAGTTCGCCGACCTGGGCACCTGCCCTACGGAGAGCGGCGAAGTCATCCGCGAGTGCCGCATCGGATATCGTACCTTCGGCCAGCTCAACGATCGGCGG
>DASUSR010000134.1:0-7815 GCA_036375015.1 Gemmatimonadales bacterium
CACGCCCGCGTTCAAGCGGCAGATCCGCCGGCGCAAGGGCCATCTGCGGGCGCTCGGCTATCGCCACAATCTGCCCGACCTGCACCTCTTTCTTCGCCGACTGTCTGGGCAGCGCTTCTCCGGCCCCAGCGGACTCCGCACGGGATGACCATGGACAGCTCACGACGCCACATCCGCTACACCGATCGTCACAAGGGCCGTGGGGCCGAATACCACGAGTCCTTCTCGCCCACGGTGAATCCCTACCGGGCGATGGTCTGGCGACTGGAGCGTCGCGCGCTGGATGGGATCCTGCGGCGGCACCTCGGCACCCGACCCGTCACCCATCTGGACTTCGCCTGCGGCACGGGGCGCGTGCTGGAGCACCTGGGAGACCGCGTGTCTGCGGCCACCGGGGTGGATGTCTCCCCCTCGATGATGGAGGTGGCCCGCAAGGTGGCGCCCCAGGCAGAGCTGGTGGAGGCGGATCTCACGCAGCAGGACCCGCTCGGCGACCGCCGATTCGACCTCATCACGGCCTTCCGGTTCTTCCCCAACGCCGAGCCCGACCTGCGCCGGGCGATCTTCTCGGTCCTGGCACGGCACCTGAGCCCCAAGGGCGTGCTGGTCTTCAACAACCACAAGAACCGCAACAGCCTCCGGGCGCGTTTCGCCCGGCTCCGGGGACGCGGCGACCCCACCGGCACGATGACCCATGCCGAGGTGACCGAGCTCCTGCCGCAGGCGGGACTGCGGATCCTGGCGATCGTGCCGGTCGCGAGCCTGCCGCTCTCGGAGCGGCACGTGGTCGCGCCGGTGTGGCTGGTGGAACCCCTGGAACGGCTGTTGGGCGGGTGGTCTCCGCTGGCGGGGCTGGCTCAGGACATCATCTACGTCTGCGGCCGGTCGGAGACTCAGGCCCAGTCGAACTCCTCGCCCAGCCAGCGATAGAGCTCCCGGTTGTGGGGCTCGAAGAAGCGGGCGAGCCTCTCCCGGAGCTCCGGAGGCATCCCGCGGTCGTACTTCCCCGGAAGAAAGGTCTCGTACCGCTCGAGCTCGTGCGGACGGAGACCGAGGAACCGGTAGACCGCGGCGCTGGCGGCCCTGGGGTCGCGAAACATCCGCTCGCTCTGAAGCACCATGAGCCGGCTCCTCGGGTAGTGCTCGGCCCAGCGGCGGAGCTGCTCCACATAGACCCCGCGGCGGGTGTAGGCGTACCGGTGGTGGTTCCAGCTGTAGTACGCGGGCTCGTGCCGCAGGCGATCCTCTTCCCCTTCCAGCCGCTCGGCTTCCCGATCCAGGGCCTCCGCGAACGAGAGGGGCTCCCGTCCACCGCGCACCTCATGCTGGTAGTGTGAAAAGGCGCGATCCACGGGGTTCCGCAGCACGGCGATCAGCTTGACGTCCGGGAGCAGGGCGGCGGCCCGCTGCGGCGCCAGCGGGTGCATCATGTAGTACGGGGTGGCATCCAGCGTCACGACGCCGTCGCGCAGTTGGCGGGCATAGGGAAACCGTCCGCGATACCATCGGGGCCCGCGCGCGTAGTTGAAGTCGAAGTAGTGGACTTCCTTCCCGAGCGGCGAGAGCACGTCGGGATGCTGGGCCAGGTAGTTGAAGAGCGACGTGGTGCCGCCCTTCTGGGTGCCGATGATCAGCAGGGACGGCATGCCCCGCAGCGGCGCGGTGAGGCTGCGATAGCCCGAGCGGAGCCTGCGGAGCGGCTCCTTCACCCTGTCCACGACCGCACGCCTGCCGCGCCGCTCCGGTCCGGCCATTCCAACGCCTCCACCATGTCAGCCGAGTGAGTTCGACGCGTCGCCGCCGCGTCGCGCCTCGACTATAGTCACAACCATGTCGCCATACAATGCGAGCCCGCTGCTCCCTTGCAATGGGCTCGGGGGGCCGGCTCGGGGGAAGAGGTACACCATTCACTGAGATCGCGGCCCAGCAGCCGGCCGAGGAGCGCGATCTCGGGACGGAACGTCTCCGCCAGCTCGGCCCGGAACTCGGGAGAGAGGGCCGCGCGCGGCGCGGTGAGGGTGTTGAGCCCGACGACTCGCGTCTTCAGCCGACTCACTCCCCGGGCCCCGAGTACCTGCTTGAGCGTGCGCACGCCCTGCCGCAGCGCGGGAGGGGGCTTCCGCAGGATGTCCTTGAGCCAGGTGATCCGGGCCTGCCTGCTCTGATTGACACGGGGGAACTCGGACCGACCATCGTCGGGAACGCCGAGGAACTCGAGCACATCCCGGTACACCCGCTGCGGGGCCGACGCAAAGTCGTCGTAGAGGATCGTCTTGACCTGGCTCCGGGGGAAACAGGAGAGCAGCCGGTCCGTCTGGCTGCCGAAGGCGCCGAGCTGCGCGAACTGGAACAGGAACCCGCCCCGGGCGCGCCGCGGCAGATCCAGGCCTCGCCGGCGGCGCTCCTGCAGCCGCCACGCGGTCTCGAAGTCCCCGACGGTCTCTTCTCCGACATACAGTAGCTGGGCGTGCAGCGCGTGCACCATGTCCACTGGATTGCGGAACATGGCGATGATCCTGGCATCCGGATACAGCGCGCGCATCCGCGGAATGGCCGACGAGGAGTGCAGGTAGTATACCGACGCTTCGCCCCGCGCCAGGTGCTGCGGCGTGCTCTCCGCGAACAGCGCGTCGTAATCGTCGCCCCTCCTGATCAGCGGATAGTCGCCGAGGTCGCTGGCGAAGTAGTGCGGCTCCTTGTACCTCGGCATGAAGATCCGGGGATGCCCCCGGAGGTATTCGTAGAGCGCCGTGGTCCCGCACTTGGGGGCGCCGACGATGAAGAAGTTGGGCTGCGCCACGGTCCTCTCCGTTTCTCGGGAAAGCGAGCGCGTGGCGGACGGCCCGCGCCCCCACGCACGGAGGAGATACGCGGGGCCGGGTCACGGAGCGGCAGTCGGGATATGGAGAGGAGGTAACGGAACGGCAGCGGTCCGGCGGCGGGCCCGGACGGCGCGCGCTACAGCCAGTGCGCCAGGTCTCGGCCGATGAGCCGCGAGGTCGCGGCGATGTCGTCGTGGAAGGAGCGGGTGAGCTCGGCGCGCAGGGGCGCGGGGAGCGAGGGGGCCTGACGCATGGTGCGGGTGCGGAGCCGCCGGAGCCAGTTGGTGGCACCCTGGGGGACCAGGGGCTCCAGCACCGTCTTGAGCGGGCTCTTGACCAGGAGGCGCTCCAGCATGGGGCTGGCCGGCATCCCGCCCACGTTGTGCGGCGTATCGAAGTCGGGAACGAACTCCGGCTCCACGCCAAGAAACCGGTAGAGGTCCTGCACCACCCGCAGCGCCTCCCGCTTCAGGTCGTCGAAGAGAAAGACGTGGACGTGGTCGCGGGGGAACGCCTCGAAATAGCGCGAGAGCGGGTCGTGGTACCGCCCGATCCGCATCCAGTGGGAGTCCGGACTGGCCCAGGCCGCCCCGGCCGCCAGATCGCGCTCGGGCTGGAGCCGGCGCCCCCGATTCCGCAGGTACATCTGGTAGTCCGAGTACGCCCGATCCACCGGATGGCGCAGCGCGCAGATGATCCGCGCCTCCGGAATCAGCGCGCGGATGCGACCCGCTGCCTGGGGGCACTCGAGGTACATCGTCGAGGCCTCGCCGACGGCGGCGGCACCTCCGGCCTCGGCGAAGAGCGCCTCGTACTCGCTCAGCGACTTGATCGGGAAGCGGTGCACGTCCGGATTGCCCCACAGCAGCCGGCCCTGCTGATCCACGCCGTACGCGAAGAAGTTGGTCTCCTTCACCGGGCTCATGAACACATCCGGATGCTCGGCCAGGTACCAGTACAGCGCGGTGGTGCCGGCCTTGGCGGCACCGATCACGATGAAGTTGGGTAGCATCGCAGGGGCCGGGGCTCCGATCGGGATGGCTGGTTGGGTGCGGCCCGCAACTTAGCCGCCGAGCCCGAGGCTGACCAGCGGCGCGGCGGTCCGACAACCTTCGTGGCGCGGAGTGCGGGAATTATACTCCGCGAGTCCCGGCCATCCGGCCTGGCGATCCCGGAACAGGCGGAGGCCGCGCCATGGGCGCACGGAACGGAGATCCAGACGCGCTCGTGATCGGCTCCGGTCCCAACGGGCTCGTCGCGGCCTGCATGCTGGCGGGGGCCGGGCTCGATGTGCTGGTGCTGGAGAGCCACCCAACCCGGGCCGGCGGCGCGGTCGGCTCGGAGGAGGTCACCCGCACCGGCTTCGTGCACGACGTGGGCGCGGCGTTCTATCCCTGGGGCACCCTGAGTCCCGCGTTCCGCAGCCTGGCGCTCGAGGACCACGGGGTGCGCTGGCGCTGGGCCGGCATCGAGAGCTGTCACCCGGCGCCTGACGGGAGCTTCGCCTGCATCACCCGCGATCCCGAGCGGAACGCGCGCCTCTTCGGCTCGCCCCAGGACGGGGAGCGCTGGAGGCGGGTCGCCCGCTGGTACGCGTCGATCGAGCAGGACCTCATCCCGCTCCTGATGGACCCATTCCCGGCTCTCGCGCCGATGGTCCGGCTGGGCCCGCGGGAGCTCGCCCGGCTCGCGCGCGTCTTCCTCTCCAGCGGGCGGGGGCTGTCCGAGCGCTGGTTCGCCGGCCCGGCGGCGCGGCGGGTGCTCCCGGGCCTCGCCCTGCACGTGGACGTCGGACCCGATGACCGGTTCGGCGCGGCGCTCGGCTTCATGCTGGGTGTGACCGCGACGACCGGCGGCTACCCGGTGCCGGAAGGGGGAGCACGTGCGCTCGCCGACGGGTTGGTCCGCTGCCTGCGCGCGCGGGGCGGCAGGGTCCGGCTCGGTGCCCGCGTCGTGCGGGTGGGCGTCGCCGAAGGCCGGGTGCGGTCGGTCCGGCTTGCCGACGGCGAGGAGATCGCCACCAGGCTCGTCCTCGCCGACACCGACGTGGCCGCGCTGATGCTCGACCTGGTGGGACCCGAGCACGTGCCCGCGGGGTTCGCGCGTTTCCTGCGCCGGTATCCCCGCGGCTGGGGGACCTTCAAACTGGACTGGGCGCTGGATGGACCGGTGCCGTGGTCGGTCGAGGCCGCGCGCGAGAGTGCCGTGGTCCACGCCGGCGACAGCCTGGACGATCTCGCCCGCTTCACCGACCGCGTCCGCGGCGGGGGACTGCCCGAGCACCCCTACCTCGTCATCGGCCAGCAGAGCCTGGCCGATCCGACCCGCGCGCCACCGGGCTGCCACACGCTCTGGGCGTACACCAGGGTACCCTCCGTGGTCGAGGACGGCTGGCCGGCCCAGGCGGAGCGGCTTGCAGATCGCATCGACGAGCGCATCGAAGGGCTGGCGCCCGGCTTCCGGGCTCGCATTCTGGCCCGGCGAGTGGTGCCCCCCGATCGGTTGCAGGCCATGGATGCCAACCTGGTGGGTGGAGACATCGGGGGCGGCTCCAACGCCTGGCACCGCCAACTCCTGTTCCGGCCTCGGTTTCCCTGGTTCCGGTACCGCATGCCGGTGAGGGGCCTCTACCTGTGCTCGAGCTATGCCCATCCCGGCGCAGGCGTCCACGGCATGTGCGGCTACAACGCCGCGGCGGCCGCGCTGGGCGACCGGGGGTGACCGGGGCGGTTCGATCGCGCATCTCCGTGACTCGCAAGAGGTTGCCGGGCAGGAAGCCGGGGCCTATACTGGACCGCTCGTGCGCTCGGGCGCGGTTCCTGCGGGCGAGCCGGGGGCCCGGCTCGAACCGGCCCACGAGCGGCGCACATCCTGAAGACCGGAGCGACTCGCTTGACCAAGTCCAAAATCTGGGTCTCGGCCCTGATCATCGTCACCCTCGGTCTGCACGCGGTGCCCGTGCTCTCCTACCAGGGCGTGGGGCAGACCCGGTGGCCGTTTCTCGCCTGGGCGATGTACGCCAAGTCCTATCCGCCGGGGCCGGTCAAGACGACGAAGCGCCGCTTGGTGGCCACGACGGCGGCCGGGGCGGATGCGGAGGTCACGCCCGAGATGGTGGGCCTGAGCAAATCCACGTTCCGGAACCTCTACATCAATCCGCTTTATCAGGGTGATTCGACCACGGCCCGGGAGCTGCTGGCGCGGATCAACCGCGCGCGAGAAGCGCCGTTCGTCGCGATCCGCACCGAAGGCGAGATTTTCCGCCTGGCCGACACGGGACTGGTGACCGAGCGCTTTCCGGTCCTGAGCTTCTCGAGCGGCTCACCCGCACCGTCGAGGTAGCATGAACGCCCAGCGCTGGATCGAGCGGTGGAACGCGTTCTGGTTCCCGCCGGCGAGTCCGCTGAACCTCGCGGGCGCGCGCGTCGTGGCCGCGGCCACCCAGCTGTTCTGGTTCATGCCCTCCCTGGCCCACCAGGTCAACCTGGCGTCCAAGAACTCGGAGTTCATCGACCCTCAGCCGATCATCCGGGTCATCGCGGCCGTGATACCGCGCGAGGCGCTGTTCAACCCGACGGGCGTCACGGTCATCTGGTGGGGCACGGCGGCCGCGGCGGTGCTCGCGCTCGTGGGACTCTTCACCCGAACGTCGCTGTTCCTGCTCGCCCTCGGATACTGGATCCTCATCGGGCACGCGTACTCCTACGCCGACGTCCATCATCCCCAGGCGCTCTGGGCCATCTTCCTGATGCTGCTGCCCTTCTCGCCCGCCGGGGAGCGGCTGTCGATCGACGCGCTGCTCCGGCGCCGGCGCGGCGCGGGGGCAGGCGGGTCCGAGCCGGCCGCCGGCCGAAGCGAGCTGGTCATGTGGCCGCTCAAGCTCACCCACGTGCTGCTGGCGGCGACCTACTTCTCGACCGGCATCACCAAGCTCATCTCGGGCGGGCTCGCCTGGATGAACGGCTACACCCTGCAGAACCACCTGCTCAGCGACGCGATCGCCCGCGACATCCCGATCGGCGTCTGGCTGGCACAGCAGTACGAGCTGTGCGTGCTGCTCAGCGTCGGCACCATCCTGTTCGAAGTGTTCTATTTCGTCTCGCTCTTCGTACCGCGGACGGCGCCGCTCTTCTTCCTGGGCGGGATCCTGTTCCACGTGGGGCTGTACGTGACGGCGGGGCATCCCTTCTTCCCGCACATCATGCTGAACGCCATACTCCTGCTCTTCCTCGACCCGGCCTGGTTTCCCAATCGGATCCGGCGGCTGGAGGAGGCCCTCGGCCGGCGGCCGGCGGGCGCGGAGGCGCCGCAGCCGTCCTGACGGCTTATGCCGGCTCCGCGAACACCCGCACGTTCGTCGGGGAGACATAGACCCGCTGGCCCTTGACCAGTCCCAGCATGTGAAACCGCGCCCGAGGGACCTGAGCCTCGATGGTGCGGCCATTCCCCACCAGCTCGAGCTCGAGCCCGACCACCGCCCCGAACGGACGCACGCGGCGCACTACCGCCTCGAGGGACGAGGGTCCCGACCGAGAGGGATCCAGCTCCACGTCGTAGGTGCGGACGTAGGCGACGCCTGCCAGATCCCGCGCGTCAGCGTGGTCCGGGGCCTCCAGCTCATTGCCGCCGATGGTCACCCGCCCCTGGTGGATCCGCCCGTGGAACAGATTGACGTCCCCCAGGAAGCCGTACACGAACGGGGTCGCGGGCCGTTCGTAGACCTCCTCGGGCGTCCCGCTCTGCTCCACGCGCCCTTCGTTCATGATCACCACCCGGTCGGCCACTTCCAGGGCCTCCTCCTGGTCGTGGGTGACGAACAGGCTGGTGACGTGCATCTCCTCGTGCAGCCGCCGGAGCCACCGGCGGAGCTCCTTCCGGACCTTGGCGTCGAGCGCGCCGAACGGCTCATCCAGCAGCAGCACCTTCGGCTTCACCGCCAGGGCCCGGGCGAGTGCCACCCTCTGGCGCTGGCCGCCGGACAGCTCGGAGGGCC
>DASUSR010000135.1:0-4709 GCA_036375015.1 Gemmatimonadales bacterium
CCGTCCACCAGGATCCGGTGCGCCACCTCGTCGGCCAGCGTGACGGGGCTGCGGTCGTCCTTCTCACGCACCTCAGCCGTGGCGCCGTCGTAGTAGGTCATCGTGGCCTGGCCTGCCTCGCGGGCGAGCGCGATGATCGCCGTCCTGAGCTCGGGACTCACCATGGGCGGAAGATGACTCCCTTGTCCTGCAGGTGGGCCTTGAGCTGGTCCACTGCCTCGTGCACGGCGCCTCCGGGGAGGTGCAGATCGTAGGCCAGGTCGGTGGTCACCGTGTCGCCGGTCCAGATGGTCTCGATCCAGTCGGGCTGCACCGAGGTCTTGATGACCTCCAGGTCGTCCTGGGTGAGCTCCGCGGCCGCCACCACCAGGATGATCCCGGCGTCGAGCATGAGGTTCGCGACCTCGCCCAGCCGGCGCATATGCTCGAGCCGGTTCTCCTTGCTGCGCTCGATGTCGGCGTCCACCCCGTAGAGCACGTTGCCGATGCCCATGAAGTAGACCACCTTGCCGTCCTCGAACAGCTTGTCCTCGAGCGCCTTGGCGACTCCCTTGCGGTCGTGCTCGTGCTCGCCGGTCACCAGGATGAGCGCGGCCTTCTGGTTCATCTTCTCGGCCCGGCGCTCCGGCGGAATGAGGCTCGGCTCCCACTTGTAGTTCCGCAGCAGCACCCGGTCGCGCACCGCGGTCTGGCGGTCGGCCAGCGCCTCGCGCACGATGCCCCCGCCCCGGATCTCGTAATCGTCCACGATGACGAAGCGGCTGGTCGCCGGGACGTCCTCCGCCAGGTCGCAGGCGATGGCGCGGTCCAGCTTGAGCACGCACTCGGCCACGTCGTGGCGCTGAATGGAGTGGCGCTGCTCGGTGGCGTCGAGCGTGGAGGCGTCCATCACCCGGAGCACCTCTTCCACCCGGGCCGTGACCCGCGCGGTGCCCAGCTTGAGCAGATACTCCTTGCGCTTGACCATCGGCTCCTTGCCCAGCCAGAAGAGGCTGACGCGGAGCCGGGTGGTGACCTGCGGCCGGCGCTCGTACTCCAGCGTCGCGATCTCGCCCCGGGTGATGTAGATCTGCTCGTGCAGGGTGAAGCCGATGGCCTGGCCCGCCTCGCCCCGGGTCTGGGACGGCGCGTTGAACGCCTCGATGGTCTTCACCCGGTTCTTCTTGCCCGAGGGGTAGAAGATCACCGGGTCGCCCACCTTGATGGAGCCGGAATCGATGGTGCCGGCCACGATGCGGCGGTCGTCGCCCTGCTTGGTGAACTTGTAGACGTCCTGGACCGGCATGCGGAACGGCCGATCCACCGGGGCGGGCTCGCTGCGGAACCCGTCCAGGGCGTTCAGCACGGTCGGCCCCGTGTACCAGGGCAGCGCGGCCGAGCGGGTGGCGATGTTGTCGCCGCCGCGCCCCGAGACCGGGATGAAGCAGGCCGGCCGGAGCCCGATCTGGTCCAGGAAGGACCCGTACTCGCCGACGATCCGGTCGTAGACCGCCTGGTCCCAGTTCACCAGGTCCATCTTGTTCACCAGCACCGCCAGCTGGCGGATGCCCAGCAGCGAGACCATGTACCCGTGGCGCCGGGAGTTCTCCTGCACCCCTTCGGCCGCGTCGATGACGAGCAGGGCGGCCTCGGCGCGGGCGGCCCCGGTGATCATGTTCTTCAGGAACTCGATGTGGCCCGGCGCGTCGAGAATCAGGTAGGGCCGCTGGTCGCTCTTGAAGAAGACCCGGGCCGCGTCGATGGTGATGCCCTGGGCCTGCTCGTCCTTGAGCGCGTCGAGCAGGAAGGCGTACTCGAACGGCTTCGAGTTGAGCTCGCACTGGGCGCGCACTTGCTCGAGCTTGCCCTCGGGCAGCGAATGGGTGTCGGCGAGCAGGCGGCCGATGACCGTGCTCTTCCCGTGGTCCACGTGGCCCACGATCACGATGTTCATCCGCTTGGCCCCGATGGGCGCGGTGACGCGCGGCTCGGGTGCGGCGATGGTAGGCGAGGTAGTGATGGGTCCACCCTCCGTGAGCGTCATGAGTCGTGCTGCCTGATCCCGGGCGCCGAGGCGCGCTCCGCCGGGGCAGCGCCGGCCCCGGAGGGCCGGCCTGTCCGACACGCGACTCGAGGTGTGCTCATTGGTGAGCAGCCGGGACTAGAGCCGACGGCGCCTCGTCATTCGTGCGCCGCGTAGTCGTACGGGTAGTAGTAGTCGCCTTCCTTGGCGACCTCGCCGCCCGGATCGTTCAGGACGGTGCCCACCACCCGGGCCCCGACGTTGGCAAGCTGCTGGTAGGCGCGCTGTGCCGCGTTCCGGTCGGTGGCGCCGGCCCGAACCACGAGCAGCACCCCATCCGTGAGCGCGCCGACGATGCCGGCGTCGGCCGTGGCCAGCACCGGCGGCGTATCCAGCACGATGATGTCGAACTGCTGCTTCAGGTCCTCGAGCAGGATCCGCATCCGGGTGCTGCTCAGCAGGTTCGCCGCGTTCATCGGCAGGGCGCCGCAGGGCAGCACCGAGAGGCGCGCCACGGTGGTCTGCCGGATGGCCGGCGGCGGGGCACCCGCCCGGTCGTGCGCCATCAGCAGCTCCATCAGCCCGGGCGCGCGCGGCAGGTGGAAGAGCCCGTGCACCCGCGGGCGGCGGATATCGCAGTCCACCAGGAGCACGTTGAGGCCGTCGTAGGCGAGGGTGACGGCCAGATTCGCCGCCGTCAGGGTCTTCCCCTCCCCGGGGGCCGCGCTGGTCACCACCAGCGTCTTGAGCGCATCGCCGCCATCCGACCAGATGAGACTCGTCCGCAGGTTCCGGAAGGCCTCGATGCCGATGGAGAACGTCTGGGTGCCGGTGAGCGGGGAGCCCACCTCCGGCTTGCCGTTCTTGCCGCCGGCGCCGAGCAGCTTGCGGAAGCTGGACACCGCCCCGCGCGAGCCGCTGGAGATGCGCGGGATCACCGCGAGCCCCGGCACGTTGAGAACCGCCTCGAGATCCTCCGGCCGGCGGACCGAGGTGTTGAGCGCCTCGAGGACGTAGGCGACGACCAGCCCCAGCATGAGGCCGAGCACCAGCCCCAGCAGCAGCTTCAGGGAGGATCCGCTGGCGAGCGGATAGGACGGCAGGTGGGCCAGCGACACCACGTCGATGTCCCCCGCCTCCACCTCTTCGGCCATCCGGGCGCGCTGGAACTCGGTGCGGAGCTGGTCGCCCATGTTGGCCAGCGCGTCCGCCCGCCGGCTGAGCCGCATTTCCTCCTCTGCCATGGCCGGCAGGACCTGCATCGAGGCGCCGGTCTGGCGGCGCAGCGCGCCCAATGCGTCGATCCGGGAGTCGAGCGCCTTGATATGGCCGCTCACCGCCTGCGCCAGCTTCTCCTGGGTGGTGCGCGCCAGGCTCCGGAGCTGCACCACGTCGGGATTGTCCTCCGAGGCCCGCCAGGGCCCGGTCAGCATGGAGTCGAGGCGGATCTGGTACTGCACGAGCTGGTTGTAGAGCCCGCCGATGGCCGGGTTGTCGGCCATGGCCGGCGCGGTGGCGAGGGCCCGCAGGGCTTCGGACCGGGCACCCTCGTCGCTGCTCTTCAGGCGCTCCAGGAGCGCCGTGAAGGTCTGCCGATCGGCGCCGTGCTCGGCCCGGCGGGCATCGAGCTCCAGGAGCGCGGACTGGGTGGCGGCCAGCTGGTCGCGGGAGCTGGCCAGCTGCTGGCGGCTGCGGAACGAGCTCAGCTCCGCCTGCGCCCGCGAGAGCATGCTGTCGGTCTGGGCGAGCTGCTCGGCGAGGAACTCCCGCCGGCGCCGGGAGCGCTCCCGGGACCACTGCACGCTGAGCCGCTGGAACGCCTGGACGGTCGTGTTCACGATCCGCTGCGCGGACCGGGGGTCATCGGTGACGAACGCGACGTCGATCACGTCCGTCATTTCCCGATGGGTGGTGATGAGGCTGGCGGTGAGCCAGTCGATCACCTGCTCCCGGGACTGGATGCCGAGGGTGGCGGCGTCCACCGAGGGCCGGGAGGGCACGACGAACTGCACGATCCCGAGATTGACCATCTGCCCGTACGGGGCGGTGACCGACCGGTCGCCGCGCTTGGCGGTGACCTGCTGATCGCCGAAGGCGACCTGCACCGAATCGCCGGCCGCGCGCGGGTCCACCTGCACCCGGGCGAGGTCCTCGATGCGGAACTCGGGCGTCCGGCTGGTGAGCTGCAGGCCCAGGCTGTCCACCACCTCGCCCGCGACCGCCCGGCTGCGAAGCAGCTGAATGATCGAGAGCATCGGATCGGCGCTGCGGCCGAGCCCGGGGGCGGCCTCCTCGTCGCCGGTGAGGGTCTGCCGTTCGCCGGCCAGCCGGAGCATCGCCGACGCCTGGTAGGACACCGGCGTCTGCGACGCCAGGTACAGTCCGCCCAGGGCGCCGAGCGCGGTGGCGGCGAGAATCAGGGCGTAGCGCCGCCGCACGACGTTCAGCACCTGCCGGAACGACACCGTTCCGGCTCCTTCGGTCACCTCGACGGCGCGGACCGGGGGCTCGTACGCCCCGGGCAGCCGTCGATGAGGAGGCACCTGTTGCATGGTCAGCCTAGTTCCTGCTGTAGCGGTCGATGAGCAGCCCGAGCGAGGCCACCGAGCCGATCACGCCCAGGACGGGCAGCATCACGTCTTTGAAAAAGTTGCGCTTCGGGGGCACGATGATCTGGTCGCCGGAGCGTACCTGCAGAGTCCCCGCC
>DASUSR010000136.1:0-2830 GCA_036375015.1 Gemmatimonadales bacterium
CGAGAGGTACCGGGTGTCAGCCGCTTCCTGGAGCCGCACCCGGATCTCCCGGGCCTGCGCCCGCTGGCCGGCCAGGGCGTACACCCACCCGAGTGTGGCCAGTGCCTCGTCTCCGCGGGCGGTGTCGGCCGCGGCGAGCTCGAGCGGCGCCACCGCATCGGCATAGCGCCCGGTGGCCGCGGCGATGAGTCCCCCGAGGAGGTCCGCGCCCTCGACCGCCGGATCCAGGTCCAGGGCGTGCCGGACATCCTCCTGCGCCCGCACGTAGTCGCCGACGTGCAGCGCCTGCCGAGCGAGGTGGAGCCGGACCGTGGGATCGAAGGGACTGAGCTCGAGGGCGCGCCGGCCTGCCTCGACGGCCTGGTCCACCCGGCCCACCACCAGGAGCAGATGGGCCAGCCGCAGATGGGGCTCGGCCCGGTTGGGGTTGAGCGCGAGACTCCGCCGCAGCGACGTCTCGGCACCCGACCAGTCCCACTCGTGAAGGAACTGGACCGCGCCGAGCACGGCGTGCGCCTCGGCCAGCGAGCTGTCGAGCGCGATGGCGCGCTCGGCGGCCTCCCGCACGCGCCGGGCGACCTCCGGGGGCCGCACGCTGTCGCGCGCCCCGGCGCGCAGCCATGCCCGGGCCAGCGCCGCCCAGGCGGGGGCGAAGGCCGAGTCGAGCCGGATGGACTCCTCCAGCAAGGGCACCACGGCGCCGGTGTCTCGCCCCTGCGCAACGTGCAGGGCGCGCAGGTAGGCGGCCTGCGCCTCCCGGGCCGCCGGCGGCGCGGCGGCGGGCCCGGACGGCACCGGCAACCGCAGCACGCCCGCGACGGCGCCCACAATCTCACGCTGCACGGCGGTGAAGTCAGAGACCTCCCGGTCGTACGTCTCCGACCAGAGATCGAAGCCCTCCCGCACGCTGACGAGCTGGGCCCGGACCCGGAGCCGGTCGTCGAATGGGCGGACGCTGCCGACCAGCACCGCGTCCACGCCCAGTCGCTCGCCCACCCGCCGGGGATCGACGGGCCCCCGCCCCAGCCGGAACGCCGAGGCGGGATCGGCGACGCGCAGGCCGCCGAGCCCGCCGAATGCCGCGGTGAGCTCGGTGGCAAAGCCGTCGCTCAGGTATCGGTTGGCCGAGTCCGGAGTCGCGTTGGCGAAGGGGAGCACCGCGATGGAGCCGGGCCGCGCCGGCGGCGGCGGCGGCGCCACGGGACGCGGGGCACTGTAGCGCAGCCAGAGGCTCAGGCCGAGCAGGCCCAGCACCGCGAGACTGAAGACGGACCAGCGGGCGGGGACGCCGCGCCGGAGCGCGGCGCGCTCGGCGGTCGTGGTCCCCGGCAGTGTGCTCGCGCGGGCGGCACCGGCCGCGTTCCGGACGGCCTCGAGCGCCTCGTCGGCCGTCCGGTATCGGTCGGCCGGTGGGGCGAGGAGCTGGGCGACCGTGAGCTCGACCTCCTCCGGAATGCCGGCGCGGCCGGCGCGGAGCGGCGGGGGATGTTCCTCCACGGGCGGCCCGCCCGAGAGCATCTCGTAGAGCACCTGGCCCAGCCCGTGGATGTCCCCTCGCGGGTCGGGGGGCTCGCCTTCGAGGCCGGCCGCGACGCCGAGATCCGCGAGCAGCGCCCGTCCGCCGGCGAGCACGATGCTCGTCGGCGCGAGCGACCCGTGCGCCATCCCGGCGGCATGGGCGGCGCCGAGGGCCGCAGCCACGTCTTCGGCGATGGCCAGCGCGTCGGCCAGCGGCAGCCGGACTTCGCGATCGAGCCGGGCACGGAGGCTCTCGCCCGCCAGGAAGGGCACGGTGTAGTACACCGCGTCGCCGTCCTCGGTGGAGACCACACCCGCGTCCAGCCAGGACAGGAGGTTCGGATGCTCCGCGCGGCGCGCGGTCCTGAGCTCGCGCAGCAGCCGCGCGGTGCCGGCTGCCGCCGTGCGGGCGGGATCGATGACCTTGAGCGCGACGGATCGGTTGCTGGTCAGGTCCCGCGCCTGATAGGCGACCATGGGACCGACCCGGCCGATCTCGCGCTCGAGCCGGTAGCGCTGGGCGAGACTCGCCTGCAGGCGGGCGAAGCGATCCGCGGAACGGGTGGCGTCGAGCGGCCAGGGCACGTGTCAATCATAAGCCCGGCGCGATCCGAGCGGATCGGCCGGTGAGGGTCAGAGGATGTACCGCCGCAGGTCGTCGTCGTTCACGATCCGGGCCAGCCGCTCGCGCACGGCATCGGCATCGAACACGATCCGCTTCTCGGGATGCTCCGGCAGGTCGAACAGCAGGTCCTCCATGAGCGCGGCCATGACGGTGTGCAGCCGCCTGGCGCCGATGTTCTCCATCCGGTCGTTCGCCATGAAGGCGACCCGGGCCACCTCCGCGATGCCCTCGGCGGTGAACTGGAGCTCCGCCCCCTCCGCAGCCACCAACGCCTGGTACTGCCGGGTGAGCGAGTTCTCCGGCTCGGTCATGATCCGGATGAAGTCGCCCTCCGTGAGCGGCTGGAGCTCCACCCGGATGGGGAACCGGCCCTGCAGCTCGGGGATCAGGTCGGACGGCTTGGAGACGTGGAAGGCCCCGGCGGCGATGAAGAGAATGTGGTCGCTCCGGACGTAGCCGTAGCGCGTCTGCACGGTGGAACCCTCCACGATCGGCAACAGGTCCCGCTGCACGCCCTCGCGGGAGACATCCGGGCCGCCGGCCTGGCCTCGCTCCCCGGCGATCTTGTCGATCTCGTCGATGAAGATGATGCCGTGGTTCTCGACCCGGTCGAGCGCCTCGTTCACCACGTCGTCCATGTCCACCAGCTTCTTGAGCTCCTCGTCCACCAGGATGCGCCGCGCCTCG
>DASUSR010000137.1:0-5258 GCA_036375015.1 Gemmatimonadales bacterium
GCCGCCCGTCCGCCCGTCCGCCCGTCCGCCCGTCCGCCCGCCGCCCGTCCGCGCGCCCGCCCGCCTGCCCGTCTGCCCGTCTGCCCGCCGGCCGGACTATCTTTGCCCCATGCCCCGCAGCATCTACATCGAGACCTACGGCTGCCAGATGAACGTCGCCGACTCCGAGCTCATGCTCGGAGTGCTCGGCCGCGAGGGGTATGTGCGTGCGGACGAGCCCGACCAGGCCGACGTGATGCTGGTGAACACCTGCGCCGTGCGGGACAACGCGGAGCAGCGGGTGATCGGCCGGATGGGCGAGCTCCAGCGCTACAAGCGGCAGGGCGGGGTGCTGGGTGTGGTGGGCTGTATGGCCCAGCGGCTCGGCCCCGCCCTCCTGGCGCAGGTGCCCAAGGTGGATCTGGTGGTGGGGCCCGACGCGTACCGCAACCTGCCGGCGCTGATCGGCATGGCGCAGGCCGGGCAGCGGGTCAGCGACACCGAGTTCCGGTCCTGGGAGCATTACGAGGACGTTCCCCCTGTGCGGGATTCGGCTCCGACCGCCTTCGTGACGGTACAGCGCGGCTGCGATTACCGCTGCACCTTCTGCATCGTCCCGTACACCCGCGGCCCGGAGCGCAGCCGTCGTCTGGCCGATGTGGTGGGTGAGGTGGCCGCTCTCGCCGGGCAGGGCACAGGCGAAATCACGCTGCTGGGGCAGACGGTCAACTCGTACCACGACGGTGAGCACGACTTCGCCGATCTGCTCCGCGCGGTGGGGGCGGTTGACGGGGTGCGGCGGGTGCGGTTCACCAGCCCCTATCCTACCGACTTCACGCCTCGCGTCATCGAGGCTATGGCGGACACCGCGGCCGTGTGCGAGCACGTGCACCTGCCGGTGCAGAGCGGGTCCAACGCCGTGCTCAGGCGGATGCTGCGCCGGTATACCAGGGAGCAGTACCTCGCGGTCGTGGAGCGTCTTCGTGCCGCCATTCCCGACATCACCTTCTCCACCGACATCATCGTCGGCTTCCCGGGCGAGACCGAGGCGCAGTTCGAGGAGACCCTCACCCTCGTGGGTCAAGCCGACTTCGACGACGCGTACACGTTCAAGTACTCCATCCGGGAGGGCACGCCCGCGGTGCGGCTGCGGGACCACCTTCCGGATGAGGTCGCCTCGGAGCGGCTGGGCCGTCTCATCGAGGCAGTCCGCACCAACGCGCGGCGCAAGAACGCCGCCCGGGTGGGTCAGGTCCACGAGGCGCTGGTCGAGCGGCCCGCCCGGCGGGGCGGCCTCATGCTCGGCCGCACCCGCGGAAATCACCTCGTGCTGCTCGACCTTCCGGCGGACACGATCGGCCAGTACCACCCCGTGCGCCTCACCGGCACCACCGGGTCGACGTTCACGGGGACCGTTGTCACCCCTGCGCTGGCGGTCCTGTGATCAAGAACCTCATGGAGGATCACGTCGTCCAGGCCTACGAGGCCATGCGGCCGCATTTCCCGGATTTCTGCGGTTGCGAGGTCTGCCGGGACGACGCCCTCGTGTTCACCCTGAACCGGGTGCCGGCACGCTACGTCTCCAGCCGCACCGGCTCGGTCGTGACGGAGGTCAATCTCGAGAAGGAGCAGAGCCGCGCGGCCATCGAAGTGGCGATGATGGAGGCCATGCGGAAGATCTCCCTGGCGCCCCGCTGCGACGGGCGCAACCGGGCCCCACCGGCCTGAGTCGCGCGGGGCCGCGGTGATTCCGCGGCCCCCCATCCTCTTTACGCTCGCCTACTGGGCCGGTCTCGTAACCGGCCTTCTGCATTTCGGGACACCGGTCGGCGGCGCCGTGATCCTGCTCGCGCTGGCGCTCAGCGGTCGCCCCGCCATGCTCCTGCTCGCGGCCGCGGCGGCCGCGGGCCGGATGAGCGGAGAGCTCACGCACGCCGTCGAGCGAACCACCTGCCCCGCGACTCTCCCCCAGGGGCGTCTCGCCCTCCGGGTGAGGATCGAGGAGCCGGTGGACGGCGCCGGGGCACGCATCGAGGTCCGCCCGCTCGCGGCGAGGTGTGGCGGCCGGGTGCTGGCGCAGTGGCCCCGTGGGCACCCCGTCTCCGCAGGGGCCGAGACGCGGGTGGTGGGCACCTGGACCTTCCGGGCCGGATCGGGCGGTCGCCCCGGCGGGCTCCTGGTGGTCAGGGAGGTCGGCGCGGTCATCGCGACGCCGACTCCGGCCGATCGGTTGCGGACGTACCTCTATCAGGCCAGCCGCCGGCTCTACGGCGATCGGGCGGGGATGATCGATGCCCTCATCCTGGGCCGCCGGGGCGGCATCGACCCCGACCTTCAGGACCGGTTTGCCTGGTCCGGTCTGGTGCACCTCCTGTCGATCTCGGGCTTCCACGTGGGCCTGATTACCGCGTGGGTCTTCTTCGCGGCGCGCCTGGCGACGCTGGGGCGGCGCGGCGCGCTGGTGCTGGCCGCCGGGGTGAGCATCGGCTACGTGGCATTTCTCGGCTGGCCGGCTCCCGCCGGGCGGGCCGCCGCGCTCGCGCTACTCGCGGCCTGGTGTCGCCTGCGACAACGCCACGTGCTGGCCGACCCGCTGCTCGCCGCCACCTGCCTCTGCGTGCTGCTGGTGGACCCGTGGGCCGCACTGGATCTCGGAGGATGGCTCTCGGCCTCGGCCCTGTGGGGCGCGACCACCTTCACCCGGTGGAGCGATCGGACCCTGGGCCGCCGCTTCGTCTGGCGCACCCTTGGCTCCTCCGTCGGGGCCACGCTCGCCACCGCGCCGATCACGGCCGTCGCGCTCGGCGCCGTGGCTCCCGTTGGGATTCTGGTCAACTTCGTGGCCATTCCGCTCGCCGCGGTGGCCGTGCCGGGCGTGCTGGCGAGCCTGCTCCTGCTTCCCCTAGCTCCGGCGCTCGGTGGCGCGATGGCGGCGGGGGCCGGCCTCTGCCTGCATCTGCTCGAACTCAGCGCCGTGGCGGGTGCCGCCGTTCCGCTGGGCCACGTGCTGCTCGAGCCGGGCGACACCACCGCCGGTCTGCCCTGGCTCGCCGGCCTCGTCGGGGCGCTCTGGGCCATCGGGACCTGCAATACCCTGCACGAGACCGCCCGCCGTCTGGCCTGGATGCTGACGGCGGTGCTCTGGGTCGGGCTCGTTCGTGACGGCCTGCTCTGTTCGGCTCACGGGAGCCGCGACCTCGCGTTACATTTTCTCGACGTCGGGCAGGGTGACGCGGCGGTCATCCGCACCCCGGGCGGGCGCTGGCTGCTGGTGGACGGAGGGCCTGCCGGCGGCCGGTCGGACGCGGGCCGCCGAGTGGTCGCGCCGTTCCTCCAGCGGCGGGGCGCGCGCCGCCTCGACGCGGCCGTCGTCTCCCATGCGCATGCCGACCATCTGGGGGGTGTGCCGGCGGTGCTCCGGCGAGTCCCCGCCGGGCTGGTCGTCGAGCCCGGCGCCGCCGTTCCCGATGAACGGTATCTCGCCTTCCTCGACCAGCTCGCGGGGGCGGAAACCCGGTGGCATCCCGGCCGGACCGGCGAATGCTTCGTGCTCGACGGCGTGAGGTTCACCATCCTCCACCCCGATCCGGGTTGGCCCGGCTGGGGCGAGGATGTGAACGAGGACTCGCTGGTCCTGCTCGTGGAGTTCGGGGCCTTCCAGGCGCTCTTCGCCGGTGACGCCGGATTTCCCGCGGAAGCGGCGCTCCAGCAACGGCTCGGACCGGTGGACCTGCTCAAGGTGGGGCATCACGGCAGCCGGGGCAGCACCGGGGCCGCCTGGCTCGGCCGGCTCGATCCACGGGTCGGGATCATTTCGGTCGGCCGAAACGACTACGGACACCCGGCGGCGGAGACGCTGGCCCGGTTGAGGGACCGGCAGATCGCGGTGCGACGGACGGACGAGGAGGGCACGATCAGCGTCACCACCGATGGACGGACCATGCTGGTTCGATCGAGCCGCCTCACCCGGCGGTACGACCTGGCGCCGGACCGCGCCGCTCCCGATTCACTCCCTTCTGCGAGGACGTCGTGCAGACTTCCGTGACCACGATCGAGCGGTTCATCTTCGATCAGGAGCACCGCTACCCGGAGGCGACGGGAGAGCTGTCCAATCTGCTCTACGACATCGCGCTCGCCGCCAAGATCATCGCAGCGGCGATCCGCCGGGCCGGGCTGGTCAACATCCTGGGCACCGCGGGCAACCGGAACGTGCAGGGAGAGGAACAGCAGAAGCTCGACATCATCGCCAACGAGACCATCAAGAACTGCCTCAATCACACCGGCCGGGTCTGCGTGATGGCCTCGGAAGAGGACGAGGATATCATCCCGGTGCCCACCCAGTACCCGGTCGGCAAGTACGCGGTCCTCTACGATCCGCTGGACGGCTCCTCCAACATCGACGTGAATTCCGCGGTCGGGACCATCTTCAGCATCTACCGCCGGATGAGCACCGAGGGCAGGGGCACCGTGACCGACGTGCTCCAGTCCGGGTGCAAGCAGGTGGCGTCGGGATACGTCATGTACGGTTCGAGCACCATGCTGGTGTACACCACCGGTCAGGGCGTGCACGGCTTCACCCTCGATCCCACTATCGGCGAGTTCCTGCTCTCCCATCCGCGCATCGTCACCCCGCGCGTCGGGCAGTACTACAGCGTCAACGAGAGCAACTTCTGGCGCTGGGACAAGGGCATGCAGGCGGCGGTGCGGGGCCTCAAGGGCGAGATGCCGGACGGCATGAAGCCGAAGAACAGCCGGTACATCGGCTCGCTGGTGGCGGATTTCCACCGCAACCTGATCGCGGGCGGGATCTTCCTCTACCCGGCGGACACCAAGAATCCGCGGGGCAAGCTGCGGCTGCTCTACGAGGCGAGCCCCATGGCCTTCATCGCGGAGCAGGCCGAGGGCTCCGCCACCGACGGGCTCAATCGTATCCTCGACATCGTGCCGTCGGGCCTGCACCAGCGCACGCCGCTGGTGATCGGATCGCGGGAGGACGTGGGGTTCGTGGCCGACACCCTCCGGCGGGTGGGGGCGAGGGCGAGCGGGCCGGCCGTCCAGCCGGCCTCGTGAAGACGGTCTACGGCCCGGGCGACTGGACCGGCGATCCCGCCAGGGACCTCGGGGCGCCGGGGGAGTTTCCCTTCACCCGCGGGCCCTACCCCACGATGTACCTGGGCCGGTTGTGGACCATGCGCCAGTACGCCGGCTTCGGGACGGCGGAGGAAACCAACGCCCGCTTCCGGCGGCTGCTGGACGCCGGCCAGAGCGGGCTCTCCACC
>DASUSR010000138.1:0-3575 GCA_036375015.1 Gemmatimonadales bacterium
ATCGCGCTCGCCGCCAGCAAGGCGAGCGGCGCCCGGATGACCGAGACCGGGATGTCGCTCGGCACGCCGCACTACATGAGCCCCGAGCAGGCGATGGGGGAGCGGGAGATCACCGCGCGCTCCGATGTGTACGCCCTCGGCGCCATACTGTACGAGATGCTCACCGGTGAGCCGCCCTTCACCGGCAACACCGCCCAGGCGGTAGTGGCACGGGTACTCACCGAGAGCCCCCGCCCACTCGGCACCCAGCGCCACACCATCCCGCGGCACGTCGAGGCGGCGGTGCTCACCGCGCTGGAGAAGCTACCCGCCGATCGGTTCTCGACGGCCGCCGAGTTCGCCGAGGCGCTCAAGGACAAGTCGTATGCGTCCACCGTCTCGCTGCCGTCCGCGGCCGCGCCGGCGGCGGGAGGAGGGGCCAGGCCACGCCCCGCCCGCCTCACACTCGCGCTCGCCGGCGTTGCCGCCGTCGCGACCGCCGCCGCGCTCTGGGGCTGGCTCGGGCCCCGGCAGTCGGAGCCCCTCACCCAGTTCGCCATCGGCATGCGGGCCGCGGAAGCGCTCGCCCCGGTGCCGAACACCGGCGGCGCGCGTCTCGCCATTTCGCCCGACGGCCGGGCGATCGCCTACTTGGGGCCGGGCGAGGGCGGCTCCCGGCTGTGGCTACGCCGGCTGGACCAGCTCACTGCTACCCCGATCGCGGGGAGCGAAGGGGCAGCGAGCCCCTTCTTCTCCCCCGACGGGCGTCGTATCGGGTTCATCAAGAACGGGACCTCGGTCCTGATCGCCTCGCTCGACGGCGCCCCGACGGTGACGCTCACCGACCGGGCCAACTCCACCGGCGGGGACTGGAGCGACGACGGCTGGATCTACTTCGAGGTGGACTCGGGTGTCGCCCGGATGCGGCCCGCCGGTGGCGCGGCGGAGCTGGTGCACCGGATCGAGGAGGAGAAGAACGAGGTCGGGGCGGAGTGGCCCTTCGCGCTGCCGGGCGGCAAAGGCGTCCTGGTGCGGACCCGGCGGGCGGCGCAGGGCCCCGCCGATTTCGACATCGTCGCGGTCGCGGGTCCCGGCGCTCCGCGGCACGTGCTCACCCGGGGCATATACGCGCGATACGCAGCGGGCCATCTGCTCGTGGTCACCGCCGACGGCAAGCTCGTCGCCCTGCCGTTCGACACCGGCAGCCTCGAGCTGACCGGCTCGCCGGTGGCGCTGCTCGAGGGGATCGGCGTAAGGACCGGCGGCTTCAACGTGGACCTCTCGCTCTCCGGGAACGGCACCCTGGTCTATACCAGCGGCAGCACCCTCGGCTCCCGCCGGCCGTTCTGGGTGAGCCGCGAGGGGGTGGCGACGCCGGTGGACCAGACCTGGGATCCGCAGGGCCTCATCGGCAACATCGCGCTGTCGCCCGACGGGCGGCAGCTCGCCGTCGAGCTGGCCCGGAACGGCAAGGCCGACATCTGGGTCAAGCAGCTTCCGACCGGCCCCTTCTCCCGGATCACCTTCGGCGACACCGCCGGGGTCCGTCCAGCCTGGTCGCCCGACGGGCGCGAGGTCTACTTCATTCTCGACCGGGTGGGCGTCGGCGTGGGACCGATGTTCGCGCACCGCGCCGACGGCACCGGCATCGCGCGGCCGCTCGTCGCCGTGAACCGCGAGCTCGGGCAGATCGTCCCTTCTCGGGACGGTCGCTGGATCGTCACCCGCACCCCGGGGAACAGTTCCGGGCTCGCCGACATCCTCGGCTTCAGGGCGGGCGACAGCACCGCCGTGACGCTGGTGGCCACGCCCGCCGCGGAGCTGTTCCCATCGCTCTCGCGCGACGGGCGCTGGCTGGCATACACCTCGAACGAGTCGGGCACGCCGGAGGTCTACGTCCGACCGTTTCCCGAGACCGCCACGGCCAAGTGGCAGGTGTCCACCGCCGGCGGCCAGCAGCCGCTCTGGGCCGCGAGCGGGCGCGAGCTGTTCTACATCAACGGCCGGGGCGAGATGGTATCGGCGGAGATCCGGCCGGGCGCCGCCTTCTCCGTGGGGGAGCAGCGGACGCTCTTCTCGACCGGTCCGTACGCCGGCGGGGGCGGGATCCACTCCTATGCGGTGAGCCCGGACGACCGGCGGTTCCTGTTCACCCGGGAGGGCGAGGCGCTCCAGGAGAGCGAGCTGGTGGTCGCCCAGCACTGGCTGGACGCGCTGCAGCGGCGGCTGGCTAAGTAGCGGGCGGCGCGGCCTCGAACCCCGGCACCGCCAGATCGGCCTCCTGCGCAATCCGCCGGATCGCGATGGTGAGCGGCAGCGCCAGGATCGCCCCGATGGGCCCGAGCAGGTAGGCCCAGACCAGCAGCGACAGCAGCCCCACCAGCGGCGGCACGTCCAGTCCGCTCTGCATGAAGCGCGGCTTGATCAGGTTGTCCACCACGAAGTTCACCACCAGGAACCCCGCCAGCACCATCAGCGCCCGCTGCCAGCCCAGCTCCAGCAGCGTGAGGATCACCGGCGGCACCACCGACAGGATGATCCCGACGTTGGGCACGTAGCTCATGATGAACGCCAGCACCGCCCACACCAGCGGCAGGTCCGTGCCCACCGCCACCATGATGATGTAGACCACGACCGAGAACGCGAGGCCGGTGAGCGCGGTGATGACGAGGTACTGGCGGACGTCCCGCGCCACCCGGGCGGCGGTGCCGCCGGGCTGGAAGGTGTGGTCCTTGATGCCCCGCTCGGCCAGGAAGAAGGCCACGATCAGGATCAGCAGCAGCGCCTGGCTCAGCACCTGCCCCAGTCCCGAGAGGAACCCCGCCGCCAGGCCCAGCAGGCGGTTGGGGTCCACCAGGTCGAGCGAAAGCACCCGCTCGGGCTGGATGCCTCGGGCGAGCAGCAGGCTCTCGAGTCCTTGCTGAAGGGACTCGGCCCGGTCCTGATAGTCGGGAAGCACCTGGATGAGCCGGGTGCCCGAGAGCCCGAGGATGCCGAGCAGCACGACCAGCACGCCCGCGAGCAGCAGGCTGGTGAGGGCGACGGCCAGTCCCTTCGGCGCCCCCCGGCGGCGCAACGCGTCGAACGCCGGCACCACTGTGACGGTGAGGAGCATGGCCAGGAAGATGCTGTTGAGGATCTGGGCGGCCTCCCGGATGCCGGCCGCGACGATGACGAAGGCGGCGGTGCCGAGGAGGAGGCGGTAGTGCCGGTCGGAAAGCGCGGGCATGGGCGGTAATATATGCCGCGCAGGTCGAACACCAGCGTGCCGCTACCCCGCGGTGTCCCCGTGGACCTCGGCGAAATACGCGGGCAGGTCGAGCTCGAGCGGCGGCATGCCCGCATCCGGTTGCCAGGTGAGCCGGTCGGCGACGAACTCGGCCCGCTCCTCCGCCTGACGCCACTGCTCCCCCATCCGGTTGCTGACGTCCACGATCCATTACTCGGGCACGCCGCGCGCCTGGTACAGCCGCCGCTTGGTGAATCGGTCGCGCCGCGCGGTGTCGGGGGAGAGCACCTCGACGGCGAGGAGCAGTCGGCGAACGTCCTCCCACCGAAGCGGCTTGGCGCCGGCCACCAGTGGCACCACGAACAGG
>DASUSR010000139.1:0-2603 GCA_036375015.1 Gemmatimonadales bacterium
GGAGCAGCGCGCCGTCCTTCACGATGCGGACGGCTCCGCCCCGCTCCACGACGAAGAGCCGCGGATCGCCGGCAGGGGTGGTGAGGTGGAGCGGAAAGCTCAGCCCCGAGGCGACCTGCTCGAGCGCCAGCGGCTCGGGCCCCGCGGGCAACGCCGGCGTTTCATTCTCGAACTGTGAGCCGCAGCCACTGGCGGGGGCTGAGAAAAAGAGCGAGAGTGCTGTTTGCCACGGGAGTGCGGTCTGCAACACGGAAGGCATCCGCGGGACCATGACCAGTCCTTTCACCCGCCGGGAACCATGACGCCGAACCGCCGGCTTCTGGGGGTCTGCCTGGCCACCGCGGTGGCGGCGTGTACGCCCCTGGGCCTCTGGCTCTACGACGAGCCGGGATTCGAGGTCTCGCGGGTACGCCTCCATGACGAGGCCCACGCCGAGCCGGTCGTGCTCGGGCTGGCGGTATGGAACCCGAACTACTACCAGGTCGCGACCGAGCGGCTCGAGCTTCAGCTCAGGGTCGACGACGTTCCCCTCGGGCACTTCTCCAGGGACAGCATCATTCCGGTTCCCGAGACCGGCCTCGCCGATCTGGCCCTTCCCCTCACCGTGCCGCAGGGCCCGATCCGGAACCGCATTCGCGCACTCGGGTCGGGGACGCACCGGTTCGCCGTGGAGGGGCGCGCGACGTTCTCCACCCCCTTCGGGCGGCAGGACGTGCGGTTCGCCCACGCCGGCGATCTGGTGTTCGGCGGCGCGACGGAGGTGCGGATGAATACCACCGTCGCCGCGGACTCGCTCCTGGTGCGCCGCGGCCCCTATGCGCCGCGGGTTCCGAGCGTCCAGCCCGCGCCCGACCAGGGGCCGTAGCCGGCGCAGGAGCCGCGCGCCGCACGCTAAAGGTAGCCGCTAGACCTTCCCGGCCGCGCGCTCCAGCCGGTCGAGGTGGGTGACGGTGACCGTGATCGCCCCGAACTCCTCCTCCACCTTGCCCCGGAAGATGAAGGGCCCCTGATCGAAGAGCACGTGGCCGCGCTCCCGGTAGACCCGGGGAAAGAGCACGGCCTCGATCAGCCCGTCGCCGTCGTCGAAGGTCGCGAACTCCATCGGCTCGTCCTCGAGGGTGTGCACCGGCTTGGCGGTCGTGAGCATGCCCGCGAGCAGCACGTGGCGGCCGAGGTGCCGGGGGAGGTCGGTGCTGCGGCAGAGCCTGAACCGCGCCAGGCGGTCGCTGTGGAGCCGCATCGGGTGGGTGTCGGTCAGGAACCCCAGGGTGGCGTACTCCTCCCGCCGCCGGCGCTCGGGGGAGTACTGCTTGAGCACCGGGATGGCGGGGGGGAGGTGGTCGAACCAGTCCCCGCCGCCGTTGGCCGAAGCGGCCCGCTCCGCCGACTGCTGCCGCTGCCCCGCGTCGATCATCCAGAGCATCATCGGCCGAGTCCACCTGTCGGCGATCGAGTCGAGCGCACCCACCTTGACGAGCGCGCGGAGGTCGTCGGTCGCGAGCCCGGTGCGGTGCCGGAGGTCGAAGACGGAGCGAAAGGCGCCGCACCCCCGCGCCGCCAGAATCCGCTCCGCCCCCTCGGCCGAGAGCCCCTTCACGAACTGGAGCCCGATCCGGAGCTCGCGGCCGCGCCCGGTGCAGCGGAAGTCGCTCGCGTTCACGTCGGGCGGATGCACCGTGAGCCCCATCCGCATCGCCTCGGCGACGTAGGCGAAGGGGTGATAGAAGCCGCCGCCGTTGCCGAGCACCGCCGCCATGAACTCCGCCGGATGGTGGGCCCGCAGGTAGCAGGCGTGCTGCGCCACCTGGATGTAGCTCGCCGAGTGGCCCTTGCAGAAGCTGTAGCCGGCGAACGACATGATCATCTCCCACACCCGCTTGATCGTCTCGGGCTCGCGGCCCAGCGCCAGCGCGCCGGCGAAGAACTCCTCGGCGTAGCCGGCGAGCTGCCTGGCCGGGCGCTTCTTGGAGAGCGACTTCCGGAGCCCGTCGGCGGTGGCGAGCGGCATCCCGGCGAACACGGCGCAGACGTTCACCACGTCCTCCTGGTACACCATCACGCCGAAGGTCTCCGCGAGGGTGTCGCGCAGCACCGGGTGGAGCGGCTCGTAGGGCGCGCCGTGCAGCCGCTCGAGGTAGGTACGGATGTAGCGGTTGGAGGCGGGCCGGATGATGCTGGTGTTGAGCACCAGCAGGTCGAAGGTCTCGGCCCGGCTCTTGGCGCAGAGCGCGCGGGACGCGGGCGACTCGGTGTAGAACACGCCCATCGTCTGCCCGGTGCGGAAGAGCGCCCGGGTGGCCTCGTCGTCGCCGGCGTCGGCCGTGGTGTAGTCGATCAGCCGTCCGGTGCTGCGGTGGACGGCGGCGATCGCGTCGCGGATCACCCCGAGCGAGCGGTTGCCCAGGAGGTCGATCTTCACCAGCCCCGCGTCCTCGGCGCCGTCCTTCTCGAACTGGATCACCGGCACCGTCAGATCTGGGTGACCCTCCAGCGCCTTCACCGCCGGCTCGATGGGGACGTAGTCGGTGAGCGCGGTGGGAACGATGACCACGCCGCCGGGATGGACCGAGAGGTGGCGGGGGACGCCCACCAGCGGCGCCGCC
>DASUSR010000140.1:0-2512 GCA_036375015.1 Gemmatimonadales bacterium
GAGGTCTGTCTCGCCTACCTGGAGGGCGAGGTCAAGCCCGGCGACTACGCCATCATCCATGTGGGCTTCGCCATCTCCCGGGTGGATGAGGAGGAGGCGCGCCGCACCTTCGAGGCGCTCCGGGAGATGAGCCAGCTGGAGGAGCTGGAGTGGATGCGCGAGGTGGCCGACCGGAGCCTCGCCCAGGCGGAGGAACGGCCATGAAATACCTCGACGAATACCGCGATGCCGACGTGGCCCGCGGCATCATCGCCCGGATCCGCCGGACGGCCACCCGGCCCTGGGTGCTCATGGAGGTCTGCGGCGGCCAGACCCACACCATCGTGCGGCAGGGGCTCGACCAGCTGCTCGAGGGGGCGGTGGAGATGATCCACGGCCCGGGCTGCCCGGTCTGCGTCACCCCCCTGGAGCAGATTGACAAGGCGCTTCGGCTCGCCGCCGATCCGCGGGTGATCTTCACCTCCTTCGGCGACATGCTCCGCGTGCCCGGGAGCGAGTGCGACCTGCAGCAGGTCCGCGCCCGGGGCGGGCAGGTGCGGGTGGTGTACTCGCCGCTCGACGCGCTGGAGCTCGCGATCAGGAATCCGGACCGCCAGGTCGTGTTCTTCGCGGTCGGCTTCGAGACCACGGCGCCCGCCAACGCCATGGCGGTCTGGCGGGCCCGCGAGCTCGGCGTGCCCAACTTCAGCGTACTCGTCTCCCACGTCACCGTACCGCCCGCGATGACCGCCATCCTCGAGGATCCGGAGAACCGGGTCCAGGGGTTCCTGGCCGCGGGGCACGTCTGCACCGTGATGGGCTGGACCGAGTATGAGCCGGTGGCCGCGAAGTACCGGGTGCCGATCGTCGTCACCGGGTTCGAGCCGGTGGACCTGCTCGAGGGGATGTATCTGGCCGTGCGCCAGCTCGAAGAGGGGCGCCACGAGGTGGAGAACCAGTACGTGCGCTCGGTCCGCCGGGAGGGGACGGGGCCGGCGCGCGATCTCGTCGCCAAGGTCTTCCGGCTGGTGGACCGGCAGTGGCGCGGCATCGGCGAGATCCCCGGCAGCGGCCTCGCGCTGCGGGAGGAGTTCGCCGACTTCGATGCCGAGTACCGCTTCGGCCTGGGCGATCTCCGGGTGGCGGAGCCGGCCGAGTGCCGCGCCGGCGATGTGCTGCGGGGCCGGCTCAAGCCGTTCGAGTGTTCCGCCTTCGGCCGCCGCTGCACCCCCGAGCATCCGCTCGGCGCGCCGATGGTGTCCTCGGAAGGCGCCTGCGCGGCCTACTATAACTACGGCCGGTACCGCGAGTCCCGGCCGGCGGAGGTCTGAGGTGACCGACGGGATCGCCCTCGGTCCGCCCGCCTGCCCGGTGCCGCTGCTGACCAGCGACCGGGTGCAGCTGGGGCACGGCTCCGGCGGGAAGATGAGCGCAGCGCTGCTGCGGGAGTGCTTCCTGCCCCACCTGGGCAACCCGGTGCTGGCCCGGCTGGGCGACGGCGCGGTGGTGGACACCGGCAGCGGCGAGATCGCGATCTCGACCGACACCTTCGTGGTGAGCCCGCTCGAGTTTCCCGGCGGCGACATCGGCGCCCTGGCGGTGCACGGCACCCTGAACGACGTGGCCATGATGGGTGCCCGCCCGCTCCTGCTCACCGCCGGGTTCGTGCTGGAGGAGGGGCTCGCGGTGGAACAGCTGGAGCGCATCGTCCGCAGCATGGGCGCGCGGGCCGGTGCGGCGGGGGTGCCGGTCGTCACCGGGGACACCAAGGTTGTGGAACGGGGCAAGGCCGACGGGCTCTACATCAATACCACCGGGGTGGGACGGGTGGACCCCGGATTCCGCCCCGCGCCCGACCGGGCCCGCCCCGGCGACGTCGTTCTGGTGAGCGGGCCGCTGGGCCGGCACGGCATCGCGATCATGGCGGTGCGGGAGGGCATCGCCTTCGAGTCGCACCTCGAGAGCGATACCGCCTGTCTCATCCCCCTGGTGGAATCACTCCGCGCCGCCGCCGGGGCCGAAGTCCACGTGTTGCGGGACCCGACCCGCGGGGGACTGGCCAGCGCCCTCAACGAGATCGCCGCCGCCTCCGGCGTGGGGATCGAGCTGGACGAGGGCGCCACGCCGGTGCCCGCCGAAGTGGCCGGCGCCTGCGAGATGCTGGGTCTGGACCCGCTCTACGTGGCGAACGAGGGAGTGCTGATCGCGATCGTGGCCGCGGAGCGGGCCGGCGCGGCGCTGGCCGCCCTCCGGGCCCACCCGCTCGGCGCCGCCGCCGCGGCGGCGGGCCGGGTGGTGTCGGCACACCGGGGGATGGTCGTCCTGCGGACCCGGTTGGGGGGTACCAGGGTGGTTGATCTCCTGCCCGGCGACCAGCTGCCGCGAATCTGCTAGACACCGGCCCGAGCCTGCCGGATACCGGCGCGAGCCGGTAGATATCAAGGAATGGAGCGCACCCCGTCATGACCAGTACCAGTCCCGTCGCCTGTCCCGCCTGCGGCGCCGCCGAGCCGGGGAACTTCTGCGCCCGTTG
>DASUSR010000141.1:0-17671 GCA_036375015.1 Gemmatimonadales bacterium
TGGAGGATCGCGCGCGCCTCGGCCGACCGCACGCGGCCGAGGGCGATCGCGGCGCAGGCGCGCGTCTCGGGATTGCCCTTGAAGCCGCCGAAGAGCCCCCGCGGCAGCAGCAGCGCGGCGAGGGCCGGCACGGCCGACTGCCCGGCGATCGAGCCGTACGCCTCGAAGAAGGCCATCTTCTCGGTGAGGTCCATCTCCTTCACCGCCTTCCCCAGCACCACCGCCTCGACCCACTTGAGCGCCCCCTTGTAGCCCCGCCCTCCCGCGGCCCGCACCGCGGCGAGCCGGACGCTCCGGTCGGGATCGTCGATCGCCTGATCGATGAGCGCAAGCGCCGAGGGCGTGCCCAGCTGCGCCAGCGCCTGTACCGTGGCCAGCCGCACGTCGGGCTGCGGGTGCGCCATGGTCTCGGTGAGTCCGGGCACGGCCTGGTGCAGGCTCAGCCGCCCGCAGAGCGCGACCACCGCGGCGAGCGCGGCCGACGCCGGCGTGCGCAGGATTCGGAGGACCTCCTGGGGATGGGCGGCGGCCAGCCGGTCGGCCACTCCCTCGAGCACGCTCCGGAGCGCGGTCGAGCTCAGGTCGGGGATCCAGGTGAGGACCGGCTCGAGCGCCGTGGCCCGCAGCTCGCGCAGCACCTCGGCGACCTCCGCATCGCCCGCCACGGTCGGCGCCTCGTCCAGCGACTGCAACAGCTGACTCACGATGGCGGGCTCGCTCAGCTTGGCCACGAACGCGTCCAGTCGAGCGGCGTGCTCGGGGAGCAGGCCCGGGGCGCGGCCCCGGACCAGCTTGGCCTCGCGCAGCACCAGGGCGGCGGTCCGGAAGTCACGCGCGTTGAGCAGATTGGGAAAGAGCTGCTCCAGCACGGCGATGATCTCGCCGCGGATCTGCGGCTCGCCCTGCGACTCGAACAGGTCGAAGAGCACGTTGAGCGCGCCGCCGCGGATGTCCCGGCGGTACTCCTCCTGGAGCTCGCCCGCCACGTAGTTGATCTCGCGCTCGTCGAGGAAGTAGAGCGTCGAGTCGAAGTCCTCCAGGTCCACGACGCCCTTGGGCCGGGGCGGCGCTTCCTCCGCCACCTGCGCCCGCCGTTGCTCCGCCGCCGCCGGGGTCTGGCTGGACTCGGGGTAGCTGCCCGTCTTCTCGGGCGGGCCGGCCCCTTCCCCGAAGAACTCCACGAAATGGTACTGGATCAGCTCGAACTCCTGCTCCCAGAGCAGGGTGAGCAGATCGTCCCCTGCGTCGGCCGGCAGGTAACGCGCCCGGTTGATCGTTTCCAGGAACCTGGGCAGCTCCTCCTCTTCGGCCCCGCGGCGGAGCGTGAGCGAGCGCATGCCGTCCTTGAAGAGGCCCCACGCGATGCTCTCGCTCTTGGTGCTCTGGTGGTAGACCACCTGCTCGTCCCACACGAAGTCGGTCTCGGCCACGGTGAGGACCAGCTCGTCCAGCACCGCCCAGATCGGCGAGAACGCGGTCCGGAGGTTGTCCGTGGCCCGCTGATAGATGGGGTTGTTGGGCAGGTACATCTGGTAGGCGCGCAGCGCCTTCACCAGGCCGTTGATCAGCTCGGCGACGTGGCTGGCCGGGAGGATCTCGGTCGGGTGGGCGCCGGTGGTCACGCCGGATTTCCGAGCAGCGCCGCCACGTGGGCCACGTCCTTGTCGCCCCGGCCGCTGAGGCAGACCAGCACGGGGGCAGCGCCCGACCAGCGTCCGGCCGAGCGGCGGACCCAGGCGAGCGCGTGCGCGGTCTCGAGCGCCGGGATGATGCCCTCCAGGCGGGCGAGCGCCTGGAAGGCCTCGAGCGCCTCGTGGTCGGTGGCCGACTCGTAGCGGACCCGGCCGCTGTCCCGCAGCCAGCTGTGCTCCGGGCCCACGCCGGGATAGTCCAGCCCGGCCGACACCGAGTGGGCGGGTGCCACCTGGCCGTCGGCGTCCTGGAGCAGATAGCTCAGGCTGCCGTGGAGGACGCCGGGTGCCCCGGCACTGAGGGTCGCGCTGTGCTGACCGCTCGCGATGCCCTCGCCCGCGGCCTCCACGCCGACCAGCTCCACCTCGGCGTCGTCGAGAAAGGCGGCGAAGATGCCGATCGCGTTGGAGCCGCCGCCCACGCACGCCGCCACCGTGGCCGGCAGCCGGCCCCACTGCTCCTGCATCTGCTCCCGCGCCTCGCGCCCGATGACCGACTGGAAGTCGCGCACCATCCGCGGGTAGGGATCGGGGCCGACTACCGAGCCGATGATGTAGTGGGTCGTGGGCACGTTGGTGACCCAGTCGCGCAGCGCCTCGTTGGTGGCGTCCTTGAGCGTCCGGGTCCCCGATTCGACCGGGATCACGGTGGCGCCGAGCAGGCGCATGCGATAGACGTTGAGCGCCTGGCGCGCCACGTCCTCCGCGCCCATGTACACCACGCACTCGAGGCCGAAGCGAGCGCACACGGTGGCGGTGGCGACACCGTGCTGCCCCGCACCGGTCTCCGCGATGATCCGCCGCTTGCCCATCCGAAGCGCCAGCAGCGCCTGACCGACGGTGTTGTTGATCTTGTGCGCGCCGGTATGGTTGAGGTCCTCCCGCTTGAGCAGGACCGGCGTGCCCACCTCCTCGGAGAGCCGCGGAGCGAGCGTGAGCGGGGAGGGCCGGCCCACGTATTCCGCGAGCAGGCGGTCGAACTCCGCCCAGAAGTCGGGATCGGCGCGGGCCGCGTCGTAGAGCGCCGCGAGGTCGTCCAGCGCGGCGATCAGGGTCTCGGGGACGTAGCGGCCGCCGTAGGGGCCGAACCGCCCCCCGACCGCCCGCTCAGGAGAGAGGACTAGGGCCAAGCGCTGCCTCCAGAAATGCCGCGATCCTGTCAGGGTCCTTGATGCCGGGCAGGCGTTCCACCCCCGAACTTACATCCACGACCTCGGGTCGAACGAGGGCCGCCGCCGCGCCGACGGTCTCGGCAGTGAGCCCGCCCGCGAGCACCATCCTCGCACCCGCCAGGCGGGCCCGGGCCTCGCGAGCCACCGCGAGGTCCAGCGAAACGCCAGTGCCCCCGGCCGCGTGGGCGACCCGGGGCTCCACCAGGACGGCGTCCGCCTCCAGGGCTGCCTCCTCCAGCCGGTCGAGGTCGGCCGGCGTGGCGATGCGGACGACCCGCCAGACCAGGAGCCCCTCACGGCGGAGCCGGCGGGCGGCGTCCGGGCCGTACTCCCCGTGGAGCTGGGCGCCGGCGAGCCCGCCGGCACGGGTGATTCGGAGAATCTCATCGGGGAACTGGCTCCCGAAGACCCCGAGGACGGGCAGTCCGCCGCCGGCCGCCGCGATGCCGGCCGCCTGCGAAGGGGTTACCAGGCGGGGACCACCAGCAAAAACGACGCCCAGATAGGCCGCCCCGGCCTCCGCCGACGCCCTGGCGTCGTCCGGCCGGGTCAGTCCGCAGATCTTGGCTTCAACGGCCACGGCGCGGTACCCGACTCATCGCCTCCAGCAGGCCACCGGGATCCCGGGCCGCCGAGAGGGCCGATCCCACCAGCACGGCGTCCGCACCGGCCGCGCCCGCCGACTCGACGTCGGCCGCCGCGGCCATGCCGCTTTCCGCCACCGCCGACCGGTCGGCCGGCACCAGCTCGAGCAGTCGCCACGCCGTGGCCGCGTCCACCCGGAAGGTGTCGAGGTCGCGGCTGTTGACGCCGATGACGCGCGCTCCCGCCTCCAGGGCGACATCGACCTCGGCCGCAGTGTGGACTTCCACCAGCGCCTCGATTCCCCACCCGGTGACCGCCGCGAGCAGGGACCGGAGGCGGGCCGGCGCGAGCGCGCGCACGATCAGCAGCACGGCGGAGGCGCCGGCGCCGCGGGCCTCGAGGATCTGGACCTCGTCGAGGATGAAGTCCTTCCGGAGCACCGGGACCGGGGAGACGCCCTCGACCCGTTGCACCGCCTCGCACGCCGCGCGGAGGTCGTCCACCGAGCCGCCGAAGAACGGGCCGTCGGTGAGCACCGAAACCGCCGCGGCCCCGCGGCGGGCATACAGCCCCGCGCGCTCCGACGGATCGAGATCCTCGCGGATGCTGCCCGCCGATGGGGAGCGCCGCTTCACCTCGGCGATCACGGCCACACGCGGCCCGCGGAGCGCGCGCTCGAAGGACGGGACCGGCCCGGCCGCACCCGCCACGCGCTCGAGCTCGGCCCGGCGGGCGCGCAGCGGCTCCAGTCCACGGCTGGTGGAGGCGAGGATCTGGTCGAGGGTGACGGGCATCTTGTCCTTCGGCGGGTATTCGGGTATAGTTATTCGGGCTCTATTCGGTCGCACCGCCGTTCACCCCAGCCTCGCACGGGAGTGCTCGATGCCGCTCACCAAGCGCCAGAGCGAAATCCTCGCCTATCTCCAGCGCCACATTCAGGACCAGGGCTACGCGCCGAGCTTCGAGGAGATCGCCGAACACTTCGGCTTCCAGTCGCTCGCCACGGTGCACGAGCATCTGACCAACCTGGAGCGCAAGGGATACATCCGGCGCTCGTACAACGAGAGCCGCTCCATCGAGGTGCTGCCGCCCCGGGGCACGTCGGCGGCCACGGAAATCCCGCTGCTCGGCAAGGTCGCCGCGGGCACGCCCATCGAGTCGCTCATGCACCAGGAGAGCATCGCGGTGCCCGACCAGATGCTCCCCCGCCGCGGTCCCAACTACGCGCTGCGGGTGCAGGGCACGTCCATGATCGACGAGCACATCGTGGACGGCGACGTCGTGGTCGTCCACGGCAAGCAGAGCGCGGAGAACGGGGAGATGGTCATCGCGCTGGTGAACGGGAGCGAGGCCACGGTCAAGAAGTTCTACCGGGAGCCCGGCGGCTGGATCCGACTCCAGCCGGCCAACGCCGCGATGCAGCCGATGCGCTTTCAGGAGCGCGACGTCCTCATCCAGGGCGTCGTGGTCGGAGTCATTCGCAAGTACTGACCTGCCGTCACCGTGCGCGCACCAGGGGCATGCCTTCGGGTAGGCCCCTTCATTACGCTCAGGGTGAAGCGCCCACGCCCGAGCCCCGCGGCGCCGCTTGGCGGAGCCGCTCGAGCGCCGACAGCGCCGCACCGCTCTCCAGCGCCTCCTCCGCGCGTTCAACCGCCTCGGCCATGGACCAGGCCCGCCCCGAAACATAGAGCGCCGCCGCGGCATTGAGCAGCACGGCGCAGCGCGCGGCCCGGGCTCCGCGGCCCGTCAGCAGCGTCTCGATGCGGTCCGCGTTCTCGGCGGGCTCGCCGCCGGCCAGCCCGTCGAGATCCTCGCAGCCGAGCCCGTAGGCCGCGGGGTCGAGGGACCAGCACTCCACGGTCCCCTCACGCACCTCCCACACCGCCGTGGACCCGCAGGGGCTCACCTCGTCCATTCCGATTTCGGCGTGGAGGACGAGCGCGTGGCAGGCCCCCAGCCGCGCGAGCGCCCCCGCCACCAGCGGGGCGCGGAGCGGGTCGGCTACGCCGATCACCTGGCGGCGCACGCCGGCCGGGTTCACTAGCGGGCCCAGCAGGTTCATGATGGTGGGGACCGCCAACTCGCGTCGCACCGCGGCCACGTGACGCATCGCCGGGTGATAGGTGGGGGCGAAGAGGAACACCAGGCCCGCGGCCTCCAGCACGGCCGGGGCCCGCTCGGGAGCGAGACCGATCTCGACCCCGAGGGCCTCGAGGACGTCGGCCGAGCCCGACCGCGAGGTGAAGCTCCGGTTGCCGTGCTTGGCCACCCGGGTACCCGCCCCCGCGACGACGAAGGCAGCCGCGGTGGAGAGATTGAGCGTGCCGACCCGCCCGCCGCCGGTGCCGCAGGTGTCGACCACGGCCTCCCCGTCCTCCAGCTCGAGGCGCACCATGGCGCGCCGGAGCGCGATGGCGGCCCCGGCGAGCTCCTGGTCCGTCTCCCCTTTGGCGCGGAGCGCCATGAGCAGGGCCGCGGCCTGCACGCCGGTGGCCTCGCCCCGCATGAGCACGTCGAAGGCGGCGGCGGCCTCATCGGCGGAGAGCGAATGTCCGGCGGCGAGCTGCTCGAGGGCGGTCCGCAGCGGCGTGTCTGGGGTCACGGGCGGTGGCTGGTGGCAGGTGGTGGAGTGCGTTGGAAAAGGTATCCGGCGACCCGCGCTTTTGTCAATCACGACAAAGAGTTGCGCCGCTTGCCGGAGCGGGGTTGTGCGGGCTAGATTCCGGGCCGATGAGCCGGACATTTCTCGCCACGCTGCAGTTCGACGGCAGCGAGTTCGTCGGGTGGCAGCGCCAACCGGCGGGCCGCTCGGTGCAGGTCGAGTTCGAGCGGGTGCTCGAACGGCTCTTCGGTGCACGCGCGGTGGCCCACGCGGCGGGCCGCACCGACGCCGGCGTCCACGCCACCGGCCTCGGCGTCAGCTTCTCCGCCCCGTCTTCCTGGACCTCGGCTTCGCTTCGCCGCGCCCTCAACGCCCTGCTGCCCGACGACTGCTGGGTCGAAGGGCTGCAGCTCATGCGGCCCGGATTCCACGCCCGCAAGCACGCCGTCTCCCGCCGCTATCGCTACGACATCGGCACCGACGAGGCTAGCGCCTCCCCCTTCCGGCACCGCTGGGAGTGGGCGCTGGGCCGACCGCTGGACTTGTCGGCGCTGCGGGCCGCCGCGCTTCTGGTGCACGGCGAGCACGATTTCCAGGCGTACGCGGCGAAGGGCCAGCCGAAGCCCCATTTCCGTTGTCGCCTCAGCCGCTCCGAGTGGGAGCGCCGCCCGGGCGACCGGGGCGTCAGTTATCACGTCGAGGGCGATCGCTTCCTGCACCATATGGTTCGCATGCTGGTCGGCACCATGGTCGACATCGGTCTCGGCCGGCGACCGCTGACCGACATCGAGACGCTGCTGGAGCGAGGAGACAATCAGGCGACCAGCCCCCCGGCTCCGCCACAGGGGCTCTATTTCGTCGCCGCCGTGTATCCCGCCGAGTGCTTCGCGGCGGATGCCGAGGAGGCCCATGCCGCGGCGCACGATCGCTAGCGCGCTCCTCCTGGCGGCGGTCGCGGGCTGCGGCGATGCGCCGGCCCCTCCGCTCCGGATGTCGCGCGCGGGAGCGCAGGCGGTGCCCGCGCCCCCGGCGGGCCCGGCCGGCCGGGCCGCGGCCGTGGAGGCGCTCGACGCGTCCCGCCGGACCGCGCTCGTCAACGCGGCCGAGCGGGCCTCGGCGGCCGTGGTCTCGATCAACGTGACCTCGCGTCAGGAGGCACGGACGCGCTCTCCCTGGGACTTCTTCTTCGTCCCCGAGCGCTCCCGGATGGTCGAGGGCTACGGGACCGGGTTCGTGGTCCGGCCCAACGGGATCATCGTCACCAACCAGCACGTCGTCGGCAAGGCGGAGCGGGTGGTGGTCACCCTGCCGGACGGGAGCGACCTGCCGGCGGAGGTGCTCGGGGAGGACCCGCTCACCGACATCGCGGTGCTGAAGGTGGACCGGCGCGACCTCCCGACGGTAAGCACCGGCCGCAGCACGGACCTGATGATCGGGGAGTGGGTCGTGGCGCTGGGCAATCCCTACGCCTATCTGCTCGGCAACGCCGAGCCCACCGTCACCGTGGGGGTGGTGAGCGCGACGGGCCGGAACATCCTGCCGAGCGGCGAGCAGACCGGACTCTATCTCGACATGATCCAGACCGACGCCGCCATCAACCCGGGCAACTCGGGCGGGCCGCTCACCAACGCCCTCGGCGAGGTGGTCGGGGTCAACTCGTCGATCTTCAGCAACAGCGGCGGCTCCGTCGGGCTGGGGTTCGCGATCCCGATCGAGCGGGCGCTGCGGGTGGCCGACGAGATCATCCGGAGCGGCTCCGTCCGGCGGGCCTGGGTCGGACTCGACGTCGAGGGCGCCGGCGGGATGCGTGACTGGAAGAGCCGCGGCGGCGTGCTGGTGACCGACGTGGCCCCCGGCGGCCCGGCCGCCAAGGCGGGTCTGCGCCGGGGCGACGTGCTGATCGAGGCGGCGGGACGCCGGCTCCGCAACTATCTCGACTGGGAGGCGGTCAAGCTCGACCTGCACGTGGGCGACGCGGTGGAGCTCGCCGTGCGGAGGGGGGAGCAGACCGGCCGCCGCCGCGTGGTCACCGGCGACCTGCCGACGGTCACCGCCGAGAAGTACACCGTGCTCCAGGACCTCGAGCTGATCAACGTCACCCCGGCCATCCGGGCGGAGCGCGGCATCCGCAGCGAATCCGGGGTGCTGATCTTCCGGATCTCGCCCCAGGTGAGCCGCGCCACGGGCCTGCAGGCGGGCGACGTGATCCTCGCCGTGAACCGGAGCGCGGTGCGGGCCGCCTCCCAGGTGGCCGACCTGTTGAACGTGCGTCCGGGCGAAGTGGTCCGGATCTATCTCGAGCGCGAGGGCCAGATCACCTTCACCGACCTGGTGTTCCGATGACCGACGACCGCTGGCGCTCACCGCTGGGCACCCGCTATGCCTCGCCCGCCATGCAGATCCTGTGGGGCGAGCCGCGCCGGATCGGTCTCTGGCGGCGCCTGTGGCTGGCCCTCGCCGAGGCGGAGCGCGAGCTCGGGCTCGACATCCCGGAGGAGGCCCTTGCCCAGATGCGGGCCCACCTCGACGACGCGGACCTCGCCGCGGCGGCGCGCTACGAGCGGCGCTTCCGCCACGACGTGATGGCGCACGTCCACGCCTTCGGCGACCAGGCCCCGGCCGCCCGGCCGTATCTCCACCTCGGCGCCACCAGCGCGTTCGTCACCGACAACGCCGACCTGATCGTCATGCGGGAGGGACTGCGCCTCCTGCTGGGCCGGCTGATCGCCGTGCTCGGCGCGCTGGAGACCTTCGCCGCGCGCCGGGCCGCCCTTCCCTGCCTCGCGTACACCCACTTCCAGCCGGCCCAGCTCACCACGGTCGGCAAGCGGGCCACGCTCTGGATGCAGGACTTCGCGCTCGACGTGGAGGAGCTGTCCCACCGGATCGAGACGCTCCGCTTCCGCGGCTGCCAGGGAACGACCGGGACCCAGGCCTCCTTCCTCGAGCTGTTCGGCGGGGACCACGCGCGGGTGCGCGAGCTGGAACGGCGGGTGACCCGCAAGCTCGGGTTTGCCGAGCAGTTCGCGGTGACGGGACAGACGTATCCCCGCAAGACCGACAGCGCGGTGCTTGACGCCTTGAGCGCGGTGGCGCAGTCCGCCGCCAAGATGGCCGGCGACCTCCGCCTGCTCCAGCACGAGGGCGAGCTGCTCGAGCCGTTCGAGACCGAGCAGATCGGCTCGAGCGCCATGGCCTACAAGCGCAACCCGATGCGGGCCGAGCGGATCGCCGGTCTCGCGCGGTTCGTGATCTCGCTGCAGGCCAACGGCGCCCACACCGCCGCGGCGCAGTGGCTCGAGCGCACTCTCGACGACAGCGCCAACCGCCGCCTCACCTTGCCGGAAGCCTTTCTCGCCACCGACGCGATCCTGGTGCTCGCCACCAACATCGCCGCCGGGCTCGAGGTGCGGGAAGATGTGATCCGGCGCCACGTGGCCGAGCATATGCCGTTCATGGCCACCGAGCGCTGGCTGATGCTGGGCGTGGCCGGCGGGGGCGACCGCCAGGGGCTGCACGAGGTGATCCGCCGCCACAGCCTCGCGGTCGCCGAGGCGACCAGTCGGGGGGCGGCCAACGACCTGCTCGAGCGGCTCGCCGCCGACCCCGCGTTCGCCTCGGTCCCCGCGGCCGCGCTCCAGGCCGAGCTGGACCCCGCCCGGTACACCGGGCGGGCCGCCGAGCAGGTGGGCGAGTTCCTGTCCGAGTACCTGGGGCCGCTGCTCCTCCGCGCCCGACCGTTGGCCGCCGAGACCGAGACCGCCGAGGTGCGAGTGTGACGACGCTCGCCGAGAGCCGCCTGCCGCTGCCCCTGGTTCGGCGGGGCAAGGTGCGCGAGGTGTACGAGGTAGACCCGCAGCACCTGCTGCTGGTGGCCAGCGACCGGGTGAGCGCGTTCGACGTGATCATGCGCGAGCCGGTGCCGCGGAAGGGCGCGGTGCTCACCCAGATCAGCGCCTTCTGGTTCGCGAAGCTGGCGCGCGTGTTCCCGTCCCACTACGTCACCGCGCACACCGGCGAGATCCTGGCCCGGGTCCCCGCGCTGCGGGCGCATCAGGCGGAGGTGACCGGCCGCGCCATGCTGGTGCGGCGGACCGTTCCGGTGCCCTTCGAATGCGTGGTACGCGGCTATCTCGCGGGCTCGGCCTGGGCGGAGTACCGCGAGCGCGGCACGCTCGCGGGGGAGCCGCTGCCCGCCGGGCTGCTGGAGAGCGGCCGGCTGGACCCGCCGATCTTTTCTCCCGCCACCAAGGCGGAGACCGGACACGACCTCAACGTCCCGTTCGCCCGGCTGGCCGACGCCCTTGGCCTCGACACGGCGGAGCGCCTGCGGGAGGCCAGCTTCGCGGTCTACCGGGCGGGCCGGGACCACGCGGCCGAGCACGGCCTCATCATTGCCGACACCAAGTTCGAGTTCGGCACCGACGATGACGGCGAGCTCCGCCTCATCGACGAAGTGATGACGCCCGACTCCTCCCGCTTCTGGCCGGCCGACCAGTACCAGCCTGGTCGGCCCCAGCCGAGCTTCGACAAGCAGCCGCTGCGGGACTACCTGGCCGGACTGAGGACGCTGGGCCGCTGGAACGGCGAGGCACCGCCGCCGACACTCCCGCCGGAGGTGGTCGAGGCCACCTCGCTGCGCTACCTGGAGGCTTTCCGGCGCCTCACCGGCCGCGCGCTGGAGACCTCGGCATGATGCGAACGGCGCCGGAGGGCAAGTGGTTCATCGTCGGCGCGTGGGCGATCGCCCTGGCGCTCGTCCTGGTCGCCGTGTGGCGAGGCACCGCCCCGTGGTGGGCGCTCGCCGCCGTCTGGCTGTTGCTGTCCGTGTGGGTCGTCGCCTTCTTCCGCGATCCGGAGCGGCGTTGGAGCCTGGGCGACCGGATCATCGTGGCGCCGGCCGACGGGAAGGTGGTGGACGTGTCCGAGGTGGAGGAGCCCGCGTTCTTCGGCGGACGCGCGGTCCGGATCTCCACCTTCATGAACGTGTTCGACTGCCACGTGAACCGTTACCCGAGCGACGGAACGGTGGCCTACCGGCACTACAATGCCGGGAAGTTCCTCCACGCCGCGTCGGAAAAGTCGAGCCTCGACAACGAGCAGAGCTCGGTGGGGCTCACCACACCGCGGGGCAGGATGCTGATCCGGCAGATCGCGGGCCTGGTCGCAAGGCGGATCGTGACCGATCACGCGGTGGGGACCGTGGTGCGCCAGGGACAGCGCTTGGGCATGATCCGCTTCGGCTCGCGCGTGGACCTGTTTCTGCCGCTGGGGACCCGGGTGCTGGTGCGCACCGGCGATACGACCCGGGTCGGAGTGACGGTGGTGGCCGAATGGAGCTGAGATCGCGACGGGAGGGGCTGCGCCGGCCCTCGATGCGCCAGGTGGTGGTGGTGATGCCGAGCGCCTTCACCCTCGGCAACCTGTTCTTCGGGTTCTGGGCCATCGTCTCCGCCTTCAATGGAAACTTCCGCTGGGCCGGGTGGTTCATCGTCTTCGCCGGCATTCTCGACATGCTGGACGGGCGGGTGGCGCGGCTCTCGGGCACCGGCACCAGGTTCGGCGCCGAGCTCGACTCGCTGGTGGACGTGATCTCCTTCGGGGTGGCGCCGGCGCTGCTCATCTACTTTCTCGACTTCGCCAGCGCCGGGCGCTTCGCCTGGATCCTGTGCTACATCTACGTGACGGCGGTGGCGCTCCGGCTGGCGCGCTACAACGTGCTCTCGGCCGGGAAGCCCTCCACCGGCTGGTTCACCGGCATGCCTTCCCCCTCCGCCGGGATGACGCTGGCGGTGTACTACCCGTTCAGCCAGACGGAATGGTACCGCGCCTCGCTGGCCTACATGGATCTGCAGCACCAGGGGCTGGTGGTGCTGATGCTGCTGCTCGCCCTGCTCATGGTGAGCAACGTCAAGTATCCCAAGTTCCCGCCGATCGGGGTCCGGAGCGCCAAGGGGCTCTTCGGTCTGGCGGTGCACGTCGCGATCCTCCTCGGCGTGCTGTTCGTACCCGAGTATTTTTTGTTTCCGCTCGGGCTGTTCTACATGTTCTTCGGGATCGCCCGGGCCACCGTACTGGGGCTGATGGAGCGCCCCGAGTCCGAGCCCGCCGGGCCGGTCGAGGAGCGACTGTCCGACGGCACCGAGGGGCCCCTGCCCCCGGTCACCCGCGAACGGCGCGGCGCCTGGGGCGACCGACGCCAGAACGAAGAGGACGGATGAGCTACCGGGTTCACGTGCGAGTCATGCCCCGCGCCGGTCTGCTGGACCCGCAGGGCCAGGCGGTCGAGCACGCCCTGTCCGCGCTTGGCTTCGCCGAGGCCGGGGAGGTCAGGGTGGGCCGGGCCATCGAGCTGGACGTGCGAGCGGCCACCTCCGCGGAGGCCGAGGCGCGGGCCCGGCAGATGTGCGACAAGCTCCTGGCCAACCCGGTGACGGAGGACTACCTGGTGCAGGTGGAGGAGCGCTGATGCTCAACGTGGCGGTGATCCGCTTTCCCGGCAGCAACTCCGATTTCGACGCCCTGCGGAGCGCCGAGCGCGCCGGACTGAACGCATACTTCGTCTGGCACCGCGATCCCGATCTGCGGGCCGCCGACGTGGTGATCCTCCCCGGCGGGTTCAGCTACGGCGACTACCTGCGCGCGGGGGCCATCGCGCGGTTCAGCCCGGTCATGCAGGCGGTGCAGCGCCACGCGGCCGAGGGCGGGCCGGTGCTCGGCATCTGCAACGGCTTCCAGATCCTCTGCGAGAGCCACCTGCTCCCCGGGGCCCTGATGCGGAACGCCGGACTGAGCTTCGTGTCCAAGCCGGTGGACCTCGTGGTGGAGCGGAGCGATACCCCCTTCACCTCCGTCTACCCGGCCGGGTCCCGTATCCGGCTGCCCGTCGCCCACGGCGAGGGGCGGTTCGCCGCGTCCGCCGACACCCTGCGAATGCTCGAGGCCGAGGGCCGGGTGGTCCTGCGCTACGTGCCGGAAACCGAGGGCTCGCCCTACCAGCCCAACCCCAACGGCTCCGCCCACCACATCGCCGGCATCAGCAATGCGGAGGGCAACGTCGTGGGCATCATGCCCCACCCGGAGCGGGCCGGCGATCCGGCGGGTCCCGACGACGGCGCCGGGTTCTTCACCTCCATGGCTGCCTGGCGGCCCCGCGCCGCCACCAGCAAGGCGACCAGCCCATGAGCACCGACAAGCCCAGCCGCAATGAAGACGAGTATTTCGCCCAGCAGAACGCCGAGCTGATCAAGAAGCAGCGGGAGCTGGCCGAGAAGGCCGCCCTCGAGGCGGAGCGAAAGTCGCACTACATGAAGTGCCCCAAGGACGGGTACGACCTGTCGAGCAGCGAGCACCACGGCGTTCAGATCGAGACCTGCCCCCACTGCGGCGGGATGTGGCTCGACGCGGGCGAGCTCGATGCCCTGGCCAGCGAGGAGCGCCCCGCCCTGCTCACGCGGGTGATCTCCGACGCGTTCTCCGCCTTTCGCGGGCCCGGAAAGAAGCGCGAGGGCGTCAAGTGACCGGTTCGGCCGTCGCCGGGAGCACCGAGGCATTCTCCTTTCCGGGGGAGCGCCCGGTCACGCCCGAGGTGGTGCGGGAGCACAACCTCAACCAGCTCGAGTACGACCGGATCCTGGACCTGCTGGGCCGCGCGCCGACCCTGACCGAGCTGGGCGTCTTTTCCGCGCTCTGGTCGGAGCACTGCAGCTACAAGCACTCCAAGCCGGTGCTCAAGACCTTCCCCACCACCGGCCCGCAAGTGGTCCAGGGGCCCGGGGAGAACGCGGGGGTGCTCCGGCTGCCTGACGGATGGGCCGTGGCGTTCAAGATCGAGTCCCACAACCATCCCTCGGCCGTCGAGCCGTACCAGGGCGCCGCGACGGGGGTGGGCGGGATCCTCCGCGACGTGTTCACCATGGGGGCCAGACCGGTCGCCGTGCTCAACAGCCTGCGGTTCGGGCCGCTGGACCAGCCCCGCAACCGCTATCTCTTTGCCGGCGTGGTCCGCGGCGTGGGTGACTACGGCAACTGCGTGGGGATCCCGACCCTTGGCGGGGAGGTGGGTTTCGCCCCCGGGTACAGCGGGAACCCGCTGGTGAACGCGATGTGCGTCGGGGTCCTCAGGGAGGACGATCTCATCCGGGCCGCCGCCCACGGCGTGGGCAACGTGCTGCTCTCCGTGGGCGCGCGCACCGGTCGGGACGGCATTCACGGGGCCAGCTTCGCCTCGGAGGGGCTGTCGGAGAAGAGCGAGGCCCGGCGGCCGCAGGTGCAGGTGGGCGATCCCTTCACCGAAAAGCTCCTGCTGGAGGCGAGCCTGGAGCTCATCACCTCCGGCCTGATCGTGGCGATCCAGGACATGGGAGCCGCCGGGCTCACCAGCTCGAGTGCCGAGATGGCGGCGCGCGGGGGCGTCGGCGTGGAGATCGACACCGGACTGGTGCCGACCCGCGAGCCGGGCATGACGCCGTACGAGATCCTGCTCTCGGAGTCGCAGGAGCGGATGCTGGTCGTCGCCGAGCCGGGACGGGTGGCCGAGATCCAGGCGGTCTGCGCCAAGTGGGAGCTCGGCGCCACCCCGATCGGCCGGGTGACCGACGACGGCATCTTCCGGGTCCGACACGACGGTCTCGTGGTGGCAGCCATTCCGGGGCAGCGGTTGGTGGACGACTGCCCCATCTACCACCCCGAGGCCCGGGAGAGCGAGGCGGCACGGGCGCGCCGGAGCGCGTCACCCACCCGACCGCCCTCCGCCGACGTCGGGGCCGCCCTCGAGCTGCTGCTCGACAGCCCGAACATCGCCAGCAAACGCTGGGTCTACGAGCAGTACGACTCCAGCGTGCAGGCCTCGACGGTGCTCGGGCCCGGCGGCGACGCCGGTGTGCTGCGGGTGCCAGGCACCGGCTTCGGGCTGGCGGTCACGGTGGACTGCAACGCGCGGCTGGTGGCGCTCGACCCCTACGAGGGCGGCAAGGCGGCGGTCGCGGAAGCCGCCCGCAACATCGCCTGCACCGGAGCGCGGCCCTTGGGGATCACCGACTGCCTCAACTTCGGCAACCCGGAGAAGCCGGACGTCTTCTTCCAGTTCCGCGAGGCCAGCCGGGGCATCGCGGACGCCTGCCGCGCCTTCGACACGCCGGTCACCGGCGGCAACGTCTCCTTCTACAACGAGAGTCCGCTGGGCGCGGTGGACCCGACGCCCGTGATTGGCATGGTCGGCCTGCTGGATCGGGCGGACGACCGGCTGGTGAGCCACTTCCAGCAGCCCGGCGACGAGATCATCCTCGTCGGTACCACCCGGGGCGAGCTGGGGGGCTCGGCCTACTGGGCGGAGGTGCGGGATTTCGTCGGCGGGCGGACGCCGCCGGTGGACCTCGAGGCCGAGCGCCGGCTGCAGCGGCTGCTCACCGCCGCCGCCGCCGGCCGCCTGCTCCGCTCCGCCCACGACTGCTCGGAGGGCGGGCTCCTCGTGGCGCTGGCCGAGGCGGCGATCGGCGGCCCCTATTCCCCCGCCCCTCTGGGGGCCCGGGTCGATCTCAGCGGCTACGCCGACGGCCTCGAGCCCGAGGCGCTGCTGTACGGCGAGGATGCCGGACGCGTGGTCGTCTCCTGCGATCCGGCCGTGGCCGACGAGTTTGTCGCGGCGGCCGTCGAGCACCAGGTGCCGGTGTTCCGGGCCGGGTGGGTCGGCGAGCCCGCGGGCGATCTGGAACTGCGGGTGGGGGGAGACTTGTTGAGGTGGGGTACCCCGGCGCTGCGCCGGATTTACTTCGAGGCGATTCCCCGGCGCATGCAGCATCCGGACGTGGATCGCTCGGCGGGAGAGTAAGCATGTGCGGTATCATCGGCGTCTCCGGTGTCCCGGACGCGGCCCGGCTGGCCTATCTCGGCCTCTACGCCCTGCAGCATCGGGGACAGGAGAGTGCCGGCATCGTCGCGGTGGACCGCGCCGGGACCCCGCGCACCAGCCGGGGCATGGGTCTGGTGTCCGAGACCTTCGACGAGGCCAGGCTGGCCCAGCTCCCCGGCGACGTGGCGGTGGGGCATACCCGCTACTCCACCACCGGAAGCACGGTGCTCGCGAACGCGCAGCCCTGCAGCGTCAACACCCGCTGCGGGCCGCTGGCCATCGCCCACAACGGCAATCTGACCAACGCCCCGGAGCTCAAGCGGGAGCTGGTGGAAAAGGGGGCGATCTTCACCAGCTCCTCCGACACCGAGGTCATGGTGCACCTCATCGCCCGCTCCGAGGCGGACACCATCGAGGGCCAGATCCGGGACGCGCTGGAGCAGGTGGAGGGCGCGTACAGCCTGGTGATCGCGGTGGGGCGGACCCTCTACGCCGTGGTGGACAGCCGCGGGTTCCGGCCGCTCGTCATGGGGCGCCTCGGCGGGGGCATGGTGGTCGCGTCGGAGACCTGCGCGCTCGACCTCGTGGGGGCCAGCATCGCCTGTGAGCTCCAGCCGGGCGACTTCGTCCGGATCGACGACGGCCGCGTGACCGAGCTGCCCCGGCTCTCGCCCCGCCCGGTGAGCCGCTGCGTGTTCGAGCTGGTGTATTTCTCCCGGCCGGACAGCACGGTGTTCGGCGAGTCGGTGGATCGGGTGCGCCGCGAGCTGGGCCGTGAGCTCGCCCGGGAGCAGCCCGCGCCCGCCGCCGAGGTGGTCTTCAGCGTCCCCGACAGCTCCAATGCCATGGCCCTCGGCTACTCCGAGGTGTCCGGGATCAAGCTGGAGTACGGCCTCATCCGGAACCATTACGTGGGCCGCACCTTCATCAGCCCGGCGCAGAACCATCGCGTGGCCAAGGTCAAGATCAAGTTCAACCCGGTGAAGGACGTCATTCACGGCCGGTCGGTCGTGGTGGTGGATGACAGTCTGGTGCGAGGCAACACCAGCAAGAGCCTCGTCCAGATGATTCGCGCCGCCGGCGCCCGCGAGGTGCATCTGCGGCTGGCCTCGCCCCCCATCACCGGACCCTGCCACTACGGCATCGACACCCCGACCCGCGAGGAGCTCATCGCCGCGAGCCACTCTGTCGAGGAGATCCGGGAGTTCCTCGGCGTGGACTCGCTCGGCTATCTCTCGCTGGACGGCATGCTCCGCGCGGCCGGCAGCGCCAGCGGGTTCTGCCACGCCTGCTTCTCGGGCCACTACCCCACCCCGGTCCCGGAGGACCTGGTGCAGCTGCGTCACGCCTCGCCCCTGATCGCGACCCCGGCATGAGCGGCCCCTACACCCAGCCGCTGGTCTACTTCTTCGGGCAGGGCCGCGCCGACGGCACCTCGGCCATGAAGGAGATCCTGGGCGGCAAGGGCGCCGGTCTCGCCGAAATGACGACGATCGGGATTCCCGTTCCGCCCGGCTTCACCATCGCCAGCAGCCTCTGCCTCCACTATCTCGAGAGCCGGCAGTTCCCCAAGCGGCTCCGGGTCGAGGTGGAGAACACCCTGCAGCGGCTGGAGACCGCCACCGGCAAGCACTTCGGCGACGGCGACAATCCGCTGCTGGTCTCGGTGCGCTCGGGCGCGGCGGTGTCCATGCCCGGGATGATGGAGACCATCCTCAACCTCGGGCTCAACGACGTCACGGTGGAGGGGTTGACCCGCCAGAGCGGC
>DASUSR010000142.1:0-4266 GCA_036375015.1 Gemmatimonadales bacterium
CTGGCGGCGGACGGCATCCTCCTCGCCTCTCCGGAGTACAACTACTCCCTCCCCGGCACGCTGAAGAACGCGATCGACTGGATCTCCCGGATCCGGCCGGTTCCCCTGCGCGGCAAGAGCTGCTTCCTGCTCTCCGCGTCCAACGGCCAGTTCGGCGGTATTCGGGGGCTGTGGCAGCTCCGCATCCCGCTCGAGGGTCTCGGCGTCGTGGTCTACCCCGACATGTACGTGCTGCCGTGGGCGGCCAAGGCGTTCCTCGAGTCCGGTCTGCTGAGCGAGCCCGACCGCCAGGCGCGGCTGGAGGGGATGATCGAAGGGTATCTGGAGCTGGCCCGCCGCCTGGCCGGCTAGAGAGGAGCCTGCTGTGGCGGCTACGGTGTCGGGGCGGCGTCGAGCCTGACCGGGATGGAGACCGAGCCGAAGGACACACCGGGCCGGTCGGCGTAGCGAAGGTCCATGATGTGCACGAGGTACGCCCCGGCGCCGCGGTCCTCCACCCGGTAAGAGGGGAACCGTGCCCACCCCAGGAACCGCTGCGCCACGGGGGTCGAGGTCGCGGCTTCGACGGCGGGATGGGGAGGCCGTCCTCGCGGGAAGCTGCGCAGCGCGGCGGGATCCAGGCGGGGGCGCTCGAGCCAGCGGAATCGCGCCAGCCGGTACTCGTCTCCCTGGGCCGCGACCACAGTCCGGCTGAAGGGAGTCGCCGGCAGCGGCGCGACCATGAGCGCGTCCAACGGGCCGCCGCGCCGCTCCAGGTCCGCGCGCACGATCCCGCGAGCCGCCGCGCCGGAGAGCGCCATCGCACCGGCGTACACCGCGGTGAAGGCCAGGGCCGCCCGGGCCGGCCCGGTCCGCTCGGGCGCGAGACCGCGGCCCCCTGCCCGGCGGCGCCGGCTCAGGACGACGCCGAACCCGAGCGCGAGCCAGAGCCACGGATCCACGATGAACAGGGCGTCGCCGTAGAACCACCGGCCGTCGAACGGCATGAGCCAGCGCATGCCGTAGGTGTTGAGCGTGTCGAGAATGGGATGAGAGACGATCGAAATGGCCGAGAGGAGCAGGAGCTGCCGGGGCGAGGCCCGGGAGGGCAGCACCGAGCCCCCGATGCGGCGGCCGAGCCGGTCCACGCCCACCATCATACCGGCCAGCAGGAACGGCAGCACCGCCATCGCCAGCACGCCGTGGGTCCACCCCCGGCGGAAGGCGAGGTCCGCCGCGGGATCGCCCAGGTAGGCCAGTACGTCGATGTCGGGGAGGTTGGCGCCGACCAGGAGAGTCGCGCTGCCGAGCGCCGAGCGCCGGCCGAGCCCGCTTCTGGCGAGGCCGGCGCCGACGAGGGTGTGGCAGATGGGGTCTATGCCAGCCTCGCGTCGAGCTCGAACTGCACGTTGCCCTTGAGCGCGCCCGACACGGGGCATCCCTCCTTGGCGGCGTCGGCGGCCTTGGCGAACGCCGCCTGATCCACTCCCGGCACTTCGCCCCGGGTCTCCAGACGCATCTTCGTGATCTTGAAGCCCTCGCCCGCCGGTTCGATGGAGCAACGTGCGGTCGTGCTGACGCGGGTGGGCGGCGTCCCGGCCTTCTCGAGAATCAGCGAGAGCGCCATGCTGAAGCACGCCGCGTGCGCCGCCGCGAGGAGCTCCTCGGGGTTGGTGCCCTGGGTGCCCTCCACGAAGCGGGTCGCAAAAGAGTACTCCCCCTCGAACGCCTTCGATCCCGCGGCGAACCGGCCGCGACCCTGGCGGAGGCCGCCTTCCCAGGCGGCACTGGCGGTACTGGTAGGCATATGGGGTCTCCCGGTGGAGAGCCGTCCGGTCAGAGTCGGTACATCACCCCGAGCATGAGCCGGAACGGCCTGGTGTCGTTGATGTCCGTCCAGCGAAACTCGATGAACGGCTTGGCGCCGGCCCCGGGCGGGGCGGTGCCGAGCCCGAAGAACAGATTGTAGCCGGTCTCGGTCTCCCCGTCATCCGGGTGCACCACCGCGAGTCCGCCGCCCACGTAGAGCCCGCCGCCCTGTCCCAGCCGGATGGCCGCGTCGCCGTTGATCTGCCAGCCCATCCCGTCGTCGCGCGGAAAGACCAGGTCGCCGCTGGGCCTGAGCTCCAGGTTGCGCCCCACGGGGATCCGAACCTGCCCGCCGAAGAGCCATGCGTGGTTCTTGAAGTCGCGCCCGGCACGCGGGCCCACCTCGAGCGGGCCGTGGAGCAGCCCGCCCCCGCCGGATCGCCGCTGCGCGGCCGCCTCGGCCGGCAGCAGCGACCCCGCGAGGAGCAGCGCGAGGAGAACCAGGAGTGGGGGAATGCTCAGACCCCGCCGAGCGGCTTGCCGTCGGCGTCGATGAGGCGGATCTCCCCCAGGCCGAGCTCGCGAAGGGGGGCCTCGATCTTCGAGCGGTCGCCGACCACCACCCAGACCAGGCGGTCGGGCTGAATCGTCGCCCGGGCGGCCGCGGTGACCGACTCGATCGTCTGGGCGCGCACCCGTTCGGCATAGGTATCGAAGTAGCGGTCGTCCAGGCCGTAGGCCACGATCTCGTGCATCGTCCCGGCGACGGCACCCATCGTTTCCCATGCGCCCGGGAGGGTGAGGGTGAGCGAGGCCACCGCCCGCTCCAGCTCCTCGGCCGTCACGGGCTGCTGCCCCAGGATGCCCCGCAGCTCCTTGCCCAGCTCGAGCATCGCGTCCTTGGTCTTGTCGGTCTGCACCGGGGCGTACACCACGAAGGGCCGCTGGCCCCGGGCATCGCGGAAGAACGTGAACGCGCCGTAGGACCAGTGCTTGGACTCGCGCAGGTTCATGTTGATCCGCGAGGTGAAGGTCCCGCCGAGCACGGTGTTCATCGTCTCGATGGCGGGCTCGTCCGGGTTGGCCTTGGGCGGCGCGAGGTCGCCCACCAGGATCAGCGACTGAATCGCGTCTGGACGGTCCATCAGGTACACGGTGGGCCGGTCCGGCTTCGCGACCGGCTTGATGTTCTTGGCCGGCACCTCGCCCGGTGCCCAGCCCGCGAACAGACGCTCGAGCTTGGGGCGGATCTCCTGCATCGTCGTGGCGCCGACCACGACCATGGTCGCGTGGTTGGGCTTGAACCAGGTGCGGTGGAACCGGACCAGGTCGTCGCGCGAGATCCGCTGGGTGGACTCTTCGGTGCCCGAGCCGGTCCACGGGTTCGCATAGGCGTGCCCCTCGCCGTAGAGCAGGCGGGGGAGCACCCGCAGCGCCATGCCGACCGGCTGCGACTTCTCCCGCTGGATCTGGGCGAGCCGCTGGCGCTTGAGCCGCTCGAAGTCGGCCTCCGGGAACGAGGGATTGAGGATCACGTCGGCGTAGAGCGCCAGGGACGCGTCCAGCTTGTCGCGGAGCGCCTCGAGCGAGACCGCCGAGACGTCGAGTGAGGAGCCGGCCGTGAGGTTGGCGCCCAGAGCGGCGAGCTCGTCGCTGATCCGGAGCGAGCTGCGCGTCCGGGTGCCCTCGTCCAGCATCGCCATCGCCAGGCTGGCCGTGCCGGATACGCCGAACTGGTCGGCGGCGTACCCCGCGTCGAGCAGGAGCTCGAACTCCACCTGCGGGATGGAGGTCCGCCGGGCCAGCAGGATCTTGAGGCCGTTCGAGAGGGTGTCGCGCTCCAGCTCGGGGAACGACGTCTCGACCGGCGCGCCGGGCTCGGGGAGCCTGGAGCGGTCGGCGCCGGCGGCGGCGGTGCGGTACTCGGGGAAGGGCAGCACTTCGAGGGTGTACACCCCGTCGGAGAGCCACCGGCTGCCGGCGGCACGCACCTGGGCGGCGGTGGCACCCGCGATGCGGCGGAGCCGGGTCCGGTAGAAGTCGGGATCGTCCGCGAAGACGGCTCCCTGCGCCAGGACGTCCGACTTGCCGCCGAACCCGCCGATGCGCTCCACTCCCCGGATGAAGCCCGCCCGGTACTGCGTCTTCACTCGCTGCAGCTCGGCCGGCGTGGGGCCTCCCGCGAGGAGCCGCGCCAGCTCTTCGTCGATGGCCTTCTCCACCCCCTCGAGGTCGTCGCCCGGGCGCGCGGTGGCCTGAATGACGAACAGCCCGCCGATCTCCCGCAGGTCGGTGTAGGCGGTGACGTCGGTCGCGATCTGCTCGTCGTACACCAGGCGCTTGTAGAGCCGGGACGACTTGCCGCTGCTGAGCACCTGCGCCAGCAGGCCGAGGTACTCGCCCTCCGCCGAGCCCCACTGGGGGACGTTCCAGACCTTGTAGATCCTCGCCTGCGGGACCCGGTCCTGCATGGTGCCG
>DASUSR010000143.1:0-17479 GCA_036375015.1 Gemmatimonadales bacterium
CTGTCAACGTCCTCGCGGCCACCAAGGCGGGCATGCCGCGGTGAAAGTCTCCGCAGGTAGCTTCTTCATAACGTGGCAAGAGACCACGGATTAATCCGCACCAAAAGCCTGCACCATTCCGACCGCGGCCTAGAAACACGAACCCCGCCCGTCAGTAAATGACGGCGGGGCTTTGCTTTCCGTGATGCGCCCTGAGGGACTCGAACCCCCAGCCTTTTGATCCGTAGTCAAATGCTCTATCCAATTGAGCTAAGGGCGCCTGGCTATGGGCGGTACAAGACTCGAACTTGTGACCTCCACGATGTCAACGTGGCGCTCTAACCAACTGAGCTAACCGCCCGGTGCAAGCGGGGCAGAGGGGCGGTGGGGCAGCGGGCAGCCCTTCTGCCCCCCGCCCTGCCGCCCCTCTGTCCTGCCATCATAGCGGGGGTGGGATTTGAACCCACGACCTCCGGGTTATGAGCCCGGCGAGCTACCAGACTGCTCCACCCCGCGACGTGTCCTGCGGTACCTCGTGCTGCCGAGAGCGGGAAACGGGACTCGAACCCGCGACCCCAACCTTGGCAAGGTTGTGCTCTACCAACTGAGCTATTCCCGCGACGAGCGACAATCTAATGACTGCTCTGCAGGAGTTCTAGCACCCGTGCTGGCTTCGGCCCCGCCGACCCACTTGCCCGCCGCCCGCTGAAGTGGAGGCGAGGGGGATCGAACCCCTGACCTCGTGAATGCCATTCACGCGCTCTCCCAACTGAGCTACGCCCCCGTTATATATTGACCCGCCTCGGGACGACAGGTCGGCGTTGCGGCAGCACGGAAAGCTAGCCCGGATCCCACCCGAGCGTCAAGCAGACCGCCGTGGGCAGATCGCATCCGCCAGAGCCCGGCGCTCCCCCGCGCCGCCACCAGCATATCGTGGACTCATGAGCAAGAAGAAGAGCGACTCGGACCGGGCCCCCAGGGAGCAGTCCAAGCAGGAGCGGGCCAAACGGCCTTCCAAACGGCCGGCGGACCTCTCGGCCGAGCCGCTCTCGCCCGACCTCAGCACGGCCGAGATCCTGGCGCACACCGCCGAGGCCAAGCCCAGACGTCCCCGCCGGCGGGAGACCGCCAAGAGCCTGGGCGTCTACGATGCCGACCGGGACATCCTGGACCAGTACCTGTTCGAGGTCAGCAAGACCCCCCTGCTCACCGCGCAGCAGGAGATCGCGATCGCGCGCCGGGTGCGCGCCGGCGACGCCGAGGCGATGCAGGAGCTGGTCAAGCGCAACCTCCGGTTCGTGATCTCGGTGGCCAAGAAGTACCAGAACCGCGGGCTCGCGCTCACCGACCTCATCGGCGAGGGGAACGTCGGACTCCTCACCGCGGCCCGCAAGTTCGATCCCGACCAGGGCGTCAAGTTCATCTCCTACGCCGTCTGGTGGATCCGCCAGGCCATCCTGGCGGCACTCGCCCGCCACGGGCGCACGGTGCGGGTGCCGCTCAACCGCACCGCCGACCTCTCGCGTATCGTGCGGACGGCCGAGTCGCTCCGCCAGGAGCTGCGCCGCGAGCCGACCCCCGAGGAGATCGCTGGCGCCACCGGCCTCTCGCTCGAGGTGGTGCAGTCGCTGGCCGCCCTCAACACCGCGGATGTGCGGCTCGACGCCCCCCTCGACCCCGAAGGTGATCGCTCGCTCATCGAGCGCTTCATCGCCGATGAGCAGGGGGACTCCGAGGAGCGGGCGATGGAGACCTTCCTCTCCGAGGAGATCGAGCGCGCGCTGCGGAGCCTGCCGCCGCGGGACGCCAAGGTGCTCCGTCTGTACTTCGGGCTGGACGGGGGGCGCGAGCACACGCTGGAGGAAATCGGCGGCATGCTGGGCGTCACCCGCGAGCGGGTCCGGCAGCTTCGCGACCGTGCCCTCAAGCGCCTCAAGGAGGGTGACGTGGGGCGGGCGCTGGCCAGCTTCGCGGCATAGCGCGAAAGCGGGCCGGCCCGGCGCCGCTGCGGTTCCACTTCCATAGCTTGTTGCCTCACCATACCTTGAAAGCGTGCAGCCCTCCGTGGCATCCCGTGTCGCCGGCCGGGACGGCTTCGTCGCGCACGTCGGTCGGCGAAGCCTCGAGACCGTCCGGGCACTCGCCGACTACCGCACCTGGGGCCCGCTGCTCGTCGGGCAGATGCGGCGCCTCGGCGTGGACTCGGTGCCGATCACGCTGTTCATCGCCGTCTTCACCGGTATCGTCCTCTCGCTCCTCTCCTCCTACATCTTCACCGGCACCGTTCCGCTCTACTTCGTCGGCGCGCTGGTCGGGAAGACGATCATGATGGAGCTGGGCCCGGTGCTCACCGGCATGGCCCTCGCAGGCCGGGTCGGAGCCAGCATCGCCGCCGAGCTGGGCACGATGAAGGTGACCGAGCAGGTGGACGCCCTCGAGACCCTGGCCTACGATCGGAACTCCTACCTCATCGTGCCCAGGGTCCTGGCGGCGGCGCTCATGTTTCCCGTGGTCACCGCCTTCGCGATGGGGGTCGGTGTCTTCTCCGGATGGGTCACCGCCATCAACCTGCTCGACCTCTCGACTCCCGAGTTCCTCAAGGGTCTCAAGCTCTTCTACCGGTTCAAGGACATCTGGTTCGGCCTGGTGAAGAGCGCCAGCTTCGGCGCGGCCGTGGCCCTGATGGGGTGTCTCCAGGGACTCGGCGCCAGGGCCGGAGCCGAGGGCGTGGGTCTCTCCACCACTCGCGCGGTGGTGCTGGGCTGCGAGGCGATCCTCGTGCTGGACGCGTTCTGGGCGCTGGTGCTCTTGTGAGCGGGGCAGCAGGGTCGCACGGCCGCCCCGCTGTTTCATGATCGTTCTCGACCATCTCTCCAAGGCGTTCGGTCCCAAGCCCGTGCTTCAGGGACTCTGTCTCGAGGTCCCCGACGGCCAGAACACGGTCATCATCGGGCACTCCGGCTCGGGCAAGAGCGTGACCCTCAAGCTCATCGTGGGCCTGCTGGAGCCGGACGCGGGCGGGGTGATCGTGGACGGTGAGGTGGTGCACGAGATGACCCGGGAGCGGCTCATGGCGCTGCGGGGTCGGATCGGCTACGTCTTTCAGTTCGCCGCGCTCTTCGACTCCATGACGGTCGAGGAGAATATCCGCATGGGCCTGGTGAAGCGCGGCTACGACCAGGCCACCATTCGCGAGCGCGTGGAGGAAAGTCTGGCTGTGGTGGAGCTGTCGGGGACCGAGCGCAGGTATCCGGGCGAGCTCAGCGGCGGCATGCGGAAACGAGTCGGCATCGCGCGAGCGATCGCGCTCAAGCCCCACTACATTCTCTACGACGAGCCGACGACCGGCCTCGATCCGGTCACCTCCGCGGTCATGGACCAGCTCATGATCCGCACCCGCGACCTGGGCGTCACCGGGCTCGTGGTCACCCACGACATGCGCAGCGCCTTCACGGTGGGAGACCGGATCGCCATGCTTTATCAGGGCGCCATCCGGCAGGTCGGCAGCGTGGGCGAGATCCAGGCCACCGAGGACCCCGTGGTGCGTCAGTTCATCGAGGGCCGGCCGGGCGATGCGGCCGCGGCGCCGGCCGGGAGGGCCGAGTGAAACGCAGCAACGAATTCGCCGTGGGGCTGGCGGTGCTCGCCGCGCTCGCGCTCGTGATCGGCGGCGCCCTCTGGCTGAGCGAGACCGACGTGAACCAGAAGCAGGTGACCTACACCGCCCGGTTCCGGACCGTGGGTGGGCTCGGCGTCGGCGCGCCGGTGACGCTCCGCGGCGTCCGCGTCGGCCGGGTGGAGGCGATCCGCCTGGTGGAGAACGAGTGGGTGGAGACCGAGTTCAGCATCGACCGCACCGTGGACCTGCCCTCCCGCCCCGCGGTCATCTCCGCATCGGCCAGCCTGTTCGGCGAGTGGAGCGCCAACGTGGTGCCGTTCGAGCCGCTCCCCCCGGATCCCAATCTGCGGAACGCCCTCATCGAATCGGACGCGGCCGGGGGTGAGGCCTGGCCCGGGGCGACCCTCCCCGACATCGGACAGCTCACCGCGCAGGCGAGCCGCATCGCGGGGGACGTCGGCGACATCACGGCCCGCATCGGCCAGGCCTTCGACAGCACGGCGCTCGCGAGCATGCAGCAGAGCGTGAAGGACCTCGCCGCGATCTCCCAGCGGCTGGTGACCTTCGCCAACGCGCAGACCGACCGGATCGACCGGGTGAGCGCCAACGTCGCCACCACCTCCGACGCCTTCGCCGGGGTGGCGCAGACCTTTCGGCAGGCGGTCACGCGCCTCGACAGCGCCACCGCCGAGGGGCAGCTCCAGCACATCATGGACAACGGCCGCGCCTCGAGCGAAGACCTGCGCCGCGCGGCGGCGGACCTTCGCTCCGTCATGGCCGCCGCGCGCGACAACGAGGCCAGCCTGGTACGGGTGCTGCAGCAGGCCGACTCCCTCATGACCCGGATCCAGCAGGGTAACGGCACCCTCGGCATGCTCGCGACCGACTCCACGCTGTACCGGGAGACGACCGCGACGGTGATCCAGTTCCGGGAGCTCCTCGCCGACATCCAGGCGCACCCCCGCAAGTATCTCAAGATCTCGGTGTTCTGATGGGCAAGCGACGGGTGGACCTGGAGGTGAGCGCCGGTGGCATCGTCTTCCGCCGGGTGCCCGAGGACGGCACCCGGTTTCTGCTGATCCGCGACTCCTACGACAACTGGGGCTTCCCCAAGGGGCACCTCGAGGAGGGCGAGTCGCCGGCCGACGCGGCTCACCGGGAGACCAGTGAGGAGACCGGGCTCGAGCACCTCGTGCTCCAGGGTCCCATCCGGGTAATCGACTGGCATTTCCGCTTCCGCGGCCGTCACATCCACAAGTACTGCCACTTCTTTCTCTTCGAGAGTCCGCAGGGCGACCCCTGTCCCCAGACCGACGAAGGGATCACCGCCTGTCAGTGGCTCCCCCTGGAGCAGGCGCTCGCCACCCTGAGCTACGACAACGCGCGCGGTGTGCTCAAGCGCGCGGGGGAAATGGTGCGCACCCTGGTCGCGATCGGCGCGGGCCGCTCTCACCCCAAGGAGCGGCGGGCCGAGCGGCCACGGGAGGATCGCTCCGAAAGGGACGACGCGGTGGAAGCAGTCCGCCGCGCCGCCGAGTGACGTGGCGGCGATCGCCGCCATGCTGGACAGCAGGGCCGCCCTCCAGGCGCTGCGACGCACCCTGCCGAGGGGCGGCGCCACGGTCGTGACCTGCCGGGGGCCGGCGGCGCTTCGCCGCGCGCTCGGCGGGAGGCTGGTGGACGCGGTCGTCCTCTCCCCCGCCGGGCTGCCCCCGGCCGAGCTGGGCCGGCTCCGGGCGAGCCTGCCCGGGGTGCCGGTGGTGGCGTACGCCGCCTTCCGGCCGGACGACGGGGAGCTCCTCCTGGCCTGCCGGAAACACCTGGTCGCTTCGGTGGCGGTCGAGGGGGTGGACGACGCGGTGGTGGGGGAGATCGTGACCCGGGTCTCACTCACGGCCGAGCGCCGCCGAGCCTTGGCCGAGGCCCCCCGGCTGCTACGGCTGACCGAGCCCTTGCAGCGGGCCGCGTGGGACCTGCTGCTCGCCGACGTGGAGCGGCCCATCCGCACCACCGAGCTCGCCCGCCGGCTCTCGGTGAGCCGGGAGCATCTGTCCCGGCAGTTCGGGGCCGGGGGCGCACCCAACCTCAAGCGCGTGATCGACCTCACCAGGATTGCCTGCGCGGCGCAGCTCCTCGCCAACCCCGGCTACTCCATCCCCAGCGTGGTCGGCGTGCTTCACTTCGCCTCCTCCAGCCATTTGAGCGGCACCGCCCGCCGCATCGCCAACGTGCCCACCAGCGGGCTCGGCGCACTCGGCCCCCGGGGGGTGCTCGCGGCCTTCGTGCGCGGGAACACCCGCAGCCGGAACTGACCGAACGCCCTAAATTGCGCTCCCGGCTCTTGCCCGCTTCCCGCTTTTGTGATTAATTTCACAAGCTAGAGCGCAACCGAATCCTTCATCCAGGCTCCAGGACTCATGGCCACCGATACCTCGCTCCGCCCCGGTGAACTCAAGGACATCCTGCTGCGGGAGATCGCCGCCGCCGACCTCGGCACGACCGACGTCTCCGAGGTGGGGACGGTACTGGAGGTCCGCGACGGCGTCGCCCGGATCTACGGCCTCGACTCGGCGATCGCCAGCGAGATGCTGGAGTTCACGGTCCAGGAGACGGGTGAGACGGTCGCGGGCCTGGTGTTGAATCTGGAAGAAGACAGCGTCGGCGCCGCCATCATGGGCGACTACCTCAAGCTGAAGGAAGGCGACGAGGTCCGGCGCACCGGGCGGCTGCTCGAGGTGCCGGTCGGCCCCGGGATGCTGGGCCGGGTGGTGGACGCGCTGGGGCGTCCGGTGGACGGGCAGGGGCCGATCAAGGCCAGCGGCAGCCGCGCGGTCGAGATGGTCGCTCCGGGCATCATCGTGCGCCAGCCGGTGAAGGAGCCGCTGCAGACCGGCATCAAGGCGATCGATTCCATGATCCCGATCGGCCGGGGCCAGCGCGAGCTCATCATCGGCGACCGGGGCACCGGCAAGACCGCCATCGCGGTGGACACGATCCTCAACCAGAAGGGCACCGGGGTCGTGTGCGTCTACGTCGCCATCGGGCAAAAGCGCTCGACGGTGGCCACCGTGGTGGAGCGGCTCAAGGCCGCCGGCGCCATGGATTACAGCATCGTCGTGGTCGCCTCCGCATCCGAGCCGGCCCCGCTCCAGTACATCGCGCCCTACGCCGGCTGCGCCATCGCCGAGTACTTCATGTACGAGGAGGGGAAGGCCACCCTCTGCGTCTACGACGACCTCTCCAAGCAGGCGGCGGCGTACCGCCAGCTCTCGCTCATCCTCCGCCGCCCGCCCGGCCGCGAGGCCTATCCGGGCGACGTGTTCTACCTGCACAGCCGGCTGCTCGAGCGGGCGGCGAAGATCTCCGAGAATCCGGACGTGGTGAAGCTCGACGCCCGCATCAAGAAGCCGGGCGGCTCGCTCACCGCGCTTCCCATCATCGAGACCCAGGCGGGCGACGTATCGGCCTACATCCCGACCAACGTCATCTCGATCACCGACGGCCAGATCTTCCTCACCACCGACCTCTTCTACTCCAACGTGCGCCCCGCGGTGGATGCCGGCATCAGCGTGAGCCGGGTGGGCGGGAACGCGCAGATCAAGGCGATGAAGCAGGTGGCCGGCCCGCTGCGGCTCTCGCTGGCGCAGTTCCGCGAGCTGGAGGCCTTCGCCCAGTTCGGCTCCGACCTCGACGCCGCCACCCAGCGTCAGCTCGCCCGCGGCGCGCGGCTGGTGGAGGTGCTCAAGCAGCCGCAGTACCAGCCGGTGCCGGTGGAGAAGCAGGTCGCCATCATCTACGCCGTCACCAACGGCCACCTGGACGACGTCCCGGTGCCGCACATCCGCCAGTGGGAGCGGGACTTCATCAACTACCTCGAGGCGAGCCATCCCGCGGTCCTGAACGACATCCGCACCAAGAAGGCGCTGGACGACGACCTCACCAACCGGCTCAAGGCGGCCATCGCCTCCTTCAAGCCGTTGTTCGTGGCGGAGTAACATGGCCAAGGGTCGGCAGCTCAAGGGACGGATCCGCTCCGTCCAGAACACCCGGAAGATCACCCGGACGATGGAGCTGGTCTCCACCTCCAAGCTCAAGCGCGCCCAGGACCGGGTGGTGGCTGCGCGGCCCTACGCGGAGGCGCTGCGCGAGGTGCTCGCCGACCTCGTCACCCCCGAGCTGGCCGAGCAGTTCCCGCTGCTCCGCCGCCCGGCGACGCCCGCCAGGGGCGGACCCCGCCGCGCGGCCGTCATCCTCCTCACCTCCAATCGCGGGCTCGCCGGCGCCTTCAATTCCAATCTCATCAAGGAAGCGCGGCGCCGCCTCGAGACGCTCGAGGAGGCGGGGTACGAGGTCGAGCTTCACGGGATCGGCAAGAAGGGCATCGGTTTCTTCAAGTATCTGGGGCGCAAGTGGGCGCTCGAGCGGGTGGACGTCGGCGACAAGCCGACGGCGGAGCACGCCTCGGAGATCGCGGAGCCGCTCATCCGCGCCTACGAGGCGGGCGAGCTCGCCAGCGTGGACCTGGTGCAGGCCCGGTTCCTGAGCGCGCTGCAGACCCCGCCGACCACCATGCGGCTGCTGCCGGTGGAGGCGCCGGGCTCGGACGCGGGGCGGTCGCGGGATTACATCCTGGCGCCCAATGCCGAGGCGATCCTTCGGGAGCTGCTGCCGCTCTACGTCCGCAACGCGGTCTATCGCGGGCTGGTGGAGACGGCCGCCGCGGAGCACGGTGCCCGGCGGACCGCCATGAAGAACGCGACCGACAACGCGGGCGAGATCCTGGAGGTGCTCAAGCGCACCTACAACCGGCAGCGGCAGGCCGGCATCACCCAGGAGATCGCGGAGATCGTGGGCGGCGCGGCCGCCCTGCAGGGGTAAAGGACGCCGCAAGGCAGACGACACGCAGGACAACGAGAGAGAGCCAATGGCCACCGCTATCGCAACCGAGAAGAAGAGCGCCGCCGCCGCCGGCACCAGGAACATCGGCCGCGTCGTCCAGGTGATCGGCCCGGTGCTGGACGTGGAGTTCGAGCCGGAGCACCTGCCGGAGATCTACAACGCGCTCGAGCTGGAGGACAGCAGCGGCTCCGTGCCGGTGCGCCTCACCGCCGAGGTGCAGCAGCACATCGGGCAGAACCAGGTGCGCGCGGTCGCCATGAGCACCACCGACGGGGTGACCCGCGGCATGCAGGTGGTGGACACCGGCTCCCCCATCACGGCGCCGGTCGGCAACGCGGCGCTGGGCCGCATTCTCAACGTGCTCGGCGAGCCGGTGGACGGCGGGGCGCCGCTGCCCGCGGACACCGAGCGCTGGCCCATCCACCGCGAGACGCCCCGCTTCACCGACCTCGAGCCCAAGACCGAGATCTTCGAGACCGGCATCAAGGTCATCGACCTGATCGCGCCCTTCGTGAAGGGCGGCAAGATCGGCCTCTTCGGCGGCGCCGGCGTGGGCAAGACGGTGGTGATCCAGGAGCTCATCAACAACGTGGCCAAGGGCCACGGCGGCAAGTCGGTGTTCTGCGGGGTGGGCGAGCGGACCCGCGAGGGGAACGATCTCTACCTCGAGTTCCAGGAGGCGAACATCCTGGAGAACGTGGCGCTCATCTACGGCCAGATGAACGAGCCTCCCGGTGCCCGGCTCCGGGTAGGCCTCACCGGCCTCACCGTCGCCGAGTACTTCCGCGACGTCGAGGGGCAGGACGTGCTGCTCTTCATCGACAACATCTTCCGCTTCACCCAGGCGGGCTCCGAGGTCTCCGCGCTGCTGGGCCGGATGCCCAGCGCGGTGGGCTACCAGCCCACCCTGGCCACCGAGATGGGGGATCTGCAGGAGCGGATCACTTCGACCACCAAGGGCTCCATCACGTCGGTGCAGGCCATCTACGTGCCCGCCGACGACCTGACCGACCCGGCGCCGGCCACCGCCTTCGCCCACCTCGACGCGACGGTGGTGCTCTCCCGCTCCATCGCCGAGCTGGGGATCTACCCTGCGGTGGACCCCCTCGACAGCTCCAGCCGGATCCTGGACCCGCAGTTCGTGGGGCAGCGCCACTATGACGTGGCGATCGGCGTGCAGCGGACCCTGCAGCGCTACAAGGCGCTCCAGGACATCATCGCGATCCTGGGGATGGACGAGCTGTCCGAGGAGGACAAGCTCATCGTGGCCCGGGCCCGCCGCATCCAGCGTTTCCTCTCGCAGCCCTTCTTCGTGGCCGAGCAGTTCACCGGCTTCCCCGGCAAGTACGTGAAGCTGGAGGAGACCGTCGCCAGCTTCGAGCGGGTGCTGTCCGGCGAGTTTGACCAGCTCCCCGAGCAGGCGTTCTACATGGTGGGGGGTATCGACGAGGCGGTGGAGAAGGGCAAGAAGCTGGCGAGCGCGTGATGCATGTCACGGTGATCTCCCCCGAGGCGTCTATGTTCGACGGAGAAGCGGACGCGGTGGTCGCGCCCGCGTTCGACGGCGAGGTCGGCATCCTGCCGAACCATGCCCCGTTCATGACGCTGCTCGGTCAAGGCACTCTGTCCGTTCGCCGCGCCGACAGCGTCACGCGCTTCACGCTTCGCGGCGGGTTTCTCCAGGTCGTGGACAACCGGGTGCGCGTGGTCGCCGAACACGTCAAAGGAGATACTCATGCGTCGTAGCATCTGTGGTGTGGTTCTGGCGTTCGTCCTGTTGATGGGCGGGGCGTCGCTGGCGGCGGCCCAGCAGACCGGGACGCCCGTCTTCAAGGCCCCCTATCGCGCCTTCGACAACCACGAGTTCGGCGCGTCGATCTCCGATGCCGAGGGTCTCGACTTCGCGCTCGAGGGCTTCTATCGGTACGGCCGGAACAACAACGACTTCAGCGTCCGCGCCGGCTTCGCGGACGTCGAGGGCGGCGGCGACGCGGCCTTCCTGATCGGCGGCGACTTCCGGACCCGGGTGGTGAATTACAGCGACGACTTCCCCCTGGACGGCGCGCTGACCCTCGGCCTGGGCGGCATCTTCGGCGAGGGGGACGACCGCTTCCTGATCCCGGTCGGCGTCTCGCTCGGCCGCCGGTTCGACATGGAGGGCTCCAACACCACGTTCGTGCCGTACGTCCACCCGGTCATCGTGCCGAGCTTCGGCGGCGCCGACGAGGACGTGGACTTTGCTCTGGGTCTCGGCGTGGACGTTCGCTTCAGCGAGTCGCTCGCCGTGCGCGCCAGCGGTGGTCTGGGCGACATTGAGGGCGTGGCTATCAGTCTGGCGTACATCCGCTAGGCTGATCCGCGACCTTCAGGCGCCCGGCCGGGCTGACCCCGGCCGGGCGTTTCCATGTGCGCCGCCAGCATTGACTTGGCTCGAACCTTCCGGATACCTTGCGGCCCGGCGGAAGACCCGGTCCCATCCCCTGTACGAGCCGGAGGAATGATGAGGCACAGCCTGCGAGCCGCCGCGCTCGCGTTCGGCATCGCGACTGCCGCGGCACTCGCGGCCACCCCCGCGGCCGGCCAGGTCCGCGGCATTCCGGTCTACAACAACGGGGTGCCCCGCGGGATCGGGCTGTACGGCGACGTGGGGCTGCCCAACGACGAGGCCGGGGGCGGCACCGCCTACGCGGTGACCGGACGCGCGGGGTTCGGCCTGTTCGGGGTGAGCGCCATCGTCTCCGCGTACGACCCGGACGGCGCCGACTCGGACGTGTCCGTCGGAGGCACCCTCAACTACCGGCTCTTCGGCGGTCCGCTGGTGCCCCTCGCGGTGTCGCTCCAGGCCGGCGTCGGTTACGCCAAGCCCGAGAGCGGTCTTCTCCCGGATGAGGACGTGACTCAGTGGCGGTTCCCGGTCGGGCTCGGGTTCGCCCTCACCATTCCCAACCCCGCGCTCGCGATCCAGCCGTGGCTGGCGCCACGGGTGGACATCGTGCACCGCTCGCCCGATACGGGCGACTCCGAGACGGATACCGAGTTCGGCCTCAGCGGTGGAGTCGAGCTCAATCTGCTCAACGGCCTCGGCGTGCACGCGGCGTATGACGCCATTTTCGCGGACGGCGGCACGCCGGGCGTCTTCGGCATCGGAGCCCACTACAACTTCCGGGTTCCCGGCCTGTGAGCGCGGCGCGTCGCGCCGCACCCGTGTTGTTGCTCGTCCTGCTCCTGGTGGGGTGTGCGCAGACGTTCGATGCCTCCACGCTCGGCGTACCGGCCACGCTCGCCTCCGCGGCGGGCCAGCCGCCGCCGGGCGACCGGTTCTCCGTGAGCAGCAAGGCGGTCTACGGGCTCTGGGGCGCGCTGCGGTTCAAGCAGCCGTCGCTCCAGAAGGCGCTGGCGGCCCAGCTCGGGGGCGGGACCGGCGTCGCGGACCTGCGCATCAGGGTCAGGAGCCGCTGGAGCGACCTGCTGATCGCGGGACTTACCCTGGGCCTGGTCGTGCCCCGCTCGGTGACGTTCGAAGGGGTCGTGGTGAAATAAGCTTCGCCAGCCACTCGGCCGACCGCCGCGCCGCGCCCAGGCCGGCCGTCACCACCGCGCGCGCCGCCGCACCCTGCGCCGCCCGGCCCGCCTCATCGTTCATCCAGGCGCTCCATCTGCGCCGCAGCCCTTCTACCGCCTCGTCTCGCCCGCCCGCCAGCGCCTCAGCGGCGCCGGCCTCGAGCAGCAGTCGCGCGTCCCGGCTCTCCCCCCAGCGGGGGCCGAACGCCACGGGAATGCCCCACGCGGCCGGCTCGAGCACCGAATGCAGTCCCGCCCTCCCGAACCCCCCGCCGACGTAGGCCATGGTGCCGGCGCCATACAGCGCCGCGAGCAGGCCTGCCCGGTCCACCAGCAGCAGCGGCACCGGGGCTTTGGTCTGGCTCAAGCGGACCGGCTGCGGCAGGGCCAGGCGCCGGGCGGCGCGCTCCACCGCGGCGAGGTGGTCCGCTGACGGCTCGTGGGGCACGACGATGAGGCGGGCGTCGGGCCGCTTGCCCAGCAGCCGCGTGAAGGCCGAGAGGAGGACGGCCTCATCGCCGGGCCAGGTCGAGCCGGCCACGAGCGTGGGCGCGCCGCGGCCGTAGCTCAGGAGCGGATCGTCGGGCGCCACGCTCCGCACCCGGGCGGCGACGCTGTCGAACCGGGGGTCCCCGAGCACCCGGACCCGGTCGGGCGGCACGCCCAGGCGGGCGAGGCGCTCCGCGTCCTCGTGGGAGATCGCCGCCGCGGCGGTCAGCGCTTGATAGCCCGCCCGAAGCAGGGGCCGAGCGGGCCAGCGGAGCCGCCCGCTGCCCGGGCTCACCGTTGCCGCCACCATCGCCACCACGACGCCGCGGGTCGCGGCCCGGGTGGCGAGCTCGGGCCAGAGGTCGAGCTTGGCGAAGACCAGCAGATCGGGGGTGAGCGCCGCCAGGATGTCGCGGACAGCGTGAGGCTGGTCGTACGGGAGGTACTCGGCGACGTCCACGGGAACCCGGCCGGCGAGCCCCCGTGCCGACGGGCTGAAGTGGGTGTAGGCGTACTGAGCCTGGGGGAGCAATGCCCGGAGCTCGCGCAACACGCTCTCGGCCTGGAGGCCTTCGCCGACGGATGAAGCGTGGAACCAGATCAGCGGTCGTTCGGCCTCGCGGCGCTGCTCGCTCCAGGCGCGCAGGCGGCCGGCGGCGCCCCGCCGACCACGGTGTCCTTCCCGGATCTTCGGGTCGGCCAACCCGGCGAGCGGGGCCAGGGCCGAGCCGGCGGCGGCCAGTGCGCGATAGAGCAGGGGAGTGGCGGGCATGGCGGCCAATGTTGCCCTCGCCCGGGCATTGCCGTCAACCACGCGTCTTGCCGCGGGGCGGTGGAGGTCGCTAGAATTCGGCGAGCAGTCATGTTCCACCGCTAACCGAGGAGGTGATCCATTGTCTACAGAGATAAGGGTCGCCTGCGGCCGTTAGACGCTGCATGCTAAACCCGGGCGATGCCTTAACCTGGGGGGGCCGCTGAACGCGGCCCCTTTTCTTTTGCCCATGAGTCTCGCATGCCGCTGACCGCCCCCGCGACGGGCTACTGGCGCGCCAGCCGCGCGCCCCGCTACAGTCTCACCTTCGCGCTGCCGTTGCTGCTCCTGTACGAGCTGCTGGCGTTCACGCTGTCCGGAGACGCCCTCGCCGGTGTGCGGAACGGGGCGGACGTGCTGCTCAAGAGCCTCTTCGTGGGCTTCGGCGGGCGCGACGGGCTGGTGCTGTTCGGCGGGCTGCTGCTCGGGGCCGGCGCGGTCGTGGTCTGGCGCGATCTTCGGCGGGGCGGCGGGCTCCAGCCCAGGGTGTTCGGCCTGATGGTGGCCGAATCGGTGCTTTATGCGCTCGCGTTCGGTGTGGTGGTCGGGATCCTCACGGGCATCCTGCTCGGCGGCCTGGTCCTGGCCGGTGCCGCGCCGCTCGCCCTGACCGTGCAGGGCCTGGGGCTCGCCACCCAGGTCATGATCTCACTCGGGGCGGGGATCTACGAGGAGCTGCTCTTCCGGGTGCTCCTGGTCGGGACCCTCGCCTGGAGCGGGCGACGGCTGCTCGGCTGGCGCCCTCGAGCCGCGGGGGTCTTCGCCACGCTGCTGGGCGCGCTGATCTTCTCTGCGTTCCACTATGTAGGCCCCTACGGCGACCCGCTCGAGCTGCCGTCCTTCACCTTCCGAACGCTGGCCGGCCTGGTGTTCAGTGCCATGTACCTGACGCGCGGCTTCGGGATCACCGCGTGGACCCATGCGCTGTACGACGTGTTTCTGGCGATGGGGTGAGGGGGGCGGGGCAGACGGGCAGGCGGGACGAGCGTACTACCTCATCCCGAGCGCAGCGAGGGATCCCGCCAGCCCATCTCGAGCCATTTCAGGGCAAAATTGCTCCCTCGGGGCCGCACCGCCCGGCTCCGCCCTGCCCGCCTCCCCTCCTCTATTTCCTCCCCGCCTTCACCCGATGGATCGAATCCAGCACCTGCCGGAACACCGGGGCCGGGTGGGCGCCGGCGAGGAGTCCGCCCTCGATGTAGAAGCTCGGCGTGCTGGTGGCACCCGAACGCTCCGAGCCCTCCGCTTCGGCCTGCACCTCGGCCCGGGTGGCCGGCGAGCGCACGCACTCGAGCAACGCTTCCTTCGAGATCTTGGCCGAATCGGCCAGCGAGATGAAGAACGCCGCCGGCTCCTTGAGCGGTGCCCAGACCTGCTGGTGCTGAAAGAGCAGGTCGTGCACCGGCCAGAACGCGCCCTGCTTGCTCGCGCAGAGCGCGGTCTCCGCCGCCGCCACGGCGTTCGCATGCAGTGAGGTGAGGGGATAGTTCACGAACACCCAGCGCACCTTGCCGGTGGCGATGTACTCCCGCTCCAGCGCGGGGAACGTCTCCTGCGAGAAGCGCCGGCAGTAGGGGCACTGGAAGTCCGACATCTCGTACACCGTGATCGGTGCCGAGGCCGAGCCTTTGGTGCGGCTGGCGAGGGTGTTGGGGGCGGCGGTCTGCGCTCCGGCGGCCTCGGAGGCCGTCAGCAGCAGTGCGATCGTCAGGAGTGCGCGCACGGAGTCTCTCAGTATCGCGGCCGGCGACGGCCGGTTCGCTCGGACAGGTATAGGGTGTCGGCGTCCGCCGGGACGTTCCAATACCACTCGGCATTCGGGTCGGTCGCGTCCCACGACCGGCCGTAGATCCACCACCGGCCCGGCCCCAGGCTGAACTGCGCCCAGCCCCGCGCGTCCGTGGTGTCGGTCATCGGCTCCTGCCGTCGCCGCGCGGCCAGGCCGCGGACGAGGCTGTCGTATCCCTGGTAGGTGCTATCTTCCCAATGCCGAATCGCCGCGCGCAGGCTCTCGCTTTCGGCGACGAATCCGGCGCGCGCCCGGTCGAGCGTCGCCCGTGTTGCCTCGGACTCCCGCCGCGCGGTGTCCAGGGTGGCCGAGATCCGCTCCAGACGGGCGTAGAGGGCGCCGTACTCCGGCGAGCCGCGCGGCAGCGTGTCGAGTGTCGCCGTGAGGGCCTCCGCCGAATCGCTCAGCCGGTTGAGGCGGAGGGTGGCCGAGGCATAGCGGGTGAAGGGGGGCCGGAACTGGGCGAAGAGGCTGTCCAGCCGGGCCGTCGGCGGACGCGGAGTGCGTGCAGCGGCCTCGAGGCTCGCCAGTAGGCTGTCGCGGTCGTAGGGGAGCGCCACCAGGCCGACGCCGCTGACCGGCGTGTCGCTCGAATCGGGCCCCGGAATGGAGACCCGCACGGCCACGTCCCGCGGCCTCTCGCAGGCGGCCATGGCCGCGCCCGCGAGCAGCGCGGCCAGCACCAGGAGAGGTCTTGATCGGGACACGTGCCAAAGCTATCGCCCTCGGAGCGGCCCTTCAACTGAGCGCCGTCGCGCTGGCCGCGCAGCGGCCGGCGGTCACCGAGCTCTTCCCGGCGCAGCCGACCGGGTACGTCACCGATGTCGCGGGCGTCGTGGATGCCGCGTCCTCCGAGCGGATGACGGACCTGATCGAACGGCTGCGCGCGGCGAGCGGGGCGGAGATCGCCGTCGTCACTCTCCCGACGATCGGAGACTACGCCGAGGCGGAGGTGGCGCTCGCCATCGGGCGCGAGTGGGGCGTGGGCGGCCGGGGCGAGGCCGGCGATCCGCAGCGGAACGCCGGCGTGGTGGTGCTGCTCGTGCCGCGCCAGGAGGGACGGCCCGGCAGCGGGTATCTCCGCGTCGAGGTCGGCCGCGGCCTCGAGGGCATCGTGACCGACGCCACGGCCGGGCGGGTCCGGGATCTGATCGTGGCCTCGCTCCGGGGTGAGGACTACGGCCCCGCGCTCCTGGTGGGCGTGGAGACCCTCGTCGGACTCATCGCCCGCGGGATGGGTGTCAGCGACTCGGCGCTCACCAACGCGCGGCCGCTGCCCGTCGCGCGCGGTCCCGGGAGCTCTCCGCTGGGCGGCATGCTCCCGCTGTTGCTCATGGTGTTGTTCTTCATGCTTGTCTCGGGCGCATTCGGCGGTCGGCGCCGACGGAGACGGGTATATTGGGGAGGCCCGTGGATCGGCGGTGGCTGGGGCGGCGGCGGCGGGTTCGGTGGCGGCGGGTTCGGTGGCGGCGGCTTCGGCGGGTTCGGTGGCGGCGGCGGTTTCAGCGGCGGGGGCGCCGGAGGACGATTCTGATGATGGACGCGGTCGAGCGGGTGGTCTCACCTTTCCTGGCCGGTACCGACGCGGTGCTCGGCCAGCGGTACAGCGCCATTCTGTACGGCTCGGGGGCGCGGGGTGACTTCGTGCCCGGCCGGTCCGACATCAACCTCATGCTGATCGTGGACGACCTGTCGCCGGCCGTGCTGCGGACCCTCGCCGCCCCGTTCGCGGCCTGGCGCAAATCGGAGTACGAGCCGCCGCTGATCGTCACTCGCGCGGAATGGGAGCGGGCGACCGACGCGTTCCCGGTCGAGATCGCCGATATGCGGGCGAGCTACCAGGTGCTTCGCGGGGTGGATCCGCTCGCCGGGCTCGAGGTCGATCCCGAGCACCTGCGCATCGCGCTGGAGCGGGAGTTCCGGGGCAAACTGCTCCGCCTGCGGCAGGGCTACGTCGCGTCCGGCACCGACCCCGCGGCGTTGGGGGCCCTTGCCGGTCGGAGTGCCGGAACCCTGATGGTGTTCCTGCGGGCGCTTTTGGTGATGGTGGGCCGGAGCGTCCCCCGCGATCCGCTGCAGCTCGGCGTCGTCGGCGCCGAGGTGCTGGGCGTGGACAGCGAGCCGCTCCTGCACGTGTTCCGGCACCGGGGCGAGCGCGGGTGGCGCTGCTCGGCGGAGGAGTTCGAGCGGTATATGGACGTAGCGGGGCGGGCGGTGTGGTTCCTGGACCAACTTCAGCTCGGAGAACAGCGATGAGGCGCTCGTCGGCGGTACTGACCTCCACCCTGGCGGCCCTGGCGCTGGCGACCAGCGGATGCGGATACAATCAGAT
>DASUSR010000144.1:0-3915 GCA_036375015.1 Gemmatimonadales bacterium
GGCGGTCTCGACCGCCCACGAGCGGTTCCGGCGGGAGATCGCGATCCTGGCCGGGCTCCACCACCCACACATTCTCCAGATCCACGACTGTGGCGTCCTGGATTCGGGCGATCGCTACGAGGGCCCCTTCTTCGTCATGCCCCTGGTTGAAGGGGAGACGCTCCGGGCCCGGTTGGCGCGGGAGGTCCAGCTTCCACTGACCGACGCGGTGCGTCTGGCCGGCGAGATCGCCGACGCCCTGGCGTACGCGCACGGGCGCGGCATCGTCCACCGGGACATCAAGCCGGAGAACATCCTGCTGGAGGCGGGGCACGCGCTGCTGGCCGACTTCGGGGTGGCCTACGCCGTGGACCAGGCGGCGGGGCAGAGTCTCTCGCTCTCCGGCGTGCGGCTGGGCGCTCCCGGATACATGAGCCCCGAGCAGGCGGCCGGCGCGCAGGTGGACGCGCGGAGCGACGTCTACAGTCTGGGCTGCGTGGTGTACGAGATGCTGGCCGGGGAGCCGCCGTTCTCGGGGGCGACGGCGCAGGCGATCGTCGCGCGGCATGCGGCAGACCCGGTGCCATCACTGCGCACGGTGCGGCGGGACGTGCCGAAGGAACTGGAGCGGGTGGTGCGCAAGGCGTTGGAGAAGCGGCTGGAGGAGCGGTACCCGTCGGCGGAGCTGTTCGGGGCGGCGCTGCGGGGGGCGATGGGGAGCGGGGTGGCATAGCGGGCTCGCCAGGCCCGCCCTATACAAACCCTGCAGGTCGGCCTTGCGGGAGGGGAGCGGCTCACCGAGACCGGCCTGGCGCTCGGCACCCCGGCCTACATGAGCCCGGAGCAGGCTGCCGGGGGCAGGTTGCCGGGGGCAGGTTGGACGCCCGCAGCGACGTGTACGCGCTCGGCTGCCTTCTCTACGGGATGCTGGCCGGCGCGCTACCGTTCACCGGCCCGACGGCGCGGGCGGTGCTGACGCTGCGCGCGGTCGATCCGGTGCCACCGCTGCAGACGGTGCGATCGCGGGTTTCCGAAGTGCTGGAGCAAGCGATCGAGCGTGCCCTCGCCAAGGTCCCGGCCGACAGGTTCGCGACCGCGGAGGAGTTCGCCGCGGCGCTCGAATCGCCCCTCGGGGTCGGGTTGCCACTGGCCAGCATCGCCATCGCGGCGGGTGTCGTACTCCCGCGTGTCGCCCCGCCTGCTCGTGTGCCTGGGTGAGCACCATGCGCCCCTCCGCTCCGTGCACTCGTCATCCAGGACGGCCTGAGCGGGACCCCCACCGTGAGAAGTGGAGCACGAGATTCACGACGACTTCACGCTGACGTTCGATCGTTGTCGTCTGTCGTCGAAGTCCCAGCAGTGCGCGCGCCTCGGGCCCAGGAGGGCACCGGCGATGGCGAGTCGCGGTTCCATCTCGTTACGACCCGCGGTGTGCGGGGTCCTCGCAGTCGGCCTGCTATCCCGCTCGCTCCCGGCGCAGGGTGCCACGGGAAAGCTCGAAGGACGGGTGCAGGACGAGGCCGGGGCTCCCATCGCCCAGGCCCAGCTCCACATGGTCGGCACCGCTTTCGCCGCCGTGACCGATCCCCGGGGCCGCTACTTCATTAACAACGTCCCCGCCGGCCCTTGGTCGGTGCGCGCGGCCTACATCGGGCACGCGCCGGTCGAGGTCCGAGGTCTGCGCATCCTCGCCGGCCAGACCATCACCCAGGACTTCACCCTCTCCGCCGCGCCGCTCCAGCTCCAGGAGATCCGGGTGGTAGCCGCCGAGAACCCGCTGGTCCCCCGCGACGAAGTGACCACCAAGCAGCGGATCGACGGCCACTTCGCCGATGCGCTGCCGGTGGACCGGATCGAGCAGGTGCTGGCGCTCCAGCCCGGCGTCATCGAGGCGAACGAGACCATCCTCTCCGGCGGAGGGAAGGACACGCCGGCTGGCCTCTCCATCCGAGGCGGGCGCCCCACCCAGAACGTGACCTACGTCGACGGCGTGCCGGTGCAGCCGGGTTACAAGGGCGACCGAATGTTCGGCTTCCTTGAGCTCGGGTCGAGGGGCTCGAACCTCAGTCTCGGCACCAACGCGATCGAGGAGGCGTCGGTCACCAGCGGCTCCCCCTCGGCCGAGTTCGGAAACGCCACCGCCGGCGTCGCTATGGCGGCTCGTTCGGCCTCGAGAGCGACGAGCCGTTCGGTGTGAGCCACGGCCCGGGATACAACCGCCTGGAGGCGGGGCCCTGATCCGTGCCGAGCAGCGCTATGGGGACGGCGACGGCATCTACACCGTCGAAGAGCAGACCGCCGCGGTCAACGCGCTGTATGACGTGGCCCGTGGCGAGCATCAGCACCTCGGGCCGGGGTCGCCGAGCGCGGTTGGGCATCGAGATCGGCTTCTGACGCCGGCCGCCGGCGTGAGTTTGTGCTCCCGCCGCGCCGGAATGGCACGCCGGCCAGGGCTCCGGGACCTACCTTGTCCCCCATGCCCGCGCCCCTGGCCCCGACCGCCGACTCGGACCGGCCGCGCGAGCGCCTCTGGTCCCTCGGCCCGGCCGCGTTGACGGCGGCCGAGCTGCTGGCCATCCTCATCGGCACCGGCACCGAGGGCCGCGGCGTGCTGGAGGTCGCCGGGCGGCTGCTGGAACGCGGGGACGGCTCGCTTCGCCGGCTGGCCCAGCGCCCCAGGGCCGAGCTGCTCCGGGCGGAGGGCATCGGCCCCACCAAGGCCGCCCGCCTCGTGGCCGCCTTCGAGCTGGGCCATCGCATGGCCCGGGAGGACCGCCCACCGGTCGAGCGCATCAGGGAGCCGGAGGATGTCGTCCGGCTCTTCGGTGCCCGGCTGCGCGACCTCCAGGTCGAGGAATTCCACCTCGTCGCCCTCGACAGCCAGAGCCAGGTGCTCCGCGAGGTGCTGGTCACCCGCGGGCTGCTCAACAGCTCGCTGGTGCATCCCCGCGAGGTCTTCCGCGCCGCCATTGCGGAGGCGGCGGCGGGAATCATCGTGGTCCACAACCATCCCAGCGGCGACCCCACCCCCTCGGCGGAGGACCGGTCGGTCACCCAGCAACTCGCCGCCGCCGGCCGACTGCTGGACCTGCCGCTCTACGATCACGTCATCATCGCCGGCGACCGGTTCGTGAGCTTCGCCGTCGCCGGGCTCCTCTGAGGCACTCCGCCGCCTAAACCCAATTCCTGTCACGACATAGGGCATGGCACCTTGCCCGCTCAGCAGGTCACGCGCTGCGCTCCCTGCACCGTGTCGCGTTGACGCTAAGCCGCCGTTGCCCCATCGTGGAGAGTAGCGGCGCTCCCTTGCCCGCTCCCCGGCTCAACGACCACGTGAATCTCGGCGCCACCGGCGGGTGGCGGCGGAGGGATCGCGTCGTCGCTGCGCCCGTGCACCGCCGGTACGGCCGGCGCTAGCTTTCCGGAGGAGATGAACACCGAGTTGCCGTGACCTCGACCCTGCCCGACCTCGCCCCCGACCTCTCGGCCGTGCTCCAGAAGCACGCCGACCGGCTGGACCTCGATCTCATCGATCGGGCCCTGCGCTTCAGCGCGTCCGCCCACCGGGGACAGAAGCGCATGTCGGGGGAGGACTTCGTCTCCCACAGCATCGCCGTGGCCCTGATCCTCGCGGAGCAGCTGCTCGACACCGCCACGATCGCCGCCGCGCTGCTGCACGACGTGGTCGAGGACTCGGAGGTCCGGAGCGAGGACATCATCCGCGAGTTCGGGGGCGAGATCGCGGGGATCGTGGACGGGCTCACCAAGATCTCGAGCCTCACCTTCCGCTCCTCCGCCGAGGAGCAGGTCGAGAACTACCGCAAACTGCTCCTGTCGATCGCCAAGGACGCGCGGGTCATCATCATCAAGCTGGGCGACCGGCTGCACAACATGCGCACGCTGGAGCACCTGTCACCCGAGCGGCGGCAGCGGATC
>DASUSR010000145.1:0-5853 GCA_036375015.1 Gemmatimonadales bacterium
CCCCTGCTCTTCGAGGCCAGCGATCCCGCGGAGTTCGATGTGATCGTGCTGGTGGACGCGCCGGACGAGGTGCGGCGGGCCCGGCTGCTCGCCGCCCGCGGTCTGGCGCCGGACGAGGTGGACCGGATGATGGGGATGCAGATGCCGAGCGAGGAGAAGCGGGGGCGCAGCCACTACGTGATCGACAACGACGCCGATCACGCGGCCCTCGAGCGCCGTGCGCGCGAGGTATGGGAGGCGCTCTCCGCCCGCGCTTGACCTCGCCCCGTCCCCCGCCTATCCTCCCACCCGCCACCATCCATCTGGAGCCGGTCGTGTCGAACGTCCCGGACGATCTGGTCTACACCACCGAGCACGAGTACGTGCGGCGCACGGACGACCCGGCGATCGTGCGGGTGGGGATCACCGACTACGCCCAGGGCGAGCTCGGCGACGTGGTCTTCGTGAACCTCCCCAAGCCCGGCGAGCAGGTCGCCTTCCACCAGACGTTCGGCACCATCGAGGCGGTGAAGGCCGTATCCGATCTGTACAGCCCCGTGGCCGGCGAGGTGGTCGAGGTGAACGGCGCGCTCGAGCGCGACCCGGCCGCGGTGAATCGCGACCCCTACGGCGAGGGCTGGATGGTCGCCTTCCGGGTCGCCGATCCCAAGGCGGTCGACGGCCTGCTCGCGCCGAGCGCGTACCGGGCCCATATCGGGGAGTGACGCCGGGGAGTGTGGCTCGTGATCCGGATGGTGTGTAGCGACGACAGCAACGAGATCGATGCCCCGGGGTCGGTGCCTCGGGGCGTTTTCATGCCCGGCAACAACCAGCGACAGAAGGGCCAGACCTCATGACCACCGCCATCCCGGCCGATCCGGCCACGCCCCGCTCCGACGTCCTCCAGCCGGGGCACTTCGCCTACCGGCACATCGGTCCCCGCCGGGAAGACGTGGCGGAGATGCTGGAGCAGCTCGGCTACGAGTCGCTCGACCGGTTCATCGACGCGGTGGTCCCGGAGGACATCCGGCTCCGCCGCCCGCTGGCGCTGCCGCCCGGGCGGAGCGAGCGCGAGGTGCTCCAGGCGCTCCGCGGACTGGCGGGGATGAACACCGTGTTCCGGTCCTACATCGGCATGGGGTACGCCGGCACGTTCACGCCCCAGGTGGTCCAGCGCAACGTGCTGGAGAACCCCGGCTGGTACACGGCGTATACCCCCTACCAGGCGGAGATCTCCCAGGGCCGTCTGGAGGCGCTGCTCAACTTCCAGACCGTGGTGGCGGATCTCACCGCCCTGCCCATCGCCAACGCCTCCCTCCTCGACGAGGCCACGGCGGCCGCCGAGGCGATGAACCTGACCCAGGCGGTGCATCCCGCGGTCCGCGATCCGGTGTACCTGGTGGACGAGTACTGCCACCCGCAGACCATCGCGGTGGTGCGCACCCGGGCGGAGGCCCGCGGCGTGCGCGTCGTGGTGGGCGAGCCCGAGACCTTCGCGTTCGAGCCGGGCGTGATCGGCGCGCTGGTGCAGTACCCGGCCACCGACGGCGCCATCCGGGACTACCGGTCGCTCTGCGCACGGGCCCGGGAGGCGGGCGCCCTCGTCACCGCGGCGACCGACCTGCTGGCGCTCACACTCCTCACCCCGCCGGGCGAGTGGGGCGCGGACATCGCGATCGGCAACAGCCAGCGGTTCGGGGTGCCGATGGGCTACGGCGGGCCCCACGCCGCGTTCTTCTCCACCCGCGAGGAGTACAAGCGGTTCCTGCCCGGACGGATCATCGGCATCTCCCGCGACCGGGACGGGCGTCCGGCCCTGCGCATGGCGCTGCAGACCCGGGAGCAGCACATCCGGCGGGACAAGGCCACCAGCAACGTGTGCACCTCGCAGGTGCTGCTGGCGGTGATGGCGAGCATGTACGCCGTGTACCACGGCCCCACCGGGCTGCGGCGCATCGCGGAGCAGGTCCACACCCGCACCGTGCTGCTGGCCAACGCCCTCCGGCGCCTGCGCTACCGCGTCGTGCACGACAGCTACTTCGACACCATCTGCCTGGAGGTGCCGGAGTGGGCCCTCCCCCGGCTGCTCGACGCCGCCCGGGCGCGGATGATCAACCTGCGGCCGCTCCCGCCCACCCGGCTCTGCGTCGCGCTCGACGAGACCGTGACCCTGGGCGACCTCGCCGACCTCATCGCGGTGTTCTCGTTGAACGAGGCGCTGCCGTTCATGCTGGACGACATCGGGGTCAAGAGCGAGCGCGCGATCCCGCCCGCGCTGCGGCGGACGTCGAGCTATCTCGACCATCCCGTCTTCCATCTCCGGCACTCGGAGACCGAGGTCCTGCGCTACATCAAGCGGCTCGAGGCGCGCGACCTCTCGCTCACCTCGGCCATGATCCCGCTGGGCTCCTGCACCATGAAGCTCAACGCGACCACCGAGATGATGCCGGTGAGCTGGCGGGAGTTCAACCGGCTGCACCCGTTCGCGCCCCGAGACCAGGCGGCCGGCTACCAGCTGCTCTTCTCGCAGCTGGAGAACCAGCTGGCCGAGATCACCGGCTTCGCCGCGGTGTCACTGCAGCCCAACGCCGGCTCCCAGGGCGAGTACGCGGGACTGCTGGTGATCCGGGCCTGGCACCGCAGCCGGGGCGAAGGCCACCGCATCACCTGCCTCATCCCGCAGTCGGCCCACGGAACCAACCCGGCGAGCGCCGTGATGGCGGGCATGCAGGTGGTCCCGGTGAAGAGCGACGCGCGGGGCAACATCGATCTGGACGACCTGCGGGCCAAGGCGGCCGCGCACCGGGACACGCTCGCCGCGCTCATGGTGACCTACCCGTCCACCCACGGCGTGTTCGAGGCCTCCATCCGGGAGATCTGCCGCGTGGTGCACGAGCACGGCGGGCAGGTCTACATGGATGGCGCCAACATGAACGCCCAGGTGGGGCTCTGCCGGCCGGGCGACATCGGCGCGGACGTCTGCCACCTGAACCTGCACAAGACGTTCTGCATCCCGCACGGCGGGGGCGGCCCCGGCGTCGGCCCGATCGGGGTGGCGCGCCATCTGGTGCCGTTCCTCCCCGATCATCCGATCGTGGACCTCGACCATCCCCAGGCCTGCGGCACCGTCTCCGCGGCGCCCTGGGGCAGCTCCGCGATCCTCCCGATCTCCTGGGCCTACATCGCGCTCATGGGGTACGACGGCCTGGCGGAGGCGACCAAGCTCGCGATCCTCAACGCCAACTACGTGGCCGCGCGGCTGCGGAAGCACTACAACGTGCTCTACACCGGTCCCAACGGCCTGGTGGCGCACGAGTGCATCATCGACACCCGGCCCTTCAAGGCCTCGGCGGGAGTGGACGTCGAGGACATCGCCAAGCGGATCATCGACTACGGCTTTCACCCGCCGACGGTCTCGTTCCCCGTCGCCGGCACCCTGATGATCGAGCCCACCGAGAGCGAGTCGAAGGAGGAGCTCGACCGCTTCTGCGACGCGCTGATCGCCATCCGCGAGGAGATCCGCGAGATCGAGGACGGGCGCGCCGACCGGGGGAACAACCTGCTCACCAACGCGCCTCACACCCTCCAGCAGGTGGTTGCCGACGGGTGGGACCGCCCCTATCCGCGGGAGCGGGCCGCCTACCCGTCCCGGGCGGTGCGGGAGCACAAGGTGTGGCCCACCGTGGGCCGCATCGACAGCGCGTACGGCGACCGCAATCTCGTGTGCGTGTGTCCGCCGATGGAGGCCTATGCCGAGTAGCGGTGCCGACCGCTGGTCGGTGTGGTTCGATCTGGACCCCCGGCCGGGCCCGCTCAACATGGCGATCGACCAGGCGCTGCTGGAGCGGGCAGGCCGGCACGGGGAACGCTGGCTGCGGCTCTACCGGTGGAGCCCCCATTGCCTTTCCTTCGGCCGGCATGAGCGTGCGGCCCGGCGCTACGACCGCGAGCGGATCGCCGCGACCGGGCTCGACCTGGTCCGCCGGCCGACGGGCGGCCGCGCGGTGTGGCACGCGGCGGAGCTCACCTACGCCATCGCCCTGCCGGCCGCGTCGCTGGCCGGGATCCGCTCGACCTACCTCGAGATCCACCTCATGCTGCTGGCCGCGCTCCGCTCGCTGGAAGTCGACGCCACGCTGGCCGAGGCCATGCCCGTGCCGTCACTCGACGCGGGGGCCTGCTTCGCCCGCCCGGTGGGCGGCGAGATCATGGTGGCCGGACGGAAGGTGGTCGGCAGCGCCCAGGTCCGCGAGACCGGGGGCCTGCTGCAGCACGGATCCATTCTGCTCGGCGACGACCAGTCCATGGTCGCCGCAGTCAGCCGCGGCGACCCGCCGCGGGACGGGTCCGCACCGCTCGAGCGGCTGACCGGCCGGCCGCTCCCTCCGGCGGCCGTGGCCCGGGCGATCGCCACGTCCGCGGCGGCACGATGGCGCGGTGTCTGGCACGAGGCCTCCACCGTGACCGCCGTGCTGGCCGGCGCGGAGCGGCTCCTGCCGCGCTTCGCGTCGGAGGAATGGACCTGGCGGGCGTAGCCCGTCCCCTTTCCTCCTTGCTACATTCTGCACACCCCCTCTCACCGGGCCCACCCCGGAGCACCTGTGACACCTTGGACGCGGCGGCTCACCACTCAGGTGACCCACACGCTGGCTTGCACGCTGCTGCTGCCCGCGGCCGCCGCGGGAACCGCGCAGCGTGCCGGGCCCGTGACCTCGATCGTGATCGTCACCGGCCAGGACGCGGCGATGCCGATCCCCACGCTGATGGAGGGGCCCCACGCCAACCAGGCCAATCACGAGATCGCCGACCAGCTCTTCCTCCGGCTCGCCGCTCTCGGGCCGACGCTGCTGACGGCCGGGGACGACGGCTTCGTCCCGCAGCTGGCCAGGGCCTGGACGCGACGGGACTCGGTGACCCTGGCCTTCGAGCTGGATTCCCGTGCGCGCTGGCACGACGGCGCCCCGGTCACCGCCCGGGATGTGCTCTTCACCATGGCCCGCGCTCGCGATCCCGCCGTCGCACCCAAGCTGGCGCGGCTGCTGCGTCGCATCGCGTCGGTAGAGGCCGAGGGCGACAGCGTGGTCGTGTTCCGCTTCACGCATGCGTACGCGGAGCAGGTGTACGACGCGGTCTTCCACGTGGCACCGCTACCGGCCCACCTCCTGGCCTCGATTCCGGCACGGGAGCTCCGCCGATCCGGGTTCGTGAGCAACCCGGTGGGCAGCGGGCCCTACCGCTGGGTCCGGAGCGTCCCCGGGGAGCTGATCGAGCTCGCGGCCAACGAACGCTTCTTTCTCGGCCGGCCCGGCATCGACCGCGTGCTGGTGCGGGTCGCGGCCGACGCCGACGCGCGGATGAATCTGCTGCTGAGCGGCGAGGCCGACGCGATGGACAACATCCCGCCGCCGCCGAGCAACCAGCAGCGGGTAGCCCGGCACGGTGACCTGCGGCTGGTGCAGGTCCCCTCCCCCACGGTCGGCTATCTGCTCTACAACCAGCGCGACCCGCGCGACCGCACTCGGCCGCATCCCGTGCTGGCCGACGTCCAGGTGCGCCGGGCGCTGACGCTCGCGCTGGATCGGCGGATGCTGGTGCGGGCGGTGCTCGGCCGGTACGCGGACGTGCCCTACGGCCCGGTGTCTCCACTGCTGTGGATCCGCCATGGAGCGCCGGCGCCGCTGCCGCCCGATCGGGCCGCGGCCCGCCGGCTGCTCGCGGAGCGGGGGTGGAGGGACACCGACCGCGACGGCATCCTGGACCGCGACGGCGCGCCCCTGTCGCTCAGCCTCATCTACCCCAATACCAGCGGCATCCGGCGCCAGATGGCTCTCCTGATTCAGGAGCAGTGGCGGACCGTCGGGGTCCGGGCCGAGC
>DASUSR010000146.1:0-29378 GCA_036375015.1 Gemmatimonadales bacterium
ACCGTGAGGTCGAGGCCGTGCATGTCGGCCGCATCGGCGAGGCGATCGAGATCGTCGGCGGGGATGGGGAGGCTGCGCGCGAGCTGGGCGGTGCCCGGATTGCCGGGAGCGCAGTAGAGGTCGGCGTCGGGGTTCTCCCGCCGGAGGGCCCAGCAGAGGGCGTGCTCCCGCCCTCCGCCGCCCACGACGAGCAGCCTCACGGCTGTTGCGCGTGGCGGAAGGCCTCGCGCGCCGCTTCGGCGGCGCGCCGGGCGGCGCCCGCCACCTGGGTCGCCAGGTCCCGGGCCTCGCCCGCGTAATAGCTGCCGGCCGCCGCCAGATCCTCGGCCAGCGGCCGGTCGCGCTGCTCCGTGCCACGGCGGACGTACTCGCCGCGCAGGATCCGGTCGTACTCGCCCGCGGAGACCCAGCGCTGCAGCTCGGCGGCCCGCACGGTGTGCATCGGATGGGTCAGCGCCAGCGTGCTGAGCACCTTGTACACCACGTCGAGTCCCTCGGCCGAGGCGGCGTACTCGTGGGCCTGCTGCATGAAGGCCTCGACGTTCATCTGCCCCGCGAAGCCGGCGCCCCGGCCGCCCCCCGCCATCTTCATGTCGAGCCGCTGCGCCACCACGATGTCCTGGACGCCGAGCAGCCCCGCGCGGTCGGCGGAGAGCTCGGACTTCCGCGACCACTCGAGGAAGGCGAGTCGGATGGGCAGCACCGCGATGCTGGCGAGCACCGGCAGCACCCCGAGACTGACGAGGGCGAGGATCGCCGCAATCGTGCGATAGAGGGCGTGCCCGCTCATCACATGGCCGAGCTCGTGGGCCAGCAGGGCGCGGAGCTCGTCGTCGTCGAGCAGCTCGAGCGCGGCCGAGTGCAGCACGATGAAGGGCTGGTCGATGCCGTAGGCGCCGGCGTTGAAGAACGGGGTCTGACTGACGTAGAGCTCGGGCACCGTGGGCCAGTCGAAGGTGGTGCAGGTTTCGGTGTGCAGATGCCAGAGCTTGGGGAACTGCGTCGGTCCCACCCGGACGGCGTTGCCCTGGAACAGGAGCCGGATCCCGCGCTCACCTCCGAGCAGCGCGAGTACCCGTCGGATGACCTCGTCCACTCCGGGGACGGAGCGCAGTGCCTGCAGGGCGGCGCGGTCGGCGGGGTGTTCCCAGGAGACCGCGCCGATCTCGGGGAAGGTGGTGCGGGCGCGGGGTGCCGGGAGGGAGGTGGACATGGGGTCGCTCACGGTTGGGGATGCGGGGTCCTACGGCATGCCGGGGGTTGATGTTTCATTGTGAGACAAGGTCGTGCCTCGTGCTCGTCAGCCTGATCCCTTGCTCCGCTCGAACGCCTGGTCGAGATCCGCGATCAGGTCTTCCGCGTCCTCCACTCCGCAGCTCAGCCGGACCAGGCTGTCGGTGAGCCCCATGCGCTCCCGCATGGCCGGCGGCACCGATGCGTGGGTCATCGTGGCCGGATGGCCGATGAGGCTCTCCACCCCGCCCAGCGACTCGGCCAGGGCGAAGAGCCCGGTGGACTCCACGAACCGTCGCGCCCGCGCCGCGTCGCCCAGGTCGAGCGAGATCATGCCGCCGAAGCCGGACATCTGCCGGCAGGCCAGGTCGTGCTGCGGGTGCGAGGGGAGCCCGGGATAGTACAGGCGGGTGATGTCGCGTCTCGCGGCCAGCCACTCCGCAATGCGACGACCGTTCTGGTCGTGCTGCCGCATCCGGAGCGGCAGCGTCTTGAGTCCGCGCAGCGCCAACCAGCAGTCCATCGGGCCGGGCACGGCGCCGGCGGCGTTCTGCACGAACCCCAGCCGCTCGGCCAGGTCCTCCCGCGTCGTCACCAGCATCCCGCCGACCATGTCGCTGTGGCCGTTCAGGTACTTGGTGGTGGAGTGCAGCACCAGGTCGGCGCCGTACTCCAGCGGGCGCTGGAAGAAGGGGGTCGCGAAGGTGTTGTCCACCACGAAGAGGTATCCGCGCGCCTGGGTCAGATCGCCGACCGCGGCGAGGTCCACCAGGTTCATCATCGGGTTGGTGGGGGTCTCGCAATAGACCATCCTCGTAGCCGGGGTGAGCGCCGCCTCGACGGCGCCGATCTCCCGCATGTCCACGAAGGTGAAGCGCAGGCCGAGCGGGGCGTAGATCCGCTCCATCAACCGCTGGGTGCCGCCGTAGACGTTGTCGCCGCAGACGACGTGGTCTCCGGCCGCGAGCAGCTTGAGCACCGCGTCGAGGGCGGCGAGTCCCGACCCGAACGCGAACCCGTACGTGCCTCCCTCGAGGCTGGCCACGTTTCGCTCGAGCACCTCCCGGGTGGGATTCTGGGTCCGGGCGTACTCGTAGCCGCGGTGCTGGCCCAGCCGGGGCTGGATGTAGGTGGAGGTCTGATAGATCGGCGTCATGACCGCGCCCGAGAGCGGCTCGGGTACCTGCCCCGCGTGCACCGCTCTGGTGGCGAAGCGGTGGTCGTGGTCGTGGGGAAGGATTCTGGTCATGCGGGGTCGGCCCGGGGTGAGGAGCCAGAAGCGTAATGGTGCCGAGCGGGAGGCGGCAAGCCGTTGAGGGCCTGTGACGGCCCGGTTAGCTTCGGTGCGTGCACGCCTCCAATGCGGTTGGCGCCACGCCGCGTTGCCTCGTGGTCGACGACGACGTGCAGGTGCGCCATGCCATCGCCCGGGTCATCGAGGGACACGGGCTCACGACGGTTCAGGCCTCGTCCGGCAAGGAGGCGCTCGCCCTGCTCCAGCGGGACGGCGAGATCCCGCTGGTCATCTCCGACATTCACATGCCGGAGATGGACGGGGTGACCTTCCTGCGCGAGGCGCTCCGACTCTATCCCGACATGGCCGTCATCATGCTCACCGGGGTGGCCGACGTGACGACCGCGGTGGAGTGCCTCAAGCTCGGCGCGCTGGACTACATCACGAAGCCGATGATGGTGGACGAAGTGCGCGCGCGCGTGGACAAGGCGCTGGAGAAGCGCGAGCTGGTGCTGCAGAACCGGTACTACCAGCAGAACCTGGAGAGCCGGGTCCGGGAGCTCGATCGGCGCAACCGGCAGTCGCTCATCAACGGCGTGCAGACGCTGGTCCATGCGCTGGAGGCCAAGGACTCGTACACCAGCGGGCACTCCTCCCGGGTGAGCCGCTACGCGGTGAAGACCGCCGTGCTCCTGGGCTACACCGCCGACCGGCTGGAGCACATCCGCCTGGGCGGCGAGCTGCACGACATCGGCAAGATCGGCACCCGGGAAGACATCCTGAACAAGCCGGGCCCTCTCACCCCCGAGGAGTTCGAGCACATCAAGGCGCACACCTCGCTGGGCGAGCGGATCCTGGCGCCGTTCCTCTCGGAGTCGCCGATGGTGCTGCGCATCGTGCGCTCCCATCACGAGCGGATGGACGGCGGCGGGTTTCCGGACGGGCTCACCGCCGAAGACATCCCCCCCGAGGCCCGCATCGTGGCGGTGGTGGACGCCTTCGACGCGATGACCACCAATCGCGCCTACCGCCCACCGCGCACTCCCGCCGACGCGGTGGCCGAGCTGCGGAGCTGCACCGGCTCGCACTTCGATCGCGAGGTGGTGGAGGCGTTCATGCACGCCTACCGCGACCTCTCGGCGTTTCCCCTCCCCGCCTGAGCGCGACGCGCCCATGTCCGACACCCTGATGATCAGCGTCTCCGGGATGCGGGGCCACGTCGGCACCGACCTCACCCCGGAGCTGGTGGCGCGATACGCCGCCGCGCTCGGCGCCTGGGTCAGGACCGCGGCCCAGCCCCAGGTCGCCGATGCCGGCCGCCGGTCCGCGCGGCCGGTCGTGGTGCTCGGCCGCGACTCCCGCACCAGCGGCCCGATGTTCGCCCGGGCCGCCGCGGCGGGTCTGCAGTCGGTGGGGGTGGACGTGGTGGAGCTGGGAGTCGTGCCCACGCCCACCGTGCAGCTGGCGGTGGAGCATCATCACGCGGGCGCGGGCCTGATCCTCACCGCCAGCCACAACCCCATCGAGTGGAACGCGCTCAAGTTCGTCGGGCCGGACGGGATCTTTCTCGACGCCGAGGCGGGGGACCGGGTCCGGGCGCTCGCGGAACAAGGGCCGCCCCGAATGGGTTGGGAAGGGGTCGGGGAGGTCCGGGAGGATTCCGACGCCGTCGGCCGGCACCTCGACGCGATTGTCGGGCTTCCCATGATCGACGTCACGGCGATCCGGAAGCGGCGGTTCCATGTTGCGTTGGACTGCGTCCGGGGTGCCGGCGCCACGGCCATCCCGCCGCTCCTGGAGCGGCTCGGTTGCCGGGTGTCCGGCATCAATCTCGAGGCCGACGGACGCTTTCCCCGGCCGCCCGAGCCGGTGCCGGAAAATCTGGGCGAGCTGGGAGAGCTGGTGCGCCGCTCGGGTGCCGACATCGGGCTCGCGGTGGATCCCGACGTGGATCGCCTCGCGCTGGTGGACGAGACCGGCGCCGCGATCGGCGAGGACTACACCCTGGCGTTCGCGGTCAAGGCAGTGTTGGACGGACGCAGCACTGCGGCAAATGTCCCCACTGTCGTGATCAATCTGTCCACCAGCCTGGTGGTGGAAGACGCCGCGCAGGCGGCAGGGGCCCGGGTGGTCCGGGCGCCGGTCGGAGAAGCCAACGTGGCCCGGGCCATACGGGACGAAGGCGCCGTCATCGGGGGCGAGGGCAACGGCGGCGTCATGCTGCCGGCGCTGCACATCGGCAGGGACGCACCTCTGGCGGTGGCCTTGATCTTGCATCTCCTTGCCGTGAATGGAGTAAAGGTGTCCGAGCTGGTCGCGGCCGCACCCCGCTACACCATCGTGAAGGCCAAGGGACCCCGCGGGTCGGAGCTGCGCCCGCTGTACGACCGGCTCCGGCGGCGGTTCGCGGAGGCCACGGCGGACGAGCGCGATGGTCTCCGCCTCTCCTGGCCGGGCCGATGGCTGCATGTTCGTCCGTCGGGCACCGAGCCCATCGTTCGCCTGATCGCCGAGGCCCCGTCTTCCGACGAGGCCGATTCGCTGGTGGCGGCGGCCCGAGAACTCTTGCACTGAGGCACCCCCGCGATGTGTGGCATCGTTGGCTATATCGGACCCCGGCAGGCGGCCGGGCTGCTGATCGAGGGACTGCGGCGCCTCGAGTACCGGGGCTACGACTCCTCCGGGATCGCCGTCGTCAACGGGAACGGCCTCAGGGTCATGAAGGCCGCCGGCAAGCTCTCCGTGCTGGAGCAGGAGCTGGAGCAGGGAGCGCCGACCGGCACCCTCGGGATCGGGCACACCCGCTGGGCCACGCACGGGGCGCCGACCACGCCGAACGCCCATCCGCATACCGACCAGTCGGGGCGCATCGCGGTCATCCATAACGGGATCATCGAGAACTCCGCCGCCATCCGGAAGGCGCTGGAGCAGCGCGGGCACGGGTTCAAGTCGGAGACCGATACCGAGGTCCTGGCGCATCTCATCGGCGAGTTCTACGAGGGGAACCTGGAGGACGCGGTGGCCGCCGCGCTGCGGGAGGTGGACGGGGCCTACGGGCTCGCGATCATCTCCGCCGACGAGCCGGGCGTGCTGGTGGCCGCCCGCAAGGGCTCACCCCTGCTGGTGGGTGTGGGCGAGAACGAGTGGTTCGTCGCCTCGGACGCCTCGCCGCTGCTCCAGCATACCCGGTCGGTCGTGTACCTCGACGACGGGGAGATGGTGGTGCTCACCCGCGAGGGATACCGGGTGCGCAACCTCGAGACCACCCGGATCAGCAAGCCGGTGAACCAGATCGAATGGGACCTCGCGCAGGTGGAGCGGAACGGCTACCCCCACTTCATGCTGAAGGAGATCTGCGAGCAGCCGGAGAGCCTCTGCAACACCCTCCGCGGGCACCTGCTGGAGGAGGAAGGCACCGCCCGCGTCACCGGTCTGAACCTCAGCGACGACGAGCTCAAGCAGGTCGAGCGGATCATCATCACCGCCTGCGGCACCTCCTGGCACTCGGCGCTCATCGGCGAGTACATGCTCGAGGAGATGGCGCGGATCCCGGTGGAGGTGGAGTACGCCTCGGAGTTCCGCTACCGCAATCCGGTGGTGGATCAGCGCACCCTGGTGATCGGCATCTCGCAGTCGGGCGAGACGGCGGACACGCTCGCGGCCATCCGCGAGGCCAAGCGCCGCGGCGCGCGCACCATCGGGCTGGTCAACGTGGTGGGCTCCAGCATCGCGCGCGAGGTGGACGGCGGGATCTATCTCCACGCCGGGCCCGAGGTCGGGGTGGCGAGCACCAAGGCGTTCACCAGTCAGGTCGCGGCGCTCGCGCTGGTCACCCTGCGGGTGGCCCGGCTCAGGAACCTCAGCATCCTCCAGGGCCGGCAGTTCATCCAGGCGCTCCGGATGCTGCCGCACCAGATTGCGGAGATCCTGGAGCGGTCGGGCGAGGTGGAGCAGCTGGCCGACCGGTTCCTCCGGACCGCCACCAACGCGCTCTACCTCGGGCGCGGGGTGAACTTCCCGGTGGCGCTCGAGGGCGCGCTCAAGCTGAAGGAGATCTCCTACATCCACGCCGAGGGTTACCCCGCGGCGGAGATGAAACACGGGCCGATCGCCCTGATCGACGAGAACATGCCGGTGGTCTTCATCGCGCCCCGCGACGCGGTGCACTCCAAGATCGTGTCCAACATCGAAGAGGTGAAGGCGCGGGGTGGGAAGGTGATCGCCCTGACGACGGCGGGCGATGCCGAGATCGAGCGGCTGGCGGATGCCACGTTCACGATTCCCGAGACGCTGGATCTGCTGACGCCGATCCTCACCAGCATCCCGCTGCAGCTGCTGTCCTACTACGTGGCGGTCGCGCGCGGCTGCAATGTGGACCAGCCGCGGAACCTGGCCAAGTCGGTGACGGTGGAGTAACCGCCGGCGCCCCCTCGCTCGGAGGGCCGGGCACGATCACCGCGGTGCCGGCGACATGATAACGCCGCGCGCGGGGTCGGTCCCGGCCCTTCGTCCGTCCGGGCGCCCCAGCGCTCGTCGCCCGGCGGGGCCGCCCTACCCGGCGGACGGTGCGAGGTGGTGCCTGAACCAGTCCCGGGCCAGGGCGGCCACCTGCTCCAGCGTGCCGGGCTCCTCGAACAGGTGGGTCGCCCCCGGGACCACCTCCAGCCGTACCTCCGCCCGCATGGCGGCCATCGCCCGCCGGTTGAGCGCGAGCACGGGCTCGTCGCGGCCGCCCACGATGAGCAGGGTCGGGGCGCGTACCCGGGGCAGGGCGGCGCCGGCCAGGTCCGGCCGGCCCCCGCGCGACACCACCGCCTGCACCCGTGCCGGCCGCTCCCCCGCGGCCACGAGCGCCGCCCCGCCGCCGGTGCTCGCCCCGAAAAGACCCACCCCGAGCGTCGCCGTGGAGCGCTCCGCCGCGAGCCAGTCGATCGCGTGCACCAGGCGATCAGCCAGCAGCCCGATGTCGAAGCGCAGGTGCCCGGTGTCCGCGTCCTCCCGCTCCTCCGCCGCCGACAGCAGATCGATCAACAGCGTGGCGAGCCCCGCCTCCCGGAGCACGCCGGCGACGTAGCGGTTCCGGGTGCTGAACCGGCTGCTTCCACTGCCGTGGGCGAACAGCACGACCCCGCCGGCGTCCCCCGGCAGCCCGAGGGTGCCCGCGAGCGTGACTTCGCCGAGCGGGAGACTAACTTCGCGCTCCAGGGATTCCATGGCGAAAGCCTAGGCGGCGGGCCCGCACCGAGGTGTGATTGCGCTCACACCCGAGGCTGCCGGGGTTCGCCATCCTTGCTCCATACCCGGAGGCTCGATGACCAAGCTCACCGTCGTTGCCCTGTTCGTCTGCTCTTCCACCCTGACTGCGTGCGGCGGCGGCGCCGGCGACGGCGGGGTCGTCCGGGATACGGGCGTCACCGCAGGCCAGGATACCGCCCCCGCGCCAGCCGCGGCGGGGTCCGCCACCGCCGCCATGCGCGACACGGCCGGAAAGGATCTCGGCAGTCTTACCCTCACCGAGGGCGCCGGGGGAATCACGCTCAGCGGCCGGCTCAGCGGCCTGCCGCCGGGCGAGCACGCGATTCACCTGCATACCGCCGGGCAGTGCGAGCCTCCGACCTTCGAGTCGGCCGGGGGCCACTGGAACCCCACCGACCGGCAGCACGGCAGCGAGAGTCCCCAGGGACCGCATCTGGGCGATCTTCCCAACATCTCGGTAGCGGAGGATGGCGCGGTGATGGTGCAGGCCACGACGCCGGGAGGCACGCTGCGGGGCGAGAACGCGTTGCTCGACGCGGACGGGGCCGCGGTCGTGGTGCACGCCAAGCCGGACGACTATCGGAGTCAGCCCTCGGGCAACGCCGGCGATCGCGTCGCGTGCGGGGTGGTGGGCGCCTCGTAGGACCAGCTCGCTCCGACTTCCGTCAGCACCACCCGCCAGCGGTCGTCGGAGGCCGCGCCGAGGAGACGCCGCACCGGCTCGTCCGCCGGCTCGCGGCTGAGCCGGAACGTAGAGTGGTGGATCGGCAGCAGGTACGTGGCGCCGAGCTCCCGGAACATGCGCCACGCCTGCTCCGGCGTGGCGTGGTTGGCGATCCACGGGTCGTAGGCGCCGATCGGCAGGACCGCGAGGTCGATGGGGCCACGGCCGGCGAGCCGACCCAGCGCGTCGGTGTAGGCGGTGTCTCCGGCGAAGACGACCGCGCGCCCCGCCTTCCGCAACAGGTAGCCGCCGTACCCCCTGTGCCGGTCGGTCACCAGCCGCGCTCCCCAGTGGCGGACCTCGACCGCCTCCACCTCGAGCCCGTCGATCGCGACCGACTCGCCCCAGTCCACCTCGTAGACCCGGCGGAACCTCCGCACCAGGTCCCGGTTGCCGCGCTGGACGACGACCGGCACGTCGCGGGGCAGGGCGCCGAGGGTGCCCAGGTCGGTGTGGTCCATGTGCGCGTGGGAGAGCAGGACCAGGTCGAGCCGACCGAGCTCCCGGGGCCGGAGGGCGGGCTCGATCAGCCGGCGCGGCCCGAACTTGGCGAAGCCGCGGCCGATGCCGATCCGCCGCTCGAGCGCGGGATCGGTCAGCACCCGGGTCCCCCAGAGGTCGAGCAGCACGGAGGCATGGCCGAGCCAGGCGGCGCTCAGCCGGTGCGCCGGCCACCCCGCGGGATCGGGCCGGTGCGGCGCGGGCGCGATCACCTCGCGCGCGCGCGCCCGCTCGCGGAGGGCGGCTCGCGCGTAGCGGCGGACGAACGTCAGGCGGTCCCGCACCACTTTCCTCGACATCGCTTCCCGCTCCAAGGGTATCTTTGGCCTCGAAATCTATTCACGGGGGCGGGATGCGAGTGGTGCTCCAGCGGGTGTCGGACGCGTCGGTCGCCATCGAGGGGCGGGTTGCCGGCGTCATCGGTCGCGGGTTCTGCCTGCTCGTCGGGTTCACTCACGGCGATGGCCCCGCGCAGGTAGATTGGATGGCCGACAAGATCTCGGGGCTCCGGCTCTTCCCGGACGCCGAGGGCAAGATGAACCTCGGGCTGGCGGAGGTCGGCGGTGCGGTGCTGGTGGTCTCCCAGTTCACCCTCTACGGCGACCCGAGCAAGGGCCGGCGGCCCTCCTTCATCGATGCCGCGCGCCCGGAACTCGCCGTGCCGCTCTACGAGAGCTTCGTGGCCGCGCTCCGCGCCCGGGGCCTCGAGGTCGCCACCGGGGAATTCGGCGCCGACATGCAGGTCGCCATTCACAACGACGGACCCGTGACCCTGATCCTGGATCGCGCACCATGAGTCGTGAGCCGCTCACCCTCGCCTCCGCCTCCCCCCGCCGCCGACAGCTCCTCGAGATGCTGGGGCTGCCGGTGCGGGTGGTGCCCTCGAACCTTCCCGAGGTGCGCCGCGCGCTGGAGACGCCGGTGGACTACGTCGAGCGGCTGGCGCGGGAAAAGGCGCTGAGCGTGCGGGGGCGACTCGTCCTCGGCGCCGATACCACCGTGGTGGTCCGGGACGAGGTCCTGGAGAAGCCGGTGGACGCGGCGGACGCGCTGCGCATGCTGCGGAAGCTCCAGGGCCGCACCCACCAGGTGGTGACCTCGGTGGCGCTGGTGAAGGGCGAGCGGCTCCACCAGGCCACGGATGTCACCAATGTGATCTTCCGGCGCATGCCCGACCCCTTTCTCGAGGCGTACGTCGCCACCGGCGAGCCGATGGACAAGGCCGGGGCCTACGGCATCCAGGGGTACGGGGCCGCGCTGGTCGAGCGGATCGAGGGCGACTTCTTCAGCGTGATGGGTCTGCCACTGCGGCTGGTGCTGAGGCTGCTGGAGGAAGCGGGGGAGCCGTACCGGTTCGACGGCCGGACCGGCGGCGGGACGGCGGGACGGGTGGATCCCGCGGAGATCAGCGGCGTGAGCTGAGCCCCGGCAGAGCGCTACCGAGCGCCGGCCGGCCCGCCCCCCTGTCCGTCCCACCGTACCCGGTACACCTGCACGATCTGCGACTTCCCCTTGAGCGCCAGCTCGGGGAGGAACTCGCTCTCCACGTGCCCGCGCACCACGTTGAGCAACGGCTCGGTCACCAGGATCTCGCCCGGCCCCGCCTCCGCGCAGAGGCGCGAGGCCACGTTCACCGCGTCGCCGATTACGGTGTACTCCAGCCGCCGGTGGCTCCCGATGTTGCCGGCGAACACGTCGCCGTGGCTGATCCCGATGCCGACGCCGATCTCCGGGCGTCCGGCGGCGGCCCAGCCCCGGTTGAGCTCCTCGATGGAGCGCTGCATGGCGATCGCGGCCTGGAGCGCGCGGTCGGCATCGTCCTCGTGGGAGATCGGCGCGCCCCACAGCGCCATGATGGCGTCGCCGATGAACTTGTCGAGCGTCCCGCCGTGCTCGAAGATCACCTCTACCATCTCGGTGAAGTACTCGCTGAGCAGCCGCGCGATGGCGTCGGGCCCCATCGACTCGGCCATCGTGGTGAAGCCGCGGATGTCGCTGAAGAGCACCGTGATGGGCCGGCGCTCGCCGCCCAGACGGATGGCCCCCTGCTGCTGCGCGATCTCGGCCGCGACATTGGGTGCGAAGTAGCGCTCGAAGTTGGAGCGGACCGTCGCCTCGCGCCGCAGCTGGTCGGCGAAATGGCTGTTCTTGATGCCGATGGCGGCGAGGCCGCTGAAGGCGACCAGGAACTGCAGGTCCTCGTCGGTGAACGTGTTGGCCGCGGTCAGGTTATCCACGTAGAGCAGGCCGAGGACCTCGTCGCTCGAGGCCATGAGCGGGGAACACATGGCGCTGCGGACGCTCTGCATCACGATCGAGCGGCCCTTGAACCGGGCGTCGGCCGGGGCGTTGTGGGACACCACGGCCACCCGCTCCTGCACCACCTTGTCCACGATCGAGCGGGGGACCTGCTGGAGCTGGGTGTCGCCCAGCCGGCTCCGGGCGATGGTGGGGACGAGCTCGCCGGTGGTCCGGTCGCGCAGGAGAATCGAGACCCGGTCCACGTTCATGACCTCGAACGTGGTGTCCACGATGGCCCGGAGCAGGCGGTCGAGATCGAGCTCCGCCGAGAGCTTCTGGGCGGCCGCGAGGAGCAGGGACAGCTTCTTCGCCTGGCGCTCACCCGCGGACTCGGCGGCAACCCGCAGCTGGCCCCGGCTGGCGGGCCCATCCCGGCTGGTGATGCCGGCGGGAAACCCGCCGGCCACCTCGAGCTGGCGCACGATCTCCCCGCCCAGCGGGGGCTGCTCGAACGGCGGTGCGATGGGGTGCGCCGCCGAGAGCGACGTGCTCCGCAGCCGGAAGAGGACCTTGCCGAAGGTGACGGAGTCGTCGGGGTGGAGCCGGCCGGCGCTCACCCGGCTGCCGTTGATGCAGGTACCGTTGGAGCTCCCCAGGTCCTTCACCTCGACCCCATCGGGGCCGGCCACCAGCTCGGCGTGCCGGCGGGAGATCGTCGGGTCGTAGATCGCGATATCGCTCGCCACGCCGCGCCCCACGAGCAGGCTGCGACCCGGCGGGATCTCGAAGCTCTGGTCGCCGCTGGCGCTGACGAGCCGGTATCCGGGCATACCGGAACATAGATGGGCGGCCGAAGGCCGGGCAGACGGGCAGACGGTCGGCGGTTGGCCTACCGTCCCCCGGCGCTCGCGAACGCGAGCGCCAGCAGCACCGCTCGCGCCTTCGCCTCCGTCTCCCGCCACTCCGCCTCGGGGTCCGAGTCGGCCACCACGCCCGCGCCGGCCTGCACCCAGGCGCGGCCGCCGCGGATGACGCAGGTGCGGATGGCGATCGCGGTATCGAGCGTGCGCGCGCCCCAGCCGACATAGCCGACCGCTCCGGCGTAGGGGCCACGCCGGAGCGGCTCCAGCTCGTCGATGATCTCCATCGCGCGCACCTTCGGGGCGCCGCTCACCGTGCCGGCGGGAAACGAGGCGGCGAGCGCGGCCAGCGCGTCCAGCCCCTCGCGCAACCGCCCGCGGACCTCGCTCACGAGGTGCATCACGTGGCTGTAGCGCTCGATCGCCATGAAGGCCGTGAGCCGCACGGTGCCGAACTCCGCCACTCTCCCGACGTCGTTGCGCCCCAGATCCACCAGCATCAGGTGCTCGGCGCGCTCCTTGGGGTCGGCGGCGAGCTCCTCGGCGAGCGCGGCGTCCTGCTCCGGGGTGGCCCCTCGCGGCCGCGTCCCCGCGATGGGACGCAGGGTGACCTCCCCGTCCTCCACCCGGACCAGGATCTCCGGCGAGCTGCCGATGACGTGGACATCGTCGCAGTGAAGGAAGTAGAGGTACGGTGCCGGGTTGAGCGCGCGCAGGTAGCGATAGGCGAGGAACGGCTCGGGCGCCGCCAGATCGATCCGGCGGCTCAGCACCGTCTGGAAGGTGTCGCCCGCCGCGATGTACTCCTTGATCCGGAGGACGTCCGCCTTGAACTGCGCGTCGGGATAGGGCGAGCGAACCTCGGGCAGCGGCGGCACCGGGTCGATCCGCAGCGGACGGGCATCGGTGGGCGCCCGCAGCCGTGCCAGCCAGCGCTCGATGCGGATCTCCGCCTCCTCGTACCGCGCGCGGAGCAGATCCTCGTCGGCGGCCGGGAAGACCTCGACGCTCGCGATCACGGTCGCGCGGTTGTAGAGGTTGTCGAGCACGAGCAGCGTGTCGGTCACCATCACGACGGCGTCGGGCAGCCCGCGATCGTCGGGCGGGGCGTCGGGCAGCGCTTCGATGGTGCGCACCACGTCGTAGCCCAGATAGCCCACCGCGCCGCCGGTGAAGCGCGGGAGACCCGGCACCGACACGGGCGGGGTCCGGCGCATCACGGCGGCCAGGTGGTCGAGCGGGGCCAGGTCGGTCTCGACCACCGTCCATCCCTCCGCGGGCGTCCAGCGCTCGCAGCTCCGGCCGGTGTAGCGGAACACCTCGCGCGGCTCGGTGGCCAGAAAGGTATAGCGGGCCCAGCGCTCGCCTCCCTCCAGCGACTCGAGCAGGAAGCCGTACGGCCCGCGATGCAGCTTGGCGAACGCCGTCACCGGGGTGTCGCCGTCCAGCACCACCTGCCGGGTGACCGGCACCATCCCGCCCTGCCGCGCCTGCGTCGCAAAGGCGGCGAAGTTGCTCACTGGGGTGCCGCCACGATGTAGCTCCCGGAGGCGGGTAGCGGGGCGCGGAGCATGTCGGAGGCCGGCCGCACCGACGGCAGGAGGGCGAGCAGGCTGTCGGGACGGAGCCGTCCGATGGCCAGGGCCCGCTCGTAGATCACGTCGTTCCCGTACACCGTGCGGGCCCGGGCGGGCGCCGAGAAGAAGCGGGCGTACTTGAACACCAGGTACGCCCCCGATCGGATGGGCAGGGAGCTCGCCACGTCCACGCCGTACACCCCGGGCCGGGGACGGACGTCCACCCGCACCGGCCGGCCGCTGTCCGGCCCGAAGCTCTCGGGCAGGAACCAGAGCTCGGCGAACACGATGTTCTCCGGCGGGCCGTGGCGCAGAACGATGGCCCGGCGCTCGCCGGCCACGAACGTCACGGAGGTGTCCGCGGCCGGGGGGCCGACGGACTCCAGCACGATGGCCTCACCCAAGGGGATGATCCGCGCCGGTGTCGGTGCATCCGGGGAGGTGGGCGCCGGCGGCGTGCGGCCGCCGCATGCCACCACGGCCAGCCAGAGCCAGCTTGCCCGGCTCCACGGGCCCCGGGATATTCCCGTCATCGACTCCCAGCATGTGAGAGGTGAGTGGTGAGCGGTGCCGAGCGGAGGCGAGGGAGGGCCGGCCCGGTAGCCGGTCTCGCGGCCGCGATGCTCCTCGCCGCCGGCCGCGCGCCGCTCGCCGCGCAGGCCTGGGATGCCCCCGAGACCCTCACCCTCGTCCGGCGGGCGGTAGACCGCCGGGCGGCGGCGCAGACCGAGGCGCCGCTCGAGAGCTATCGCGCCCGGGCGCACGGGTTCGTTTTCTTCCTCGCGCAGATCGGTGCGGGCCTGAGCGGACCGCCGCGCCTGATCAAGGCCGACGAGCTGGCCGTGGAAGTGTATTGGCGGGCACCCGACCGGAGCAAGCAGGTCATCCTCGGGTGGCGCGACGGCACCTTCCTTCCCACCGACATCGAATACCACCGCGACCATCTCGGCATCGTCACCAACGACTTCGGGGACATGATCCGGATCGGCGAGGGAGACGAAGTGAGGGACGTGGTCCATCCGCTCGCTCCCTCGGGGCCCGAGGCGTACCGGTACGCCTCGGGCGACTCCCTCGCGATCCGCACGGCCGCCGGCGAGGTGGTGGTGCGTGAGGTGCAGGTCCGGCCGCGCTCGTTCGATCAGCCGCGGGTGGTCGGCACGATGTACCTCGATGCCGCCTCGGCCGCGCTGGTGCGCTTCCGGTTCAGCTTCACTCCCTCGGCCTACCTCGACCGCCAGCTCGAGGACATCAGCATCGTCCTGGAGAACGGCCTCTTCGAGGGCCGGTACTGGCTGCCGTACCGCCAGGAGGTGGAGCTCCGGCGCCGCACGACCTGGCTCGAGTTTCCGGCCCGCGGCATCATCCGCGGCCGCTGGGAGATCGACGGCTACGATCTCGATGTCGCGATCCCGGACGCGACGCTGGAGGGGGCGCCGATCGGCGGCCTCCGCGCGCCGGGGCCGGGCGTCGACTCGGCGTGGACCGGCCCGCTCTCGGACGCGATCGCCGACGTGGCGGCGCCGCTCAACCGCCAGGACATGGACGCCCTCCGGGTGGAGGTCGAGCGGATCGCGGGCGCCCGCGCCCTGGGCGGCCTCCCGGCGCGCCGGCTGGCCACCGGATCGCTGAGCGACCTGGCGCGGGTGAACCGGGTGCAGGGGCTCACGCTCGGCGCCGGCGCCGTGGTCGGGCTGGGCCGCCAGAGGGTGGAGGTGCGCCCCTACCTGGCGTACGGTACCGCGGACGACCGGGTCACCGGCGCGATCAGCGCGGGCGTCGCGAGCGGGGGCACCCGGGTCACGCTCGGCGCGTCACGTCGGATCCGCGACTTCAGCGACCTGCCGGTCACCGCGCCCGTGCTCAATTCGCTGCTCGCGCAGGAGGGCGGGCGGGACTACGGCGACTACGTCCTCCTCCACGTCGCGGGCATCGGGGTGCGCCATCGGATGAGCGGGCGGACATCGCTCACGATGGACGTGGAGGTGGAGGAGAGCCGCTCGGTGGGTGTGGCGGCGACACCGGCGAGAGGGAGCTACCGCCCCAACCCGCCGCTCGGCTCGGGCACCTACCGGGTGGGTCGGCTCGCCCTCGAGCGCGCGAGCGGCGGGATCGCGGTGCGCCGGGACCTGCAGGGCAGGGTCGCGCTCGAGGCGGGTGAGGGGCCCACCGAGTACCTGCGGGCCACGGTGGAAGGACGGTGGCTCGCCGGGCTGGGGCGGGGGGCCCTGCTCAGCCGGATCTATCTGGGCGCCGGTACCGACGGCCTCCCGCCCCACCGGGGCTTCGCGATCGGCGGGCGGGGGACCCTCGTGGGCGAGCGCTTCCGGGCCTTCGGCGGACGGACCGCGGCGCTGGCCCACGTCGAGTGGAGGGTAGACCTGCCCGCGCCGGCCATCCGGCTGGGCTCGTTTGCGACGACCGGACGCACGATGACGCTGGCCCCCTTCCTCGCGGCGGGCTACACCGAGCGCCCGGTGGGCGGGCTGCCGGGCCGCGGCAGCGACGGGATCCGGCCCGTGGCCGGCCTGGCACTGGAGTGGTTCATGCGGCTGGTCCGGGTGGAGCTTGGCGTCGGCCTTCGGACCGGCCGGGTCGGCCTCACGGTGGACGTCAGCCGGGACTGGTGGGGGATACTGTGAGGACAGCGGTGAAGCTAGATTGCCTCGAGTCCCCCACTTCCATCACTGCCGAGCCCGCATGCAGTTCACCGACGAATGGCTGGTGCCCACCATCGAGCCGTTGCTGCCCGATCAGACGATCGCGGCGCTGCGGCAGGAGCAGGCTCCCGCTCCCGTCTCGCTGTGGGAGACGGTGGTGCAGCGGCGCATGACGGGTGACGAGCAGATCCTGGCCGCCATCGCCACGCGGTTCCGCTTTCCGGTGGCGGACATGTCGCGGGTGGACCCGGGCGTGGCCCAGGCGGTGCCGGAGCAGCTCGCCCGGCGGTTCAACGTGGTGCCGGTGGGGCAGACCGACTCCTACCTGGAGATCGCGACCGCCAATCCGTTCGACATCGACGCGGAAAAGGTCCTCGCCTTCGCCACCGGCCGCGAGGTGCGGATGCTGCTCGCCTCGCCCGCCCGCATCCGGGCCAAGGTGGACGAGTTCTACCGCGGCAGCGACGAGGTGGTCTCGCGCCTGCTGGAGGGGATCAACAGCGACCACGAGGTGAAGGAGCTCGCCACCGAGGACGACGACGCCGCGATCAGCGCCGAGGAGGCGAGCCAGCGGCCCATCATCCGGCTGGTGGACATGATGCTGGCCGACGGGGTGAGCAGCCGGGCCAGCGACATCCACGTGGAGCCGATCGAGGGCGGCGTGGTGGTGCGCTACCGCATCGACGGCGTCCTGCGCCAGGTGATGAAGATCCCGCGGAACGCCGGCCTGCCCCTCATCTCCCGGGTCAAGATCATGTCGGGGCTCGACATCGCGGACCGGCTCCGGCCGCAGGACGGCCGGGCCCGTGTCTCGGTCAACGGCGAGCCGGTGGACCTCCGGATCTCCACCCTGCCCGCGTCGCTGGGCGAGAAAGTGGTGATCCGGATCCTGAGCCAGCGCGCCACCGCCCTGAGCCTCGACGCCCTGGGGATGCACGAGGACGAACAGCGCGCGGTCGCGGCCCTGCTGAGCCACAAGGAGGGGATCCTGCTGGTCACCGGGCCGACCGGCTCGGGCAAGACCACCACGCTCTACTCCGCCATCCGGATGATCCAGAACGAAGGCGTCAACATCGTCACGGTGGAGGATCCGGTCGAGTACCGCCTGGGGGCGAACATCGTGCAGGTCCAGGTGCACGACAAGGCGGGGCTCACCTTCGCCTCGGCGCTGCGCTCGATCCTGCGCCAGGACCCCGACGTGGTGCTGATCGGCGAGATCCGCGACCAGGAGACGGCGCAGATCGCGCTCCAGGCTTCGCTCACCGGCCACCTGGTGCTGTCCACCCTGCACACCAACGACGCGCCCAACGCGGTCACCCGTCTGGTGGACATGGGCATGGAGCCGTACAAGATCGCCTCGGCGCTGCGCGGCGTCGTGGCCCAGCGGCTCATGCGCCGACTGTGCCTCAACTGCCGGGTGGTGGCCACCGAGCCGGTCCCCGAGAGCATCGGGCGCTTTCTGCAGGGCACGCCCACGCTCTACAAGGCGGTCGGGTGCGCCGAGTGCGCGCAGACCGGCTATCGGGGCCGGTTCAGCATCGTCGAGGTGCTGGCCATGAACTCCGAGCTGGAGCACCGCATCGGCCAGGGCGCCACGGCAGACCAGATCGCCGACGCGGCGCGGGACAACGGCATGCGCTCCCTGTTCGAGAGCGGGCTGCGCCACGTGACCGCGGGCGAGACCTCCCTCGACGAGCTCCTCCGGGTGACCGACGTGCCCCAGGAGGACAACCGGGCCCGCCCGGCTCGGCCGACCCGGACCAGCCGTGCCGCCCCGGTCCAGGCGCCGCCGCCGCCGGCGGTGTCCGCGCCGCCGGCCGCACCGCCGTCGCCGCTCGACCTGATGCATCTCGAGCTGGTGGACGAGCTGGCGGGCGACGGGACGTCGCTCGAGGGCCGCGGACGCGGCAGCTGCGTGCTGCTGGTGGAGGACGAGGATCAGCTCCGCCGGGTGATGAAGGACCTGCTGGAGCGCGAGGGGTACATCGTCGCGGAGGCGCGCGACGGAGTGCAGGCGCTCGACCAGGTGGACCGGTTCGCCCCCGACGTCATCATCCTGGACCTCAACCTGCCGGGACTCGACGGGTACGGCGTCCTCACCCAACTCCGCTCGCGGCCGGCCACCCGCGACATTCCGGTCATGGTGCTCACGGCCAAGGGCGACGAAGACAACGAGGTGCGGGTCTTCGAGCTGGGCGCCGACGACTTCATCACCAAGCCGTTCCGGGCCCGCGCGCTCTCCGCGCGGCTCGAGGCCGTGCTCGGCCGCCACCGCGCTTGACCCGGTCCAGCCTCCCTCCGACCCCTCCCGCTCCCGCCCGTCCGCACCGAGAACACGACACCGGCCCGGCGGGCGCACTGCCGGACGCCGCGGCCGGACTGGCGCTGGTGAAGCCCGGCGTCCGGGCGCAGGCGGGGTACACGCTCCGCGCCCCGCTCGCGCGGCGGAAGCTCAACCAGAACGAGAGTCCGTTCGACGTTCCCCCTTCGCTCAAGCGGGCGATCCTCGACGCGGCGGAGGCGGCTCCCTGGCAGCGCTATCCCGAGTTCGTCCCCTCGGCGCTGCTGGTGCGCCTGGCGGAGCACTACGGCTGGGAGGCCGAGGGGATCCTGGCCGGCAACGGCTCCAACGAGCTCATCCAGGCCACCCTGTCGGTCGTGCTCGGGCCGGGCGACGCGGTGGTGGCGCCGTCTCCCACCTTCTCGCTCTACCGTCTGCTCACCGGCGTCCTCGGGGGCCGCTACTGCCCGGTGCCGCTGGGGCCCGCCTTCGCGTACGACGTGGACCGGCTCGTCGGCGCGGCCGTGCGGGAGCAGGCGCGGGTGGTGGTGCTCAACTCGCCCAACAACCCGACCGGGTCGCCGTTGCCCGAGGGCGCCGTCGAGCGCCTGCTGCGCGAGACCGAGGCCCTGATCGTCTGCGACGAGGCCTACCAGGAGTTCGGGGGACCCAGTGCGATCCCGCTGCTCCGCCGCAGCTCGCGCCTGGTGGTGCTGCGGACCTTCTCCAAGGCCATGGGGATGGCCGGCCTCCGCTTCGGAGTGGCGCTCGCCCATCCCGACGTGGCCGCGGAGCTGGCCAAGGGCAAGCTCCCCTACAACGTGAACCTGGTGACCCTGGCGGCGGCGGCCGCCGCCCTGCAGGAGGCGCCGCTCTTCGCCGCGCGCGTGCGCGAGATCGTCGCCACCCGCGACCGGTTCCTGCCGGCGCTCGCCGAGCTGCCCGGGATCACCGTGTACCCCACCGCGGCCAACTTCGTGCTGATCCGCTGCCACGCGGCGCCGGCCCGGGAGGTCTTCCGCCGGCTCTACGACGAGCACGGCATCCTGGTGCGCGACGTCTCCAACGCCGGGGAGCTGGCGGAGTGTCTCCGGATCTCGGTGGGGACGGAGGACGACATGGCCGCCGTGCTCGCGGCGCTGCGGGAGGTCCTCTCATGACACGCGTGGCCGAGATCCGCCGCACCACCAAGGAGACCGAGCTCTACGTCCGGGTGGATCTCGACGGGCGTGGGGAGGCCATGGTGAAGACCGGGCTGGGGTTCTTCGACCACATGCTCGACGCCCTGGCCCGCCACGGACTGCTCGATCTCACGGTAGAGGGCCGGGGGGACCTGCACGTGGACGGGCACCACACGGTGGAGGACACCGGGATCGCGCTCGGGATGGCGCTGGACCGGGCGCTGGGCGACCGGGCCGGCATCCGGCGTTACGGCGACGCCCTGGTGCCGCTGGACGACGCGCTGGTGCGTGCGGTGGTGGACGTCTCGGGCCGTCCCTACCTGCACTACGACGTAGACATCCCCAAGTGGCAGATGCTGGGTGACTACGACGTGTTCCTCACCCCCGAATTCTTCCGGGCACTGGTCCTGAACGCGGGCCTCACCGCCCACGTCGACCTTCTCCGGGGAGACAATCCCCACCACATCGTCGAGGCGACCTTCAAGGCCTTCGCCCGGGCGCTCGACGCGGCGACGTCGATCGATCCGCGGGTCGTGGGGGTGCCCAGCACCAAGGGCGCCCTGTGATCGCGGTCGTGGACTACGGCGTCAACAACCTCAAGAGCGTGGTGCGCGCGCTGGCCGCGGGGGGCCACCAGGCGAGGCTCACCACCGACCCGGACGAGGTGCGCCGCGCCGACCGGGTGCTGGTGCCGGGCGTCGGCAACTTCGGCCAGGCCTCGCGGAACCTGGAGTGCACCGGGCTGGGCGCCGCCGTGCGCGAGGTGGCGGGGTCGGGACGCCCGGTGATGGGCATCTGCCTCGGGCTCCAGCTCTTCTTCGAGACCAGCGAGGAGGCGCCCGAGGCCCGGGGACTCGGCCTGCTCGAGGGCACGGTGCGCCGGTTCGTCACCACGTTGCACGTCCCCCACGTGGGGTGGGCCCGGGTGGACCTGACCGAGGCCGGCCGGCGGCACTCCCTGCTGGGCGCGGCGTTCCCGGAGGGCCCGCAGTTCTTCTACCACGTCCACAGCTATCACCCGGCCGACGTGCCGCGGGACGCGGTGCTGGGCACCGGCGAGTACGGGGAGACGTTCCCCACCCTCGTGGGCCGGGACGCGATCGTGGGGGCCCAGTTCCATCCGGAGAAATCGCAGCGCGCCGGGATCGAGCTGCTGGACCGGTTTGCGCGGTGGCGGCCGTGACGACCATCGGCGTCTCCCTCGTGGACCTCTATGTCCTCCGCGGCGCCGGTGCCACCCTGGAGAGCCTGGTGCTCCGGCGCGGCGCCGGCGGCCGCTGCCCCGGCTCCTGGGAAACGGTGCACGGTCACATCGAAGCGGGCGAGACCCCTGCGGCCGCCGCCATCCGCGAGCTGGCCGAAGAAACCGGCGCCGCCCCGGTGCGGCTCTACAACCTGAGCCGAGTGGAGGCGTTCTACCAGCACGCCCGGGACGAGGTGGCGCTCATTCCGGTGTTCGCCGCCTTCGTGGACCCGGGCACGCGGATCCGCCTCGGGCCCGAGCACGACCGCTTCGAGTGGCTCCCGGTCGCCGAAGCACGCCGGCGGTTCGCCTGGCCGCGGGAGGGACGGGCGCTGGAGGACGCGGTGGCGCTGCTGGGCGGAGGCGACGCGGGTGCGGTGGAGGACGTGCTCCGGGTATGTTAGCGCGGCGCATCATTCCCTGTCTCGACGTGGCGGGCGGACGGGTGGTGAAGGGCGTGCACTTCGAGTCGCTGCGCGACGCCGGCGACCCGGTGGAGCAGGCCGCACGCTACGACGCCGAGGGCGCCGACGAGCTCGTGTTCCTCGACATCTCGGCCAGCCCGGACGCGCGCCGCACCACGCTCGGGATGGTGAGCCGGGTCGCGGAATCGATCTTCATCCCCTTCACCGTGGGCGGCGGGATCCGCCGGGTGGAGGACGCGGGCGCGGCCCTTCGCGCCGGGGCCGACAAGGTGTCGGTCAACACCGCCGCGGTGCGGGAGCCGACGCTGGTCTCCCGGCTGGCGGAGAGCTTCGGGAGTCAGTGCGTCGTCGCGGCCGTGGACGTGCGGCGCCGGGGCGACCGATTCGCCGTGGTGGTGAACGGGGGCCGGGAGGAGACACCGCTCGAGGCCCTCGACTGGATCCGCCGGCTGGAGGCGCTCGGCGCGGGCGAGATCCTCCTCACTTCGATGGATCGCGACGGGACCGGGGCCGGATACGACCTCGATCTGCTGCGCGCGGCCGCGGCCGCGGTCTCGCTGCCGGTCATCGCCTCGGGCGGGGCCGGCAATCTCGCCCACCTGGCGGAGGCGTTCGAGGCGGGGGCGCACGGCGTGCTCGCCGCCACGATCTTCCATTTTCAGGGCTCCAGCCTGCCGGAGGCACGGGCGTACCTCCGCGAGCGGGGCTACCCGGTTCGACCATGAGACTCGCCTCCTGGATCGGCGGCATCGCGCTGCCGATTGCCCTCGTCTCCACATACCCGGCCGACTCGCCGGGCGGCGCGCCCTGCGTGCGGCCCAGCCGGGCGGGGACCCAGGTGCAGGGCGAGGTGCGCATCTGCCCCGGCAGATACCGGATCGCCGACCCCTCCGAGCGGGGGGTGATCATCGCCGCGTCGTCGGGAACCCGGATCGATCTCACCGGGGTCGTGCTCGAGAGCGGCGACTCCCTGCCCGACCGCTTCCTGGGCGTGGGCATCGCGAGCCGGGGGGTGGACAGGGTGGCGATCCTGGGCGGGTCGGTGCGGGGGTATCGCTTCGGCATCCGGCTCGAAGGCGGACGTGGCCATGCGGTGACCGGCGGCGACCTGTCCGGGAACCGGGCCCGCCCGCCGTCCCCGGCCGACACCACCCGCCGCATCGAGCTCACCGGCCCGGACGCGTTCCTCGCCGAAGGCGGCGGGCTCGTGCTGCTCCGCACGACGGGCGCGTCGGTTACCGGCGTGACCGCCCGCGGGGCGGCGACCGGCATCGGCCTGATCGAGAGCCGGGAGAGCTACGTGGCGGACAACGACGTAGGGGGGAACGCGGCCTGGGGCGTTCACCTCTGGCGCTCCTCCCGCAACGTCCTGACCCGCAACCGCGCCGACCACACCGGCCGCTGCGTGCCGGACGTCGCCTGCGGCGCGGCGGCCATCCTGGTCCGCGAGGGCAGCGACTCGAACACCATCACCGAGAACGATCTCACCTGGTCGGGCACCGGCCTGCTGGTGACGGGGCAGTCGCCGATCACCCGGGCCTCGATCGGCAACCTGATCTACCGCAACGACGCCTCCCGCGCGACCGGGCCCGGGTTCGCCGCCGCGTACCTGTGGAGCCTCACGTTGCTGGAGAACCGGGCCGACAGCGCGCACCAGGGTATCCGGCTGGACCACGTGACCGGCGCCCTGCTCCGCGGCAACGTCGTGATCGGGGCGAGGGAGGCCGCGGTCGCGGCCGAGCACGGGCGGGACAACGTCATCGAGGGCAACGTGCTGGTGGACGCGCCGGTGGGCATCAGGATCGGGGCGCCGCGCGCGCGGGGCGCCGGGAGCGTGGGCTACCGGGTCGACGACAACATGCTGGGCGGGACCGAGCGGGGCATCGTGCTCCAGGCGACCACCGGCAGCCGGGTCCGCGGGAACATCTTCGACGGGGTCGGCGACGGGCTCATCGTGGACGGGGTGGGCCACGGGACCGAGGTGACCGGCAACGTGTTCCTGCGGGCGAGCGGCTGGTTCATCGACGCGCCCGACCTCTCGGCCGGCGGGAACTACTGGGCCACGGCAGACGCCTCGGCCGCGTCGGCCCGGGTTCGGGGGCGGATCAGCGTGCTGCCGTGGCGGCCGGCGGCGGCGGTGGGCTACTAGCCGACAGGATCTCCGCCGCCGCGGCGCGGAGATCGCGAAGATTGAACGGCTTTCGGAGTCGCCGTACGCCGTTGTCGGCGGCGGGGTCGGGCGGCTCTCCCGGGCCCGCGTGACCCAGGATGAGGCGGCGACAGGCGTCCGGCCACTCGCTGCCGACCGCGTGCAGGAACAGCTCGGTCGCGCCGGCGCGCGCCATCGCGTCGGCGATGATCAGGTCGAACCGCCGCTCCCGCAGCATCCGCAGCGCCTGCTCCCCCGATCGCACCGCCTCCACCGTGTGCCCCTCCGAGGTGAACAGCGCGCTCACCATCCGGTGGACCACGGGATCCTCGTCCACCACCAGGATCCGCTGCGCGGCCCGTGCGGCGGCCGACGGCGGCGCCTCGTCCTCCGGGAGCGCGCCGGTGTAGCTCTCGAAGGTCACCCGAAACTCCGCGCCGCCCTCCGCGGGAGGCTCGTAGCTCAGCTCGCCCCCGTGCGTCTTCACCAGCCCGTAGCTGAGGGAGAGCCCGAGGCCGGTGCCCTCGCCCGGCGCCTTGGTGGTGAAGAACGGGGTGAAGAGGTGAGGCACCAGATGGGTCGGGACCCCGGGACCGGTGTCGCGCACCCGCAGCACGGCCTGGTCGTCGTGCCGCTCGGTGATCAGGCGAATCTCGCGGGGCCGGCCGGGGGGCAGGGTGCTCACCGCCTGCACCGCGTTGGTCACCAGGTTGAGCAGCACCTGCTGGAGCTCGTAGCGGTCACCCCGCACCACCACCGGCTCGGGGCTCAGATCCGTGCCCAGCTCGATCCCGTGGAGCTGCAGCTCGTACATGATGAGCAGCGTCGTGCGGCTCACCACGTCGTTGAGATCCACCGGCGCCTGCTCCGGGACCCCCTTGCGGGCGAAGGTCAGCAGGTTGCGGACGATCCGCCCGGCGCGCTCCGCCTGGTCGTGGATCACCCGGACGTGCTCCCGGGGGACGCCGGGCTGCTCCCGCTCCAGGAGCAGCTCCGCGAGCCCGGCGATCGAGGTGAGCGGATTGTTGAGCTCGTGGGCCACGCCGGACACCAGCTGACCGATGGACGCCATCTTGTCGTTCTGGATGAGCTGCGCCTCCATCATGCGCTGCTCGGTGACGTCCTCGACCAGCACCACGATTCGGCCGGGTTCCAGCGGCGCCGCCGCGAGACGCAGCACCCGCTGGGTGCGCTCGGGCCGCACCACCAGCGGCGCGGTGCGCTCTCCGCGATACGCGGAGTCGATCAGCTCCGTCACCGCGTCCGACGGCCCCACCAGCAGGTCGCGGAAGTTCCGCCCCACCAGCTCGCTCTCGGGGGTCTCCGCGATCGCGGCGAGCGCCCGGTTGGCCCGCAGCACCTCCCCCGAGGGGCCGACCACGGCGATCCCCTCGGCGAGCGCGTTGAAGGCCGTCTCCCACTCTTCCTTGCTCCGGCGCACCATCTCGTAGAGACGGCTGTTGGCCAGCACCACGGAGGCGTTGGTCGCCACCGTGGAGAGCAGCCACAGGTCCTCGGTGGTGAAGGGCCCGCCCTGGCGGTCGGCGACGGCCAGGGCGCCCATGGTCACGCCCTGGCTGCGGAGGGGGGCCACGGCCGCGGAGCGCACGGTCTTGCCGGAGATGAGGTCCACGGTCGGCGTGGCCACGCCCTGGGACACCTCGATCCGCTCGCGGTTGATGGCGAAGCGGATGAGGCCGGTGTCGCTCGGCTCGGTCACCAGGCCGAGCAGCGGCTCGAGGGTCCCGGTCGCGGCGATGACGCGCAGCGGGCTGCCGGCCTCGCTGTCGGCGAGCACGACGATGGCGCCGTCGGTCTGCAGGAAGCGCCCGGCATAGCGGGCGACCTGGTCCACGATGCGGTCGAGCTGGATGGATTCGCTCAGGACATAGCTCAGCTCCTGGAGCGAGAAGAGCTCGCTGATCCGCCGGTCGAGCTGCCCGGCCAGCTGGTCGGACTTCTGCTCCGCCTCGCGGAGCCGCCGGCGCCCGCGGCTGATGGCGACCCAGAAGCTGCCGGAGATGTGGACCACCACCAGGAGCGCCAGCCACCAGAGCCGCTCGTCGGCCTGCCAGGCCACCAGCCCGAGCAGGGTGGCGCCGGCGGCGTGCAGGGGGACCTCCCATTCGCGGCGCCAGGCGGCGAGCAGCACGATGAGCGCCCCCGCCAGACCGGCGATCAGCGCGAGCAGCCGGGGCACCCCACCGAGCGCGGAGGCCACGGCCGCGCTCGCGAGGAGCGCGTACGCCGCCATCGCCGACGGCGAGGTGTACCAGCGCTCGCGCGGACGGGCCAGGGCTCAGGCCTCCTGCGGATCGTGCCGGACGACCCGTTCGGTCACGTAGGCATCGGGCGGCGCGTTCGGCTTCACCCGGATGGACTTGGCGGGAATCCCGACGTTCACGTGGTAGGGCCGGACGTCCTTGGTGGCTACCGCCGAAGCGCCGACCATCCCACTGCGGCCCACCCGGACGCCGGCGAGCACCGTGGCGTGATAGGTGATGCGCACGTCGTCCTCGAGGACGGTGCGCGCATTGGTGACGTCCTTCTGCTCCACGATGCTGTGGGTGTGGCTGTAGATGTTGGCGTAGTCCGAGATGCTGACCCGGTCTCCGAGCGTGATGCCGCCGCGGTCGTCCAGCAGCACGTGCCGGTGGACCACGACGTCGTCGCCGACCTCGAGGTTGTAGCCGAAGGAGAATTCGGTGAACTGGAAGCATTTGAAGTTGCGACCGCAGCGGGCGAAGATGTGCGGCGCCAGCAGCCGCCGGAAGCGCACGCCCAGATGTACGTGCTGCCCGCCCAGCGGGGAGCGGTCGAAACTGTACCAGAGCCAAAGGAGCGGCTTCACCCGGGCGAAGCGCACCGGGTCCACGTCGGCGTAGTACTCGGGCTCGAGCGTGATGTTGCGCGGGTCGAGGCCGAGGAGCGCGGCGCGGGCGCCCGGCGGCGTTCCGGGATCGGCCAGGCGCTCGTCGTAGGCACCGAAGCCGGGATAGTAGAGGTCGTAGAGGAGCTCCCGGGCGAGGCGAGACCAGTCGGCCCCGGGCTCGGCGAGCCGGCCCTCGACCTGGTCGAGCCAGGCGTCGTAGGCGCGCTCGGTCGCCTCGGGCAGGGCGACGGACCTGAGGGGCAGGTGGACCATGGAGAGCTCCGGTGAGGGTCGACGGCGCGCTAGGAATCTCCCTGGGCGGCGATTGACAGGCAAGGTAATGGGGAATACAATGGTAATAATTAAGAGGTAAGAATGGTTTTCATTCTCATTTAGGACCGACACCTGCTCCTCCCTCTGCTGCTCGCCCTCACCTCCCACCCCCCAGCTCCCCACGCGCTACCCGCCTGGGTCGAGCGGGAAGCCTACCTCATGGGCACCACGCTACACGTCCGGGTCGCTGCCCCGACGCGGGCGGAAGGCATCGTCGCCATCGAGGCGGTGTTCGCCGAGGTGCGGAGGCTCGAGCTGGTGCTGAGCACCTGGCGCGACGACAGCGAGATCAGCGCCCTCAATCACGCTCCGGTGGGGCACGCGGTCCGGCTCTCCGGTGAGCTCCACCGACTGCTGGCGGAGGCGAGCGCGTGGTCGGCCCGGACGGACGGCGCGTTCGATCCCGCCGTCGGCTCGCTGGTGGACGCGTGGGACCTGCGGGGTGAGGGCCGGCGCCCCTCCGCGGCCGAGCTGGAGCGGGCGCGCCGGTCGAGCGGCGTCGCCCGGTTCGAGCTGAACGCCGCCACCGGCTCCGCGGCCCGGCAGGACAGCGCCGCCTGGCTCGACACCGGGGGCTTCGGCAAGGGCGCGGCGCTGCGCGGGGCCGGGCGCCTGCTGGCCGCCCGGGGGATCCGCGCCGCGATGCTCAACTTCGGCGGCCAGGTGCTGGCCCTGGGCGGTGACGAGCGGGGGCACCCCTGGAGAGTGCCGGTGGCTCACCCGGTGCTCCGCCACCGCCCCGCGGCCTCCCTCGCGGTGCGGGGACGCTCGGTGTCCACCACCTCGCAGTCCGAGCGCGCGGTGACCGTGGGTGGGCGGCGGGTTGGGCACGTGCTCGATCCGCGCTCCGGCGAGCCGGTCCCCGCCTGGGGCAGCGTCACGGTGGTGGCTGAGGATCCGGTCACGGCCGACATCCTCTCCACCGCGCTCCTGGTGATGGGGGCGGACGAGGCGTTGCGCTGGGCGGAGCGGCAGTCCGATGTCGGCGTGCTGGTTCTGGAGGAGCAGGACGGCCGGGTGCGGCCGCGTTGGAACGACGGACTCGAGCAGTACCTGGCGGACAACCCGATTCTTACCCGAGGAGGCTGAGTGGTGCGGATGTTCCGGGGGCTGGTCTGGTGCGCGGTGCCTGCGGCGTTGGGGGCCGCACCTGTAGCGGCGCAGGAGCGGGACACCACGGACGTGTCCCGGCTCCAATTGCAGGTCGAGGCGATCACCCGCGAGCTCGAGGAGCTGCGCCTGGGCCGGGACGTGGTCGTGCAGGCCGACACCAGCGTGCTCGGCTTCGGCCCCGCCGCCTCCAAGATCTACAAGGTTCCGCAAGGCGTCTCGGTCGGCGGCTACGGCGAGGTGCTCTACGAGAATTTCGCCGGCAGCCGCGAGGACGACGCGCCCTCGGGTCTGACCGACCGCCTCGACGCCCTCCGCGCCATCGTCTATGTGGGCTACAAGTTCAGCGACCGCATCCTGTTCAACTCCGAGCTCGAGTTCGAGCACGGCAGCACCGGCGAGGGCGGCTCGGTCAGCATCGAGTTCGCCTACCTGGACTATCGGTTCTCCGAGCAGCTCGGCATCCGCGCCGGCCTGCTGCTGGCTCCCATGGGCTTCATCAACGAGATCCACGAGCCCCCCACCTTCCTCGGCGCCCGGCGGCCCGAGACCGAGCGGCAGATCATCCCCTCCACCTGGCGCGAGACCGGCATCGGCGTCTTCGGCAGCAGCGGCCCGGTGAACTACCGCGCCTACCTGGTGAACGGCTTCGACGCGACCGGCTTCGGCGCCGGGGGACTCCGGGGCGGCCGGCAGAACGGCTCCGAGGCCGACGCGGAGAACTTCGGGGCCGTGGGCCGGCTGGACTACACCGGCGTGCTCGGCCTCACCGTCGGCACCGCGGCCTACCTGGGGAACTCGGGGCAGGGGTCGGTGCGTCCCTCCGATCCGACCGCGGAGATCGGCGCCCGCACCTTCATCTGGGACGCCCATGCCGAGTACAAGATCCGGGGCTTCGACCTGCGGGGACTGGTGGCCGTCGCCACGCTGGACGACGCGGCCGCGGTGAACGAGCTCAACGGCCTGGCGGGAACCGCCTCGGTGGGCGAGCGGATGATCGGCTGGTACCTCCAGGGAGGGTACGACGTGCTCCGGGGAAGCGCGAGCGGGCATCAGCTGGTGCCCTACGTGCGCTACGAGCAGCTCGACACGCAGGACGAGGTGCCGACGGGGTTCGCGGCGAACCCGGCGAACGATCGGCGCTGGCTGACGCTCGGCGCGATGTGGAAGCCGCTCCCGGGCGTCTCGCTCAAGGCCGACTACCAGATCGCGGGCAACGAGGCGGACACCGGGGTGAACCAGCTGAATGTCAATCTGGGCTACCTGTTCTAGTCTCGGGGCGATGGGGCTCGCCGCGGCGCTGCTCGGGGGGACACCCGGGCGGCTCGCGGCACAGCTCACCCAGCAGGAGGCGCTCGCGGCGGCCTTTCCGCCGCCCGCCACCATCGCGCGGCGCACCGCCTTTCTCAGCGACGCCGACCTCGAGGCCGTGCGCGCGGTGGCAGGTCCGGACGCCCCGGTGGAGCAGGCGGTGGTGACCTACTACGTGGCGGAGCGCGAG
>DASUSR010000147.1:0-3956 GCA_036375015.1 Gemmatimonadales bacterium
GAGTGCCGCCAGCTCGTACTTCCGCTCCCGGATGAGCGCCGCGGCACGCCGGAGCGGCTCCACGCGTTCGCGCCAGGGTCGCCGCGCCCAGTCGCGCTGCGCCGCACGCGCCGCTTCGACGGCGCGGTCCACCTCCGCCGGGCCGGCGGTGGCGAAGCGACCGAGCCGGATGGACGTGTCGATCGGAGAGCGGTCCTCGAGCGGCTCGCCGCCGGTCTCGACCGCCTCGCCGCCGATCCGGCAGAGATACCGGCCGCCGATCACGGTCCGGGTGTCCGCCAGCGCCGCGTCGAACCGGCGGTGGAACTCCTCCAGGTCCCCGGTCGCGGACGTGTAGGTGATCTTGGCGCCCGCGGTCATCGTGTCGCTCCGATCCGGTCGGCCGCGGTGCGCAGCGCCCGGCTGAACAGGTCCACCATCTCCTCGATCTCCTCTTCGCTCACGACGAAGGGCGGCGCCAGCATCGCCAGGTCGCCGCGCGCGCCGTCGGCATGTCCCACGTTGGGCCAGACCACGAGCCCCGCCTCGAGGGCCGCGGCGGTGAACGTCTCCGCGAACTGCGCGGCCCGCGGGAGCGGCTCGCCCGTGGCCGGATCGGCGACGAACTCGATGCCCGCGAGGAGTCCCCGCCCCCGCAGGTCTCCGACCAGCGGCAGCTCCCGCAGGCGCTCCAGCCGCTCGTGGAGCACCGTCCCCAGGCGCCGGCAGCGCTCGATCAGGCGGTGCTCCCGAAGGTAGCGCAGCGTGGCCACACCGGCCGCGCAGAGCACCGGATGATGGGAGAAGGTCTGGGCATGCAGCAGCGAGCCCGAGCCCCGGGCGAGCACGTCGGTGATCCGCCGCGGCGCCACCACCGCCGACAGCGGAACGTATCCGCCGGCGATCCCCTTCCCCAGGGTCAGAATGTCCGGCACCACTCCGTACGGCTCGAGCGCGGACCAGGTGCCGGTCCGGCCCGCGCCGGTGAGCACCTCGTCCGCCACGAGCAGCACCTCGTGCCGGTCGCAGACCTCGCGGACCCGCCGCCAATAGGCCGGCTGCGGCACCGAGGCGCCCGTGGACGAGCCGCCCACCGGCTCCCCGATGAGCGCGGCGACCGTGTCCGGCCCTTCGTGCAGGATCGCCGACTCCACTGCCTCCCCGGAACAGCGGGGGCAGTACGGCATGCGTCCCCGGCAGTCGCAGCGGTAGGGGTACGGCGCGGGCACCCGGACCACGTCCACCAGCCAGTCGCGGAAATAGGTGGTGTAGTGCGCCCGGGCCGAGGCCGAGAGGGCGAGCAGCGTATTGCCGTGGTAGCCGGGAGTCAGCGAGAGCACCTTGCGCTTCTCCGGCCTACCGGATTCCACCCAGTACTGCCGCGCCAGCTTGAGCGCCGCCTCGACCGCCTCGGAGCCGCTGCCGAGCGGGTAGACCAGGTCCAGGTCGCCGGGACAGACGGCGGCGAGCTCGGCGGCGAAGGTCTCCACCGGCTCGTGGGTGAACGCGGTGCCGTTCACGTAGGCCAGCGAGCGGGCCTGGGCGGCGAGCGCGTCCGCGATCGCGCCGACGCCGTGCCCCAGGTTCGCGACGAAGGCCCCGCCCGACCCGTCCAGGTATCGCCGGCCCGCGTCGTCGTACAGCCGGCACCCTTCGCCCCGCACGATCCTGGGGTAGCGCCGGCCCAGCTTGCGGTAGAAGACGTGGGACCCCGAAGGGGCGGGTTCGGGCATAGGCTCGGTGGTGGGGAGGTGGCGGAAATTGGCGGGATGCGAGGACGGACGCCAGGGCAGCCGCCGCCGCCCGCGCGCACTGGCCCGCATCCTGCGTAAATCCCGGAGTGAAGCGGCTCTCCCTGGGTGAACACGGCAACGCTATCCGCTGGTGGCCACCATGCAATCACCGCTCGTCGTAGACGCGCTGCGCGAACAGCTGCTCCGGGTACTGGACTGGTACCATCGCAAACCGCCCGGATTTACCTGGGGTGCCGTCATCCACCGCCGGAACGAGCGCGGCCGGCTCAGGTTCGGCGCCATCACCCCCTCGGGCGAGAGCATGCTGTTGAGCCAGCCGCTGCTGGAGGAGCTCGGTGGGATGCCCTGCTGGCTGGATGGCGCGGTGCGAGTCCGCCTCGAGTGCCGCAAAATGACGCCCTGCCCGCCCTGGCTGGAAGGACTCTCCCGGCCGACCCGCCCGCCCCTGGTCGAGGCCCTCTCGATCTACTTCGATCCCGACAGCAGTCCGGAAGAGGTGCTGGCCTTTCAGGCCATGGCCGGGGTACTCACCCCGGCCCGCTGCCCCTCGGAGCTCTTCGTGCTGACGCGGAGCAAGCCCGGCGGATGGCCGATGTAAGACAAGTTCAGGGTCGAGGGACCGAGAGTCTACCTCACTTCAGGAACAACAACTCCCGATACGTCGGCATCGGCCACAGCTCCGCGGCCACCATCGACTCCAGGGCGTCGCCGCTCTCGCGGAGGCGGGCCATGGCCGGCTTGAGCTCGCGGGCCAGGTGGGTCGCGTGCCGGGTGGGATCGGCCTCCTGGTGGGCGGCGAGCCGTTCCACGTCGGCGATGCGCCGGCGGAACTCGTCCACCAGGTCCACGAACCCGCGCAGGGCGCGGGTGGTCTCGCCGGCGTCCACCCCGGCCGCCTTGGTGGCCGCGACCGCCTCGGCGGTGCGGCGCTGGTGCTCCAGCGCGGTGGGGAGGATATAGCCCCGCGCCATCGAGACCATGGTTTCCGCCTCGATGGTCAGCTGCTTCACGTACTTCTCGATCGCGATGTGAGTGCGGGAGTCGTACTCGGCCTTGCTGAGCACCCCGTACTGCCGGAACAGCTCCACGTTCTTCTTCGCCCGCAACACCGCGAAGGCCTCCACCGAGTCCTTCAGGTTGGGCAACCCGCGCCGCCCCGCCTCGGCATGCCACTCCTCCGAGTAGTTGTCCCCGTCGAAGATGACACGCTTGTGCTGCTTGATGACCTTCTTGAGCACCGAGATCACCCCGGCCTGCAGCTTCGCCGGCGACGGCCGCGCGCCCACGGCGCGCTCCAGCTGGGTCGCCACGTAGTCGAGCGACTCCGCCACGATGGTGTTGAGCACCGTGTTGGGCCAGGCGATGCTGGCGCTCGAGCCCACCGCGCGGAACTCGAACTTGTTTCCGGTGAACGCGAACGGCGAGGTACGGTTGCGGTCGCCCGAGTGGCGCGGCAGCATCGGCAGCGTCTTGGCGCCGAGGTCGAGGGTGCCGCCCCGGATGGTGCGCTTGGGCAGCCCCTTCTCCACCTGCTCCAGGATGTCGGTGAGCATGTTGCCCAGGAACACCGAGATGATCGCCGGCGGCGCCTCGTTGGCGCCGAGCCGGTGGTCGTTGGCCGCGGAGGCGATGGACGCGCGGAGCAGATCGGCGTGGAGATCCACCGCGCGGATGGTCGCGACCAGGAACACCAGGAACTGCATGTTGGTGTGGGTCTCGTCCTGCGGGTCGAGCAGATTGACCCCCGTGTCGGTGGCCATCGACCAGTTGTTGTGCTTGCCCGAGCCGTTGACGCCGGCGAAGGGCTTCTCGTGCAGCAACGCCTGGAGCCCGTAGCGGGGCGCCACCCGCTTGAGCGTCTCCATGATGATCATCTGGTGATCGCTGGCGATGTGGCTGGGCTCGAACAGCGGCGCGATCTCGTACTGTCCGGGCGCCACCTCGTTGTGCCGGGTCTTGACCGGTACCCCGAGCCGGTACAGCTCCCGCTCGGATTCGGCCATGAAGGCGAGGACCCGGGGCGGAATGGTGCCGAAATAGTGGTCCTCGAGCTGCTGCCCCTTGGGCGGCCGCGCGCCGAACAGGGTGCGCTCCGAGATCAGCAGGTCGGGCCGCTTGTAGTAGAGGTTGCGGTCCACCAGGAAGTACTCCTGCTCGGAGCCGACCGTGGTGTGGACCCGGGACACCCCCTTGTCGGTGCCGAAGATCCGCAGAATCCGGAGA
>DASUSR010000148.1:0-19299 GCA_036375015.1 Gemmatimonadales bacterium
GCCTGATAAGGAACGGCCGGGTCTCACTCCCCATACGAACGCGAGCCGGCCGGATCGACACGTGGGGGAGCAACGGCCTCCGAGTCGGTCCCGAGCCCACCGGGGGGCGCAAGGCGCGCCCGTCGGAGCACCAGGAACAGCGCCGGCAGGTAGACGCAGACCAGCAGGTACGGCCATACCTCGCGTCCCAGCGCCTGGAGATCCAGGGGCCCGGCGTCCGCCCGCGCGATGAGCGGGATCAGCGCGATCCAGCTCCCCGCGACGAAGATCCCCATCTCGCGCGCGCTCCGGGGTACGAGACAGAGCACCAGCGTCTCGTACGGCTGCAGATGCTGCGGGATCAGCGCCAGCGCGGCGAGCAGTCTGCCCTCCGGCGTGCGCCAGCGGAGGGCACCGGCGAGCAGGAGCCAGCCGAACGGGAGCGCAATCGGGGGACGGATGTGGCTGCTGTTCACCTGGAGTGCCTGCCACATCGTCAGCGGCCACGCAGGCCACACCGCCAGCGACAGCAGGACCGCCGCCCCGCACTGCACCGCGATCCGGCGCAGGGGGAAAGCGGCCCAGAGGGCCAGGCCGACGTTGGGCTTCACCGACAGCAGCCAGCCGAGCGCGGGCACCAGCACCGCCGCCACGAGCAGCGGCGTGACCTGCCCGCGCACCATGGCGTGCACGTACGCGCCGGAGCCGAGCGCCAGGAGGGCGAACGGCGGCCGCCTGGAGAGCCCGAGGACCAGACTCCAGCCGACCGCGATGTCCCAGAGCACCCGAGCCATCGCGAGGGGCACGAGCGAGAACGGGACCGCCAGGAGCACGGCCGGCAGGGGATAGTAGAGCGGGTACGGCGACGAGCCCTGCGCGATGACCCGGTAGGGGTCCTCGCCCCCCAGGAGCGCACCGGCCGCCCACCAGAGCTGGTCGAAGTCGGTAGGCTGCGCCGGGCGCACGAAGAAGAGCGCCGCGCGGGCGGCCGCGATCAGGACGCAGGCGATGAGAGCTCGACGGGTCAGCAGTGCCGCCCTCCTTCGGGGGGTCTCGGCGCTCCGCAATCATCCCGACCGCGGCCGCCGGCGGCAAGGGGCGAGCCCTGCGGCTTCATGCCACAGCGTGCATCATTCACCCATGGGCGACACCCGGACTCCCGGCACGCGGCTCGCGGTCAACCGCGCCATCGCGGAGCGCTTCGCGGACACGGCGAGGCTGCTCGCCGAGGAGGGGGCCAACCCCTTCCGGGTGGGAGCCTACCGGCAGGCCGCGGAGATGCTGCGGGGGCTGGACCAGCCGGTGGAGGAGATCCTTCGGGCGGAGGGAACGGAGGGGCTCGACCGGCTGCCCGGCATAGGGCAGGGTCTCGCGGCCGCCATCCGGGACTACGTGGAAACCGGCCGGATGCCGCTACAGGAGCGGCTTCGGGCACAGCGCACTCCGGTGGACGCGCTCCGGTCGGTGCCCGGGATCGGAGAGCGCCTCGCCCGCCGGCTGCACGAGGAGCTGGGGCTCGAGACTCTCGAGGAGCTGGAGCTCGCGGCGCACGACGGGCGGCTCGAGCGGCTGACCGGGTTCGGCCCTCGCCGCATCGAAACCATTCGCGGGGCGCTCGCGGCCCGGCTGGGACGCGCCCGGCCTCCCGCGGAGCGAAAGCCGGGAACCGACCCGCCGGTGGCCGAGCTGCTGGACGTGGATCGCGAGTACCGGGAGCTGGCGGCGAGTCACCGCCTGCCCCAGGTCGCCCCCCGGCGGATGAACCCGCTGCACCGTGCCTGGCTGCCCATCCTGCACACACGCCGGGAGGGCCGGCGCTACACCGCCCTGTTCTCCAACACCCCCCGCGCGCATCAGCTCGGCCGGACCCACGACTGGGTGGTGCTCTACTGGGAGCGCGACGGCGAGCACGGGCAGCAGACGGTGGTGACCGCCACGCTGGGGCCGCTGCGGAGTCGGCGGGTGGTGCGCGGGCGGGAAGAGGAATGCGCCGACCACTACCGGGCCCAGGGGGCGCTGGTGCTGTGATCCCCGGGGAGCTGAAACCGGGACGGCGGGGGTGCGTAGACCTAAGTGGTCGAGGTATTCCCGCTCGCACACTCCGGAGATCGGACGTGCCCCACTTCCCACCCCGAGCCGCCGCCGCGGTCCCCCTGCTGGCCGCGCTCGCCGCCGCGCCGCTGACGGCCCAGGACACCTTCACCGACCCGCGCGACGGATCCGTCTACCCCCTCGTCACCATCGGGAAGGCGGTGTGGTTCGCGGAGAACCTCCGCTACGAGACCGCCGACAGCCGATGCTACGAGGACGATGCCGCCAACTGCGCCGACCACGGACGGCTCTACCGGCTGCCGGACGCGGCGCGCGCCTGCCCCGCGGGATGGCGCCTCTCGTCGGAGGAGGACTGGCGGGAGCTGGAGCGGGCCCTCGGAATGTCGGAAGAGGAGCTGGCGAAGGAGCGCGGAAGGGGCGACCCCGTCGGACGCCGACTCAAGTTCGGCGGCGACACCGGATTCAACGTGCGGTACTCCGGCTGGATCGATCCGAGTCGGGCCGACAGCTCGCGCGCCATGGGCCGCAACGCGGCCTACTGGACCTCCACCGATGGCCCGCCGGACGACGTGTCGGCCACGGCCTGGCATCGGGACGTCGCGGCAAACCGCAACACCATCTGGCGCTCACCGGTCAACATCACCTACTGGCTGTCGGTCCGGTGCGTGAAGGAGTAGGCCGGCGAGCTACTTCGCGGCGTATCCGGCGATCGTGGCGTCGCCCTTCCCGCCTTCACTGGCGACCAGCACGCTGCCGTCCTGCAGCAGCGCGATGCCCTCGGGCTGCGGCTGTGCGTTCCCGTCCAGCCGTCCTCCGCGCACCGGTACGCCCTCCATGGTGATCTCGGCGAACAGCTGCTGCGGCCCGGCCAGGAGCAGGAGCGAGCTGTCGCCCGGCATGACCTCCAGGGCCGACCCGTTGAACTTCTCCTCGCCGGTCACCCGCGCCAGCTCTCGCCAGGGAACGGCCAGCCGGGGCGCCGGGCTCAGCCCCCGCTCCCCGAGCGACCAGGCGTAGATCGCCACCTGCTCGCGCTCCGCCTTGGATCGCATGGTCTTGCAGAGTATCAGCAGCGAGGCGGTACGGTCGTCGTGAGCGAGTCCTTCCACCTCGCATATCTCCGACAGCGCGGTGGGGTACGCCTCGTAGCGGACGGTCCCGCCGTTCTCGCCCTCCTTGAACTCGAGGAGCACCCCGTTGCTGGTGACGAGGAAGAACCGATCCTCGACGATGGCGATCCCCTCGAAGTCGCCGGCCAGACGGCCGTCACGGCTCTTCTTGCCGAGGTCCGGGTCGCTGCCGGTCGACGCCAGCGTGAACCGCTTGAGCACCGTCCCCGCACGGGGATCGATCTGGTACACAGCGGCCTCCTCGTCCCCGTGGGCGAAGAGCCGGCCGTCGGCGGCGGTGGCGAGTCCCGAGATCTCGTGCAGGTCCCCCGGCAGGTCGACCTGCCAGGTCGGTGCACCCGTCAGGTCGTAACTCGGATCGGCGCCCGCAGGAACCGCTGCCCGGGGCTCCCGGCAGGCGAGCAGTCCGCCGAGCGCCAGGCAGCCCGCGAGTGGCCGGACGGCGGCCCGGCTCACGGCGTCTGCCGGAAGAGCAGCTCGGTGTCGTCGTCCTCGACCTGCACGGTGAGGGTGCCGCCGTCGCCGAGCCTGCCCGTCTCGAGATCGTCGATGTCGAGGTCGTCGTCCCCCAGGTCGAAACCATCGGAGTCGTCCCGTCCATCGTCGTCGAGGAAGCGGATGGTGCCTCCCTCCGACCGGTACCTGCCGTCCTCCGTCTCCTGCTCCGTCTCGGTCCGGTCGCCGCAGGTTTCCCGCTTGGTGGTCTCGAGCAGCCAGCGGCCATCCTGGCGGAGGGTGAGCGTGCCTGCGGTGACCTCCTCGCGGCAGCGGCGCTCCTTCTCGGTCTCGACCGGGAGCGCGCGTCCTCCGACTTCGACCAGCGTGTAGCGGGTCTCCCCCCCGCCCCCCGGCGCGGCCGCCGCCGAGGTGTCGGCCGGGAGAGCCTGAGGCCGCTCGGCTTCGGTGGTCGCCGCCTCGTTCTGCGCCGCCGCCGGCGACCCGATGCTCAACCCGAAGGCGATCGCCGCCGCTATCAGCGGGCCGTGTCCTGATCCGTCTCTCATCGTGGTATCCCTCATCGTTGACCGTCGTTAATCGTCCAGTTCCCGCTGCCCTCGCAGCCAGCGGTCGTATGCCGCGCGCTGCTCCTCGTTCAGCAGGGCGCGTATGCCCATCCTGCTGGAGTCGATCAGCGCCCGCAGGTCCGGCAGCCGGGCGCTCCAGTATGCCTCCAGCCGATCCTCCCGCTCATCGAGCAGGCGGTCCACGGAGTCGAGCTGGCTCCGGGTCAGGCCGAGGGTCTCGAGAAAGTCCTCTTCCGCGTCGTCGTCCGGCACCTCGTGCCTGCCGCCGTCGTCCCCGTCTCCGTCCCCGACCGTGGCGCCGGGCCAGTCCATCTCCTCCAGGACCTCTTCCAGCACCCATCCGGCCGCTCCGCCCACCAGGAAGACGGCCAGGAGGACCACCACCGCGGTCCGGCGTGCCCCACGCGTCATGTCCCGGCCCTGCGCCGCAGCGCCGTTCGTACCTCCGCCCCGGTTGCCGCGCGCCCGGCGATGACCGCGGACTCGCTGAGGAGCGCCAGGCGGCGAGCCTCGCTCGGCCGAGGCGCCGCCGGCGGTCCCAGCAGCGCGGCCGTGGCGCCCAGAAGGAGGAGCAGGACCGCGGCGGCGGCCAGGATCGGTCGGGCCCAGTCCGCCAGCACCTCGAGCGGGCCGGGGGGCCGGCTTCGCTCGAGGAGCACCGCGGCCACCGCGCGCCGGGTCGCCTCCATCCGCCCGGCCCAGAGCTCCGGCCGGCGCGCCGGGTCCAGGGCCGACAGATCGACGGACTCGGGGTCGTTGGTCATGCTTCCTCTTCGCGTCCCAGTATCAGGCGCAGCCGTCGGCGCGCGTGGTGCAGGTGAGACCGCACCGTGCCCGCCGGGAGCTCGAGCTGCTTCGCGATCTCGTGGTGCTTCCAGTCTTCGAGATCGTGCAGCAGCACCACCTCCCGCTGCACCTCGGGCAGCTCGGCGAGCGCGGCGAGCAGGCGCCGCCTGAGCTCCGCCTGCTCCAGGTCCGCCGCGGGCGACCGGCCGTCGGAGGCGCCTGCGTCCAGCGGCGCCGCCTCGCGCACTCGCCGGTGTCGCACCAGGTTGCGGGCGCGGTTGCGGACGATCTGAAGCAGCCACCCGCCGAAACGTTCGGGATGCCGGCAGCTGTCGATCCGCTCCATGGCCGCCACGAATCCCTCCTGACAGGCGTCATCCGCGTCGTCCTCGCTGCCGGTAACGGCGAGGGCGACCGCCCGGCAGGGACGGAAGTACCGCTCCAGGAGCCGGTCGGCGGCGGGCCCTTCACCCCGGCGCACGCGTGCGACCAGCGATGCATCCGAGTCCTCCATCGCCATCTTCCTGACACGGGGGAGCGCCGAAGTGTTGAGCCGGCCGCTAAGTCGTTGGCCCACATACCGCCGGCCACAGTGTCGATTCGAGACTACGCCGGACGACTACTGGTGTCACGTGAAGCGCCCCGGCGCCGTCCGGGATGGCGAATCGGGGTCCTCGCGGTAGACTACTGCGTTCCAGGTGCCCACGAGCGGTTCGGGAAGGAGATTCGAATGAGCGGAGTACGAGTGCTGGTCGGCACCCGCAAGGGCGCGTTCGTCCTGACGGCCGACGGCAAGCGCGACCGGTGGGAGGTGAGCGGCCCCCACTTCGCGGGCTGGGAGATCTATCATCTGAAGGGCTCGCCGGCCGACCCCAACCGGCTGTACGCCTCGCAGTCGAGCGGCTGGTTCGGGCAGACGATGCAGCGTTCCTGCGACGGCGGGAAGACCTGGGAGGCCGTGGGCAACCAGTTCGCCTACGAGGGCACCCCCGGGACGCATCAGTGGTACGACGGCACCCAGCATCCCTGGGAGTTCAAGCGGGTCTGGCACCTCGAGCCGTCCCTGACCGATCCCGACACCGTCTGGGCCGGGGTGGAGGACGCCGCCATCTTCCGGAGCACCGACGCGGGGCAGACCTGGCAGGAGCTGCCGGGGCTGCGCGAGGCCAAGGGACACCTCTGGCAACCCGGCGCCGGGGGGATGTGCCTGCACACCATCGTCCAGGATCCCAAGAAACCCGACCGGATCTACATCGCCATCTCGGCCGCGGGGGCCTTCCGCACCGACGACGGCGGCAAGAGCTGGCGCCCGATCAACGCGGGGCTCAAGTCGCAGTTCGAGCTGCCGGATCCCGATACGGACGTGGGCCACTGCGTCCACCGGATCGCCATGCACCCCTCCCGGCCCGATGTGCTCTTCATGCAGAAACACTGGGACGTGATGCGGACCGACGACGCCGGCGGGTCGTGGCACGAGGTGAGCGGCAACCTGCCGAGCGACTTCGGCTTCCCCATCGACGTGCACGCCCACGAGCCCGAGACCATCTACGTGGTGCCCATCACCAGCGACTCGTTCCACTACCCGCCCGAGGGCAAGCTCCGGGTGTACCGGAGCCGCACCGGCGGCCACGACTGGGAGCCGCTGACCAAGGGCCTGCCCCAGAAGGACTGCTACGTCAACGTCCTGCGCGACGCCATGGCGGTGGACTCGCTGGACCCCTGCGGGGTCTACTTCGGGACCACGGGCGGGCAGGTGTACGTGTCCGCCGACTCGGGCGACCGCTGGGAGCCCATCGTCCGCGACCTCCCCGCCGTGCTGTCGGTGGAGGTCCAGACTCTCGCATGATCCGGGTCGTGCTGCCGACCCACCTGCGGACGCTGGCGCGGGTGGGCGACCAGGTGGAGATCGAGGTGGACGGGCCGGTCACCCAGCGCGCCGTGCTCGACGCGCTGGAGGCCCGCTACCCGGTGCTGCGCGGCACCATCCGCGACCACGTCACCCTGCGGCGGCGGCCGTTCGTGCGGTTCTTCGCCTGCGAGGAGGACCTCTCCCATGAGCCGGCCGATGCCCCGCTCCCCGACGCGGTGGCGCGGGGCGCGGAGCCCTACCTGGTCGTGGGCGCGATGGCGGGCGGCTGAAATACTTCCGGAGACCTCGCGATGAAATACATGCTGCTGATCTACGGCGACGAGCAGGCCTGGGACGATGCCTCGCGGGAGGAGTGCTACCGGGAGTCGGCCGGGCTGGCCCGGCAGCTCAAGGAGGCGGGGCAGTACGTCTCCAGCAACCCGCTCCACCTCTCGACCACGGCCACCTGCGTCAAGGTGCGTGAAGGCAAGCGGTTCTGGACCGACGGGCCGTTCGCGGAGACCCGGGAGCAGCTAGGGGGGTACTTCCTGGTGGATGCGCGGGACCTCGACGAGGCGATCGAGATCGCCGGCCGGATCCCGGCGGCCCGGCTCGGCACGGTGGAGATCCGGCCGGTGATGGAGATCGAGGGGCTCCCCGACTGACCGCCGTCCCCGGGCCCTTGCCGCTGGCGCGTGGGCGTCACCCGGGGCGCGCGAACCCGCTGTTCTGGAATGTCTGCCAGCGCAGCGAGTGGCGCTCACAGAAGGCCGGGAACGCGTTCCGGCCGAAGATGCCGCGCACGCTGTGCGCCCAGAGCACGTCGTGAGATGACAGCACCCCTCGGGGAATCAGATAAGGCAGCGCCGTCTGGTATTCCCAGGTCATGTGCTCGAAGGTGTGCAGGCTGTCGTGGTGGAAGAGGTCGATGGCCGTCAGCCGCTGGAGCAGCACCGGCAGCTCCTTCCGGCTGTCACCCTCCACCAGCGTCCAGCGCTGCGTCAGCGCTTCGGGGATGAGGCAGTCGGCGGGAGGGTCTGTCGGACCACGGGGGAGGTCGATGCTGTAAAGCTCCCCCTCGCCATTGGCGGCGAGTGCTGCGAGGAGATGAGCGCTCGAGGCGCCGTACAGGACACCGGTTTCCACCACGGTGCGGGGACGGAAGGCGCGGACCAAGAGATACAACGCCTTCACGCACCACGGGTCCGAGGTCCCGATCCGGCGGGGGCCGATCAATTCGTTCAAGCGCTGCCGCCGCGACAGGTAGCTCTCCCGGAAGGGGCTGGCCTCGTACTCGGCGTCGAGGGCCTCCGCGTCCGCACCAAACTCCTCCTTCAGCCATTCCAGGAACCGAGAGTGGTCTCGGTGAAGGTCCAGCCTCGCGAGGCGCGCGCGGAGCAGCCGGCGCAGCAGTTCCCGCTCCGGATGCCGGCCCACTGTGCCGACGAACCGGATTACGGAGCCCGCCGACTGTCCGGCCCTCCTCAGGAGGTCCGATGCCAGTTCGGAGTGTCGCGGGCGACTCATGCCGCTCCCTGGGAAGGGTCGAACGCGCCCAAGTCTACATTCACCGGGGCCGCCCCGACACTGCCGGAAGCCGCCACGCGTCTCAGCCGGTCGCGCCCGCCCCCGCTTCCGCAGTCCCTGAGCGCGCCGCCAGCCCCGCGAGCTCCCCGGCGAAGTCGCGCACCCGCGACTCCCACACCCCCGACCTGAGCTCGTCCACGCGAAGACCGAGCGCGGCGAGCGGGAAGTGGCCGCAGAGCTCGGTCATCTGCGCGAACACCCGCTCCCGACCCGACCCGCCGTGGGTGAGGAAGAGCCCCACGTTCGGCATCCGTCCCCGGTAGCCCGCGAGCCAGGTCCGGACCGCCGGGGTGACCGAGGAGGCCCAGACTGGCGTGCCCACCACCACCAGGTCGTACCCAGTCGGATCGAGGCGGGGCGGATCGATCCGGGTGGTCCGCCGCCGGTACGCGTCACGGCCGGCACGCAGGTATCCCAGGATGCCTCCGCGATCGGCACGATCGACGATCGGCTCCAGGTCGGCGCCGAGCGCCGTGGCGATCGCCTCGGCGACCCGGCGCGTGTTGCCCGACCGGGAGTAGTAGGCCACGAGCGTGCGCATGGGAACCTCCGGCAGAGGGATGGCCTACAATGAGCGCCGAGGGCTGAACCGGTCATGAACCACACGTGAGAGTGCCCTTATGTGCCGCCGGTAATGTTCTTACGTTGAGATGTCTCCCTTTCGTGATTCCCGGTCTTCACGGTCCCGGCCGCTCTGCCGGGCAGGCAGTCCAGGATCTCTCCCTTCCGACGGAGGACGCGATGGCCAGCATCAGGAAGTCGGCTCGTAAGGCAGCCAAGCGGGCGGGCAAGAAGGCGAAAGCGGTCCTGACCAGGAAGAAGAAGCGCAAGCCGGGCAAGCTCATGGCGGCCACCGCGCTCGGTGTCGCCGCGGTCACCGCCGGGGTGGTGGCCGCCCGGAAGCGGCGCAAGGCCAAGGCGAAGCCGGCTTCTTGACTTGGAGCGCTCCAGGTTCACTATAGTTGCGTCCGTCCCAGCCCGACGGGAAGGCAGTCCGTGACATCCTCCACCGCCACCCAACCTGTCGCACGGCGGGCGAGCGAGCCCGCCTCCTGCGGGGAGGCGCCCCCCGTCCGCGCCGATGCCGCCGACCAGGGGTATTCCGTCCAGCAGGCCGCACGGATCACCGGGCTCAGCGAGCACACGCTCCGCTACTATGAGCGGGCCGGTCTCCTCCAACCGGTGCGGCGCCAGGCCCGGAGCCGCCACCGCCGATACACCACCGACGACCTGGCCCGGCTCACTACCCTCTCCTGCCTCCGGGCCGCCGGCATGCCGCTCGAGGGCATGCGGCGCTACTTCGCGCTGGTGGAGCAGGGCGCGAGCGCGGCGCCGCTCCAGCGTGCCATGCTGGCGGAGCAGCGCGGGGTACTGGAGGAACGTCTCGATACCCTTCGGCAGCACCTGGCCTACCTGGACCGCAAGATCGCCTACTGGCAGGCGGTGGAGGCGGGCGACACCGAGCGCGCGGCGGACCTCGCCGAGCGCTTCTTCAACTCCCTGAGGCAGTCATGATCACGCTGAACGTCAACGGGCGGGCGCTCCAGGCCGACGTCGAGCCGGATACGCCACTCCTCTGGGCGCTGCGGGACGGACTCGGGCTCACCGGCACCAAGTACGGGTGCGGCATGGCCCAGTGCGGCGCCTGCACGGTGCACCTCGACGGCGAGCCGATCCGCTCCTGCGTCACCCCGGTCTCCTCGGTGGGCGATCGGAAGATCACGACCATCGAGGGGCTCTCTCCCGACGGCACCCATCCCGTGCAGCAGGCCTGGGTGGCCGAGCAGGTCCCGCAGTGCGGCTACTGCCAGAGCGGGCAGCTCATGGCGGCCGCGGCGCTGCTCACCAGGACACCCAACCCGACCGACGCCCAGATCGACGAGGCCATGGCGGGGAACATCTGCCGCTGCGGCACCTACCAGAGGATCCGCAAGGCGATTCACGCGGCCGCGAGCGGAGGTGCCCAGTGAGCGCGACCCGTGAAGTCACCCGGCGGGATTTCGTCCGCGTGACGGCGGCGGCCGGCGTGGGGCTCACCCTGGCCTTCTACCTGCCGGGTTGCTCGCCTGGTCACAAGGCCCGGAACACCGCGGCGGGCGGAGACGAGTTCGTCCCGAATGCCTTTCTCCGGATCGGGCCGGACGGGTCCGTGACGGTGATCTCCAAGCACCTCGAGATGGGGCAGGGGACCTACACCGGCCTGGCCACGCTCGTGGCCGAGGAGCTCGACGCCGACTGGCGCGCCGTCAAGGTCGAGGGCGCCCCGGCGGACGCGAAGCGCTACAACAACCTGCAGTGGGGCGATGCGCAGGGGACCGGCGGCAGCAGCGCCATCGCCAACTCCTACGAGCAGCATCGCAAGGCAGGCGCGACCGCGCGGGCCATGCTGGTGGCGGCGGCCGCGGCCGAATGGAGCGTCCCGGCCTCGGAGATCACCGTCGAGAACGGCATCGTCCGGCACGCGGGCTCGGGGAAGGAGTCGGGCTTCGGCGGGCTGGTGGCGAGGGCGGCCACGATGTCGCCCCCTGCCGAGGTGACGCTCAAGGACCCCGCCACCTTCCGCTACATCGGCCGGCCGGAGGTGCTGCCCCGCACCGACGTGCCGGACAAAGTCCGCGGCACGGCGATGTTCACCCAGGACGTACGGCTCGAGGGGATGCTCACCGCCCTCGTGGCGCACCCCCCGCTGTACGGCGCCGCCGTTCGGAGCGTGAACGCGGACAGGGCCAGGGCGGTGCCGGGCGTGGTGGACGTGGTGCGGATCCCGAGCGGGGTGGCGGTGCTGGCCCGGAGCTTCTGGGCCGCCAAGAAGGGACGCGACGCCCTGCAGGTCGAGTGGGACGACGCCAAGGCGGTGAAGGTCGGTACACCCGAGCTCACCGCGCAGTACCTCGAGCTGGCGGGGAAGCCCGGCCCGGTGGCGCGCAAGGTCGGCGACGCCGAGGCCGCCATCGCCGGCGCGGCCAGGACGGTCGAAGCCACGTACCAGTTCCCGTTCCTGGCCCATGCCGCGCTGGAGCCGATGAACTGCGTGGTGCGTCTGGGCCGCGGAAGCTGCGAGATCTGGAACGGCGAGCAGATGCAGACCGGCGACCAGGCCGCCGTCGCCGCCGTGCTCGGCCTCGAGCCGGCGCAGGTGCAGCTGCACATGCTGTACGCCGGCGGCAGCTTCGGCCGGCGGGCCAATCCCCAGGCGGACTACCTGGTCGAGGCGGCCACCATCGCCAAGGCGATCGACGGCCGCGCCCCGGTCAAGCTGGTCTGGACCAGGGAGGACGACATGCGGGCCGGCTACTTCCGCCCGGCCTATGTGCACCGGGTGCGGGCGGGCCTCGACGCGGCAGGCAAGCCGGTCGGCTGGTCGCAGCGGATCGTGGGGCAGTCGATCTTCACCGGCACGCCGTTCGAGCCGTTCGGGGTGAAGGACGGGATCGATGCCAGCTCGGTGGAGGGCGTGGTGGACCTGCCGTACGCGGTGCCGGCCCTTCACGTGGAGCTGCACACCACCACACCCGGCGTGCCGGTGCAGTGGTGGCGCTCGGTGGGGCACACCCACACCGGCTACGCGACCGAGGCCTTCATCGACGAGCTGGCGGCCGCGGCCCGGCAGGATCCGGTCGCCTTCCGGCGGCGCCTGCTGGCGGATCAGCCGCGGCACCTGGGCGTGCTGGAGATGGCGGCGGAGAAGGCGGGCTGGGGCACCCCGCTGCCCCGGGGGCGGGGCCGCGGCATGGCGGTCCACAAGTCGTTCGACTCGTACGTGGCAGAAGTGGCCGAGGTCTCGCTCAACGGCGACGGGACGGTGCGGGTCCACCGCGTCGTCTGCGCGGTGGACTGCGGTGTCGCGGTCAACCCCGACATCATCCGCTCCCAGATGGAGGGCGGCATCGCCTTTGGGCTGGGCGCGGCGCTCTACGGCGAGATCACGCTCGACGGCGGAGCGGTGGTGGAGACCAACTTCGACCGCTACCGGCAGCTTCGGCTGCCGGAGATGCCGGCCATCGAGGTGCACATCGTCCCGTCCGCCGAGCCGCCGACCGGTGTCGGCGAGCCCGGGGTGCCCCCGATCGCGCCGGCGGTGGCCAACGCGGTGTTCGCGCTGACCGGCCGTCCGGTGCGGAAGCTGCCCATCAGGGTGGAGCGCGCCACGGCATAGACGAGATCAGACGGGCCCGGGAAGCAGCCCCGGGCCCGTGGCCTGCTTGACAGTATTCCTCGCGAGGAATAATATTTCCGGGCATGCCGCCGACCCTGGAGGAGCGTGTCTTCGAGGACCTGCTGCGCGCCGCGGACTACCTGCTGCGGGCCGAGGTCGAGGTCCTTCGGGAGGAGGGCCTCACCTTTCCCCAGTACAACGTGCTCCGGATCCTGCGCGGGGCCGGCCCTGCAGGGCTCTCCTGCGGGCAGATCGGGGAGCGGATGGTGAACCGGGACTCGGACCTGACCCGCATCCTGGACCACCTCACCCGCCGGGGGCTGACGGCCCGGTCCCGGGACGAGCTGGACCGCCGGATCGTCGTCGCCACGATCACCGAGCCGGGGCTGCGGCTGCTCCAGACCCTCGACGGGCCGGTGCGCCGGGTCCACCGCGAGCGCCTCGCCCATCTCGAGCGGGCGGAGCTGGAGCGCCTGCGTGCGCTGCTGGAGTCGGCCAGGAGCCCGGCGCAGGCCTGATCCCTTTCACCATTATCCCTCGCGAGGAATATCTCATGACCGAGCTGACTGCACTGCCACCGCGCGCCGCGGCGCCGGCCGCCCTACCGGCCCCTCGGGTCGCACCCGTTACCGCACCCTACGCCGCGCTGCTGCTGCGGGCGGGGCTGGGAGCCGTCTACCTGGCGCACGGGCTGTTCAAGCTCGCGGTCCTCGGGCTCCCGGGCACCGCGGAGTTCTTTGTGGCACACGGCTTCCCGGGATGGACCGCGTACCCGGTGACCATCCTCGAGATCGGTGGCGGGCTGCTGCTGCTGGCCGGGCTGTATACCAGGGAGGCCGCGCTGGGACTGCTGCCGGTCGCGGCCGGCGCACTGCTCGTGCACCTGCCGAACGGCTGGTATTTCGCCGTGCCGAACGGTGGCTGGGAGTATGTCGCGTTCCTCGGGCTCGCGCTCCTCGCGCAGAGCGCCCTGGGCGACGGCGCCTGGTCGCTCGGGCGAGTGCTGGCCCGCCGGTCGGGGCGACGGGCCGCCGCCATAGAGCCCCGGTGAGCGGTGCGGCGCGCGAGGCCGTCCGATGAGGGCGTGCGGCCGGCACTCGCGCCGGCCGCGGTGTCTGCGTCGGGGCTGTCCTACTTGGGGTACGCCCGCTCTACCGCCTCGTCCAGGTGCTCCACCGCCTCGTCCACTCCGCGGCGGATCTCCTCCCAGTTCGCGGCGGTCGCCGTTTCCACCCTGCCCAGGTTCCGGTCCACCGCCCGCCGCGCCGCGCGGATGTTCGCCAGCGCCCGGTCGCTCACGGCGCCGCCCGCAGACTTGGCCTGCGCGGTGAGCTCCTCGACCTGCTGGTCCACCTCCGCCAGTTGTTGCCGCACCGACTGCGCGAAGTCCTGGCGATCCTCGAACGCGTACTCGCGCGGGCTGTCCGGCGCTCCGGCGGTCTCCGGCGTGGCCTCCCGGACCGCCTCGCCTGCCCGACCGAGCGCGGTGTCTGCGGCGTTGCTCAGCTCGCTCCGCTCGCGGTCGCCGCATCCCTGCAGCACCGGCAGCAGGAGTACTGCCGCCGCGAAAGCGACCTTCCGCATGCTGCACCTCCCTGGCTGGAGAAATTGTCTCGTGATCCGTCTCACACAATAGGCCCGCACTCCCGCGGCGCGTAGTGACGAAAGTCACCGGAGGCCCTGCCCGTGTCGCACCTTCGGGTTACCTTTGCCTCATCCGCTCCGTGGCAAACTCGTGACCCTCGTTCCTTCCTCCGCGCAGCTCCGCGCCATCGAGGCGCCGGTCGGGCCGGTCCTCGTGGTGGCCGGTCCGGGCGCGGGGAAGACCTTCTGCCTGATCGCCCGGATCGGCCATCTCATCGGCCGGCTCGGCATCGAGCCCCGGCGCATCTGCGCGGTCACCTTCACCAACAAGGCCGCCGACGAAATCGCCGCCCGCCTGCGGCGGGAGATCGGTCCCTCGGCGGACGAGGTGACCCGGGGCACTCTCCACGCCCTCTGCCTCAACCTGCTGCGGGACCACGCCGCGGCACTGGGGCTGCGCCGCGGCTTCGGCATCGCGGACGAGGACTACCAGCGGCGGCTGCTCCGGCGGCTCCGGGTCCGGAGCGAGCGGCACGCCCAGGTGCTGCTCCTCTTCGGGCGCCACCGGCTGCAGCACGCGCCGCTCACCGCCGGCGATCTCGAGCTCTTCCGGGCCTACCGCGACGCCCTGCGTGCCCGCAACCTGCTCGACTACGACGACCTGATCGCGCTGGCGGGGGAGCTGCTGCGCTGCCATCCGGCCGCGGCCGCCGAGGTGCGCGGCCGCTGGGACCACCTGCTGGTGGACGAGTTCCAGGACCTGAGTCTGGCCCAGTACGAGGTGGTGACCGGGCTGGTGAGCGGGCACCGCAACTGCTTCGTGGTCGGCGACGACGAGCAGTCCATCTTCTCCTGGACCGGCGCCGATCCGGCCATCCTCCAGCGGTTCGGCAGCGACTTCGCCATCGAGTCGCCCGTGGTCCTCGACCGCAACCGCCGCTGCTCCCGGCAGATCTTCGAAGCGGCACGGCGGCTGGTCACCCGTAATCCCGCGCTCTTCGACAAGCAGCTCGATGCCGACCGCGAGTCGGAGCACTGCGTGGCCGCGGAGGTGTTCGAGGACGAGCGCGCGGAGGCCTCGTGGCTGGTCGCCGACCTGGTACGCGACCGGGCGGCCGCGGATCTCGGCTGGGGCGACTACGCCCTGCTCTACCGGGCCCACCGGATCGGCCAGTACCTGGAGACGGCGCTGATCGACGCCGGGATCCCCTGCCGGCCGGCCCGGGGGCAGGCGCTCGCGGACGACGAGGTCATCGGCTTCGTGGTGTCCTCCCTGCGGGTGATCCGCGCCCCGGACGATCCCCTGGCGCTGGAGGCGTTCGCCGAGCGCACCCTGCCGCGGACCCTGCTCGACCAGCTCCACATCCGCTTCCGCGACCTCGATCTGCTGACCGCGCTCAGGGCCTTCGCCCGGAGTGCGCCGCGGGGCGAGCCCGATGCGCGCAAGGCCTGGCGATTCGTCTACCACGTGGAGAATCTGGCGGCGCTGAGCCGGTCGCACGACGCGCTCGGTCCCCTGGTGGACGAGCTGCTGGGTCAGCGGCTCGGTCCCTACCGGAATCCGCTGGAGGATCGGGCGGCGGAGCTCTCCGACCCCGCCGGCTTTCCGGGTGCGGCCCACCTCGCGGAGCGGCTGGCCGAAGTTCAGGGACGCCACGCCATCGTCTGGGTGCAGCCCGATCGCGGCGTCGAGATCCCGCTCCTGCGCCTGCTGCGTGCCGCGCTCGGGGATTACGTCCGGCCGCTCCACGCCGGCGCCCATCCCGCCGCGGGCGATCTCGTCCTCCGCGCCGGCGCCGCGCGGCCGCTGCTGGTGTTCAAGGCCCTCCAGCTGCTCCACTGCCGCGGGCTCAGCGACCCCCACCAGGACTACGTGGCCTTCGACATCGAGACCACCGACCTCGACCCCGCCGGCTGCGAGATCGTGGAGCTGGCCGCGGTGCGGGTACGAAACCGGGTGATCGTGGACCAGGTCAGCCGGCTGGTCCGCCCCGACCGGCCGGTGAGCTCCGCGGCGAGCAAGGTGCACGGCTACCGCGACGACGACCTGTGCGATCAACCCCGCTTCGCCGAGGTCTGGCCGGAGTTTCGCGCGTTCGTCGGGGACGATCTGCTGGTGGCGCACAACGGTCAGGAGTTCGACGTGCCGGTGCTCCGCCGCCTGGCGGCGGGACTTCCCGGGGTCGAGCAGCTCACCTTCTTCGATACCCTCCCGCTCGCGCGATCGTTGCTGGAGGAGAGCGCCCGCCTCGGCGACCTGGCCCACCGGTTCGGCGTGGATGTCGGCCGGTCGCATCACGCGCTGGACGACGCGAGCACGCTGGTGGGAGTGCTCCGGCACCTGGGCGACCTCAAGGTCGAGCGCTCGCGCAAGGCGGCGCTCGCCCACCTGCTCGGCTGGCTCGGGCTCGCCATGGCGCTGGACGGCGCCGACCCGACCGAGGAGGAGCGGGTGCTGCGCGACATCGCGCTCCCCGCGGTGCTGGGGCGCTACGGTGATTGCCTCGAGATCTATGCGGACGAATGCGAGGCCGCGGGCGCTCCATCGGTGGAGGCGCTGATCGAGCGGCTCGGCGGAGCCCGGCTGATGGAGCGGATCCGCACCCAGCGCTCGCCCTCGGAGCGCTACCCCGCGTCGGTGGCGCGGCTCCAGGCGCTGGTGGAGGCGAGCGCCGCGCCGACCCTGGACCAGAGCATCGACCAGCTCGTGGCCCGGGTGGCGCTGTCCCGCAGCGACGGATCGGTCGACGAGCACCGGGTCAATCTGCTGACTCTCCACTCCACCAAGGGGCTCGAGTTCTCCCGGGTGTACGTGGTGGGAGCGGAGGACGGACAGCTCCCCGGCTTTCGCTCGCTGGAGGAGGAGAACGAGGCCGAGATCCGGGAGGCCCGCCGCCTGCTGTACGTCGGGATGACCCGCGCGCGCGACCGCCTGGTGCTCACCCGGGTCGAGCGCCGCGACGGGCGGCATGCGGGCGGCGACCTGTTCCTCCGCGAAGCGGGACTGACCGGGCAACCGGCCCCCGCCGGGTGACGGGCACTGCCGCGGCGGCGACGGTCCTTCCAAACGGCGGATATCCACTCTTCCACAGGCGCCGTGGACGGATTGTCGGTAGCGGACACGGCGCTCACCGGAGCGTTACCGGACCGTGACGGGCTCGTCCGTCGCGCGGCGGCGCCTCGGGGCGATCCTCGCCCTCACGGCCTTCCTGGTCCTCTTCCTCCTCCCCCTCCCGGCGCTCTCGCCCGAGGCCCACCGGCTCGCCGCGGTGCTCGGGGCGGTCGTGGTGCTCTGGGTGAGCGAGGCGCTCCCCCTTTCCGCCACGGCGCTGCTGGGCGCGGCGCTCTGCGTGGTGCTCGGCGTCGCGCCGGCCCGGACCGTGTTCGCGCCCTTCGCCGATCCGCTCATCTTCCTCTTCATCGGCGCGTTCATCCTCTCGCGTGGCATTTTTATCCATCATCTCGACCGCCGGGTCGCCTTCGCGGTGCTCGCGCTCCCCTGGGTCGGCGCCCGGCCCGGACGGATCCTCTTCGCGCTGGGGGCGGCGACGGCCGCCCTCTCGGGCTGGATCTCGAACACCGCCACCACCGCGATGATGTTCGGCATCGGGATGTCCATCATCGCCACCCTGCGAAGCTCCGAGGGCGGACGCGAGCTGGACCCGCGCTATGCCAGCGCCCTCATGCTCATGATCTCCTTCGCCGCGTCGATCGGGGGGCTCGCGACCCCGGTCGGCACCCCACCCAACGTGATCGGGATCGGCTTCATCCGCTCCCTGCTGGGCGAGGAGATCCCCTTCTTCCAGTGGATGCTGCTCGGGGCGCCGATCGCCGTGGTGCTCTACGCGGTGCTCTATCTCTACCTCCGCGCCGTCGCGCCCGCCGGCCTCACCGTGCTGCCGGGGAGCGCCGAGCTGATGCGGGCGGAGCGGGCGCGACTGGGACCGTGGACCAGGGGCCAGCGCTCGGTCGCGATCGCCTTCGGCGTCACCGTGGTGCTGTGGATCGTGCCGGGCCTCGCGGCCCTGGCCGCCGGCGAGGAGAGCGCGGTGTACCGGCTCCTCACGGAGCGGATGCCGGAGGGGGTGGCGGCGATCATCGGCGCCCTGCTGCTCTTCGTGCTGCCGGGCGACGAGGGCCGCGCGATCACCTGGGAGGACGCGATGCGGATCGACTGGGGCGTGGTGCTGCTCTACGGCGGAGGTTTCGCGCTCGGCGTACTGTCGTTCCAGACCGGACTGGCCGAGGTGATGGGCCGCGGGATCGCGGCGGGGATGCCGCTCGAGGGAGAGTTCGGCCTCATGGCGACCTCGGTGGTGATGGCCGTGCTGCTCTCGGAGACCACCTCCAACACCGCTTCGGCGAACATGGTGGTCCCGGTGGTCATCTCCATCGCCCAGGCCGCGGGAATGGATCCGCTCCAGCCGGCGCTGGCGGCCACGCTTGCGGCGAGCCTCGGCTTCATGCTGCCCGTTTCCACGCCGTGCAACGCCATCGTCTACGGCTCGGGCTACATCCCGCTGGGACGGATGATCCGCTGGGGGCTGGCGCTCGATCTCGCGGGGATCGTGGTCATTCTCGCGCTGGTGAGCCTGCTGGGACCGCTGGTGCGGTGACCCGCGGACGCGGCCGTCGTGCAAGAGTCCCGGCCGTCGCCGTCCTAGTCTCTGTCATGCGCGACCAACACCGCCCCAAGCAGGATCTGATCAACGAGGTCATCGCCCTGCGCAAGCAGGTCGTGGATCTCAAGGATGCGATGGCGTCCCGCCGCCGGGTGGAGGACGCCCTCCGCAAGTCCGAGGAACAGCTTCGCACCCTCGCCGATGCGGTGCCGGTCGGGCTGTGCCTCTTCCGCAGCAGCGGCGCTCCGCTCATGGCCAACGCGCCGTTCGCCCGCATGCTGGGGTACGACTCGCCCGCCGAGCTGCTGCGGATGGCCGACGCGCTCGGCGTGTTCGCCAGCCGGGACGAGCAGGCCCGGGTCTTCGCGACCGCATCGCGGGGCCTGGAGCGGGTGAGCGGCGTGATCTTCCGCCGGAAGGATGGTGCGCGCCAGGCGCTCGGCATCATCGGGACGGTGGGCGGGGAGCCGCCCACGGTGGCGCTGGTGGTGCTGGAGCGCCAGCCGCAGCCGTGGCGTGCGGCGCCGCT
>DASUSR010000149.1:0-28338 GCA_036375015.1 Gemmatimonadales bacterium
AGATGCCGGGCCTGACCAGATCGGCGGCGTACGCCCGTCCCCGCAGCGCCGCGGCGCTGTTGGCGGCGTGGATCAGCGCCGGGCGCCGGGGCAATTGCGCGAGCGCCGCGTGGAAGCGCTCCCACTGGCACTGCACGGACGCCGGCTCCGACTCGGCCGAGTGGAAGTGGGTGTACGCCCCCTCCCATCCGGGCGCCTCCAGCAGTTCGGCGGCCGCGGCGGCGAGGGTCTCGCCGTCGTCCCAGCGGATCCCGGCGCGCGACATCCCGGTGTCGATCTCGAGGTGGAACGGCCGGTCCGACCGCGACCGCCAGGCGCGAAGTGCGTCGAGGTCGCCGATGGAGGGGCGCAGGTCGGCCTCGAGATGCCGGTCCACCGTGGCGGGGCTCACCGGCGTGGCCACGACGACGGGACGGGTCACTCCGGCGGCGCGAAGCTCCATCCCCTCCTCCACCGTCGCCACGCCGAAGCCCCAGGGATCCACCGATTCGAGTGCCCGCGCGACCGCCACCGCCCCGAGACCGTAGCCGTTAGCTTTGACCATCGGCAGCAGCCTCGCCCCACAGGCGGCCGCGACGGCACGCGCGTTGGCCGTCAGCGCGCCCAGATCGATGTCCACCCAGGCCCGGGTGGTGTCGTGAGACATGGTCATGGTCGAGGGGCGCAATCTTACCGGGCACGAGAGATAAATGCAAGACACATCAGCGCTTGGACGTGCAGCGGCGATGGTGCGCGACCTTCGGGCCCGGTGTCCCTGGGACCGGGCCCAGACCCGTGAGACGCTGCGGCCCTATCTGGTCGAGGAGGTCCTGGAGCTGGACCACGCGTTGGGCGAGCCCGACCCCCGCGCCATTCGGGAGGAGCTGAGTGATCTCCTCCTCCACCTCGCGTTCCAGGTGGTGATCGCGGAGGAGCGCGGCGAGTTCACCGCCAACCAGCTCGCCGACGATCTGGAGGCCAAGATGCGGCGGCGGCATCCCCATCTCTACGATCTGGGAGCCCCGGAGCCCTGGGAGCGGATCAAGCGGCGGGAGCGGCGGGGGCGAACGCTCGCCGGGCTGGTGCCCACCCTGCCCTCGCTGCTCATGGCCTATCGGCTGCAGGAGCGCGCGGCTTCGGTGGGGTTCGACTGGCCCGACCTCCGGGGCCCGATCGAGAAGGTGCGGGAGGAGCTGGACGAGGTCGAGAGCGAGCTGGAGGAGAGCCCGGTGACGCACCCGGCCCGGTCCGGCGGGGATCCCAACGCGCCCGGACCCGCGCCAGCCGAGCGGCTGGTGGACGAGATCGGTGATCTCTTCTTTGCCGTCGTCAATCTCGCGAGGAAGGCGGCGGTGCAGCCGGGCACCGCGCTGGACCGCGCCAACCGGAAGTTCCGCGAGCGGTTCGAGGCGCTCGAGGAGCTGGCCGAGGAACGCGGCATCGACCTCGGCTCGGCCGGCCTGGAGGTGCTCGACGGTCTCTGGGATGAGGTGAAGGACGCCGGGCCCTCCGCCGGGCGTTACGGGTAGAGCCGATGGATCTGCCGCGGGAAGGCGATCGCCTCGCGGATGTGGGGTATGCCGCAGATCCAGGCCACCGTTCGCTCGATCCCCATCCCGAATCCCGCGTGCACGAAGGTGCCGTACCGCCGGAGATCCAGGTACCAGCGGTAGGACTCCGGGTCGAGCCCCTGTTCCTGGATCCGGGCCAGCAGCCGGTCGTAGTCGTCCTCGCGCTGGGACCCCCCGATGATCTCGCCGTAGCCCTCGGGCGCCAGGCAGTCGTTGTTGAGGACGGTCCGGGGGTCGGCCGGGTTCTCCTTCATGTAGAAGGCCTTTACGTGCTTGGGGTAGTTGAAGACGAAGACCGGCCGGTCGTATTCCCGCGCCAGGAGGGTCTCGTCGTCGCCCCCGAGATCGCCGCCCCAGGTCATGTCGGAGCCGAGGCGGTTGAGGGTGGTCACGGCGTCGGTGTAGGAGATGCGGGGAAACGGGGCGACTACCCGCTCGAGGGGGGCGGTGTCCCGCTCCAGCTCCCCCAGTTCCTCCTTGCGCCGCTCGAGCACCCGGGCCACGATATAGCTGACGAACGACTCCTGCAGACGCATGTTGGCGTCGGAGTCGTTGAATGCGACCTCGGGCTCCACCATCCAGAACTCGGTCAGGTGCCGCCGCGTCTTCGATTTCTCGGCCCGGAAAGTGGGGCCGAAGCAGTAGACCTTCCCCAGCGCCGCCGCCGCCGCCTCTACGTAGAGCTGACCCGTCTGCGCCAGGTACGCCTTGCCGAGATCGAAGTAGTCGGTGGCGAACAGGTTGCCGGCCTCCTCGCCGATGGCCCCGGTGAGGATCGGTGTGTCCACCAGGGTAAACCCCTCCTGGTAGAAGAAGTCCCGGATCGCCTGCTCGACCTCGTGGCGGACCCGTGCGATCGCCACCTGGCGGCGGGTGCGCAGCCACAGGTGTCTATGCTCGAAGAGGAAAGTCGTCCCATGTTCTTTGGGGGTGATCGGATATTCAACGCTGGCGCCGAGCACCTCGAGCGCGGTGACGCCGATCTCGTGCCCGCCGGGGGAGCGCGGCTCCTCCCGCACGGTCCCCGTCACCGCCACGGAGGTCTCCTGCGTCAGACGGCCGAACGCCTCCCACGTCGCCTCCGGCAGCTCCTTCTTGGACAGGACCCCTTGCACGTACCCGGAGCCGTCACGGACCACCACGAACGCGATCTTCCCGCTCGACCGGGTCGTCACGACCCAGCCGCGCAGGGTGACCGTCTCGCCGACGTGGGCGCGCAGCTCGCTGATCTGGACCGGCGTCATGCCTCTGGTGTTGTGAGAGGGGGCGTCAGAAAGGGAGCGTTGAGTGTAGCCCTCCTCCTGGGGAGCGTCAACGCGGCCTGCATCAACTTCCGCCCGGCTCCGGCGCCGCTGGCTCCCACGATGTCGGCCTCGGCACCCGACCAGGTGTGGGCCACCCGGGCGGGGCGCCGCTTCACCGGCCGACTCACCGTGGACGGCGGCACGCTCTTCGGCGCCGGGGTGGATCGCAAGGTGTATGCGGTGGACCTCACGAGCGGCGAGGTCCGGTGGTCGCACCGGCTCTCCGGCATCGTGGCGGGCGGGGTGCTGGTCTCGGGGGACACGGTCTACGCGGCGAGCTCGCGACCGGAGGGCCGGGTGTACGCGCTCGACCGCGCCACCGGCCAGCGCCACTGGAAGCAGAAGACCGGCCCCGTGGGGGCGCCCCTCGCGCTGGTCGCCGGCACCCTGGTCGTCCCCACCCAGCGGGGCGACGTGCTCGGCCTGGACCCGGGGACCGGCGCGGAGCGCTGGCGCCGGCGGCTGGGCACCTCCCGAGTCGCCCCGGTCGATCTGGGCGACGGCGCCGTGCTCATCGCGACGGTGGACTCGGTCTTCCGGGTGGGCGCCCGGGACGGGATGGTCACCCACCGCGAGCGCTCGCCGGGCACCGTCCTGTCGTCATGGATCCGGTTCGACGGGGCGCTCGTGGCCGGCACCACCGACTCCCTCGTGGTGGCGCTGGATCCCCGCGATCTCTCCCGCCGGTGGAGCGTGCGGGTGGACGCGCCGGTGCTCGGGTCGCCGGCGGCCGCCGGTGATACGCTCTACGTCGCGACCCGCCGCGGCACCCTCTACCGGGTAGGGCCCGCGGGCCCGCGGAAGGCCGAGCCGCTGGTGGAGCTCGAGTGGCCGGTGACCGGGCCGGTCACGATCATGGGCGGGCAGATCCTCCTGGGCGGCGCCGACGGCCAGCTCCGGGCGCTCGAGCCGGACGGGAGCGAGGCATGGCGGGTTCAGCTCTGGCGGCCCGTGGAGCTGGCACCGGTGGCGGTGGACGGCGGCATCGTGGCGGCCGGCGGCGAAGGGGACCTCCACCGGTACCGTAGATGACCCGCGCCGCGGCCGGCGTCCTCGCTCTCTTCCTGACTCTTGCCTCCACGGCACGGGCTCAGGAGGTCGGGCCGCTGGTCAAGTACGGCAAGTGGGCGCTGGCCGTCGGCGCGGTCGGCATGAACCTGCTCGCGGCCGACGCTCACGACGAGGCCGACCGGGCCTTCGACCGGATCGAGGAGGCCTGCTTCGCCGACCGGGTCCGCTGCCTGGTGAACGTGGAGGGCCGCTACGCCGACCCCGAGATCGAGGGACTCTATCAGACCTCGCTGCACCAGGACCGCGTCGCCCGCCGCTGGCTCATCCTCGGCGAGACCGCCCTGGTGGGCGCGGCGGTGATGTTCGTCTGGGAGCTGACCCGCAAGAACCACGAGCCGGAGAACATCCCTTTCGAGCCCGAGGTGCGCAGCCTGCGGAACGCGACCGGAGTCGGACTCCGCGTAGCATGGTAAGGTGAGCCTTTCACCATCCCTCCCTCACCCCACCCTGAACAACTCCACCGCCCTCGGGTACCGCGCCACCGCCCGCTCCCGCAGCTTCTGGTGCTCGGCCCGCTGCAGCGCGGGATCGGCGCCGATGAGCCGAGTGGCCAGCTCACGCGCCCGGCCCAGGAGGTCGGTGTCGGCCGGGAGCCGCGCATGGCGCAGCTCGAACCCTCCCGACTGCCGCGCCCCGATGAGATCGCCCATCCCCCGCTCCTCCAGATCCAGCTCGGCGATCCGGAACCCGTCGCCGGTGGCGGCGAAGGCGTGCAACCGGTCGGGCGCGGGCCCGTCCGCCAGGAGGATGCAGTAGCTCTCCTCCGCCCCGCGTCCGATGCGGCCGCGCAGCTGGTGGAGCTGGGCCAGCCCGAAGCGCTCGGGATGCTGGATCAGCATGATCGTGGCATTGGGGACGTCGATCCCCACCTCGATCACCGTCGTCGCCACCAGCACGTGCAGATCGCCGGCCCGGAAGTCCCGCATGGTCGCGTCACGCTCATCCGCCTTGAGCCGGCCGTGCACCAGGCCGACCCCGAGGTCGGGCCAGCGGGCGGCCAGGGCCTGGGCCATGGTGGTCGCCGCCCGCAGGTCGGCCCGCTCCGACTCCTCGATCACCGGCAGCACCACGTACGCCTGCCGGCCCCGCGCGCATTCGTCCCGCACGAACTCCAGGACCCGCTCGCGCTGGCCGCCGGTGCGCACCGCGGTGCGCACCGTGCCGCGCCCCGGCGGCTTCTCGCGCAGGGTGGAGACGTCGAGATCGCCGTAGAGCGTGAGGGCGAGCGAGCGGGGAATCGGGGTAGCGGTGAGCAGCAGGACGTCGGGCGCCGCGCCCTTCCCGATGAGCGCCGCCCGCTGCTCCACGCCGAAGCGGTGCTGCTCGTCGATCACCGCCAGTCCGAGCCGGCGGAAGGACACGCTCTCCTGCATCAGGGCGTGGGTGCCCACGGCAAGGCGCGCCTCACCGGAGGCGAGCCGTGTCCGCACCAGCGCCTTCTCGGCCGGAGTCTGACGCCCGACCAGCAGCGCCGGCCGGATCTGGAGCGGGGCGAGCAGACGCTCCAGCGTGGCCGCGTGCTGCTCGGCGAGCAGCTCGGTCGGCGCCATCAGCGCGGCCTGGAAGTCGTTCTCCACCGCGAGCAGCATCGCGAAGAGCGCCACCACGGTCTTGCCGGTCCCGACGTCGCCCATGAGCAGCCGGTGCATGCGCTCCGGCGCGGTCATGTCGCCGACGATCTCGCGCAGGGCCTGCTGCTGGTCGCCGGTGAGCACCCACGGCAGATGCTCGCGCAGCCGGCTGGTGAGCTCGCGCCGGAGCTCGAAGGCCACTCCGGTGCGCTGGCGCTTGGCCACGGTGCGCGCGCGGATCAGCATGAGCTGCAGGTCGAGCAGCTCGTCGAAAGCCAGCCGCCGTCGCCCCAGCTCCGCTGCCTCGGCGGACGTGGGGCGGTGGACGGCGCGAAGCGCCTCACCGAGCTCCGGCAGTCCCGCCGCGCGGCGGGCCGCCTCGGGCAGCACGTCCTCCGAGAGGCCGATCAGCTCGTCGAGGTGCCGCTCGATGAGCGAGCGGATGATCTTGTGGCTCAGTCCTTCGGTGGCGGGATAGACCGGGAGCACCTTGCCGGCGGCCAGGGGATCGCCGTCCCCCGCACCGCCGTCGGCATCGGCGAGAATGACGAACTCGCGGGGCGCCAGCTGGCGACCGTGGTAGAATCGCACCGGCCCCGACACCAGCAGCGTCTGGCCGACGGCGATGCTCCGGTCGAGGAAGGCCTGCCCGGGCCAGACGCACTCGAGCACGCCGCTGTCGTCGCGGAGCACGGCGTGGAAGATCCTCAGCCCCCGGCGGGTGGGCAGCACCCCTTTGGCGACCACCCGCCCCACGCACGCCACCTCCTGGCCCACCTCGGCCCTGACCAGCGGGGTGACCGTGGAGGCGTCTACATAGCGATGGGGCAGGTGCCAGAGCAGGTCGCGCGCGGTCCGGATGCCCAGGCGCTCGAGCTGCTCCGCCCGCCGCTCGCCGATCCCCTTGAGAAACTTGACCGGCGTGTCGAGCCGGAGGCTGCCGGTCGGGCGGGCGCCCGGTTTCGGGGGGCGGGTGCCTGGCATCGGCCCGCTACACGCTCTCCGCGAGCAGGTGCTGGGCGAAGCGCTGGGGATCGAAGGTCTGCAGATCGTCCACCGACTCCCCCACGCCGAGGAAGCGGATGGGGAGGTTGAGCTCGCGACGGAGGGCCGTCACCGCGCCGCCGCGGGCGCTCCCGTCGAGCTTGGTGACGATGATGCCCGTGGGTGTGACCGCCTGCCCGAAGAGCCGGCCCTGCTGGACGGCGTTCTGTCCCACGGTGCCGTCGAGCACCAGCAGCGTCTCGTGCGGCGCGCCGGGCAGGCGCCGGGCTACGACGCGCACCAGCTTGCGCAGCTCATCCATGAGTCCTTCCTGTGTGTGCAGCCGGCCCGCCGTGTCGACGATGACCGTGTCGAGCCCGCGGGAGCCGGCCGCGTCGATGGCGTCGAACGCCACCGCGGCCGGATCGCCCCCCGGCGCACCGGCCACGCATGGAATGTCGAGCCGGGAGGCCCAGATCTGGAGCTGGGCGATGGCGCCGGCGCGATAGGTGTCCGCCGCGGCGAGCAGCACCTTCCGGCCCTCCCGCTGCAGCCGCCGCGCGAGCTTGGCCGCGGTGGTGGTCTTGCCCGTGCCGTTGACGCCGACGAGAAGGATGACCGTGGGCCCCGATTCGGCCCGGGCCAGGGTGCCGGGCTGCTCCGTGCCGTCCAGCATGCCCGCGAGGCGAGTCTCCAGCGACCGACGCAGGTCGGCTTCGGTCTTGAGCTTCCCGCGGCGGACCTCGTCTTCCAGCGCCTGGGTGAGCTCCACCGTGGCGGCCACGCCGAAATCCGCTTCGATGAGCACCCGCTCCATCTTCTCCAGATCTTCGGCGTTGAGCCCCCGCATGAGCGCACCGACGTCGGTGAGCGCCACGCGCTTGATCCGGGCCCAGAGCCCCTCCTGCCGATCGCTCAGTCTGCCATTCGCCATGCTGAATCCTAACACCCCGTCAGCGCAGCCCGAGGCGCCGTCGCGCCAGCCATTCCCCTGCCAGCCCTGCGACGGCGAGGCCGAAGAGCCAGAGCCAGTCGCGCGCGGCCGTGCGGCCGACGGGACGGGTCACCCGCGCGTCCCGGGTGACCAGGGTCACCGGGCGCGGCAGCAGCTCGTCGGAATAGCGCTCGACCGCGACCATCCCGGCCCCGCCGCCCTCCAACCGGTAGCGGTACTCTCCCGGCTCGAGCCACGCCTGGGCCCGTCCCCCGCCATCGAAGCGAAGCGTGTCCGTCCTGGGGCCCTCGGTACCCGTCCACGAGACCGTCACGGGCCGTGCGGCACCGGAGCCGGCCCACTCGAACACCAGAGGGCGGCCGCTCGCGACCACCGGCTGGACCACCCGCGCGACCCCGCGCGCTGAATCGGCCCCGCCTAGCAGCCAGCTCGCCGTCGCCGCGACCCACGCGCGATAGCTCTGCTCGCTGGAGCCGCCGCGGAAGGCCCAGCGCCACAGGCCGTCGGCACCCATCACGACCCGACGCACCCGGCCGTCGTCCCGGCCCACCATGGCCGGGCGGGCCGCCCCACGGCGGCCCAGCTGCGCCGTGAGTCCCACCCAGCCGCCGGACGACGTTTCGAGCGGGAGGAGGCGCGAGGCGGGCGGGAACGAATCCACCGGCAATCCCAGGAACGCGCCCGCCACGGGGGAGACCTCGGACGCGGCGAGATACCAGTCGCCCGCCATCGGGGACCCGCCGCTCTCGCCGCTGGGCCAGCTCCAGATGCCTCTGGCCGAGCTCCCCGCCGTGATTCCCGGAGCAGCGCCCTTCATGATGAGCAGATCCGCCCGCCGGGCCGCGGTCCGCACCTGCTCCTCGGGGACCGGCCGGAGGTCCGCCATCGTGCGCCAGCGGTCGCCCTCGAGGCGCACGAAGCCCCGGACCGGGAGCTGAGCCACCTCGCGCAGCGTGCGGTAGAGGAAACGGCTGTCCCAGTCGGCTGGTGCGGCCAGGAGCACCACCCCGGGGGTAGGGGCCACGGTGACGAGATGGAGCCGCAGGTCGGTGCGCGGCTCGGCGTCGTCCCCATCGGCGATCCTGATCCGGAGCAGGTGATCGCCCGCCCCCAGCGTGGCGGAGGGCAGCGCAATGGTCGCCCGCCCGCTTCGGCCCCGAATCCGCAGGGGGCGACTCCCCACCCGGGAGGCGCCCGCCAGGACCTCCACTCGCATGGTGTCGGGCGGTGCTCGGCCCACCGCCTCGACTTCGACGTCGAGCCGGATGGTGTCGCCGGCGGTGGCGCGGGACGGACCGGTGACGCTGGTGATGGCGAGGTCCGGCGCGGTGTCGCGCGGGAACACCCGCACCGCGGTCCGGCCCAGCAACTCCGGGGACAGGTCGGCCGCGTCCTCGATTTCCCCGTCGGTCACCACGATGATTGGACGCGCGGACGCCGCGGCCGCCGTGAGCGCGGGGCCGAGGAGGGATCGGCCCTCGCGGGGCAGGCTGTCGGTCGCGCCGGCGGTGCCCCGCTCTCCTCCGAACGCCCGCACCTCGCCCAGGTCCCGCGCCGAGTCCCGCGCTTCGGCCCAGCGGCCGCCGGGGGCACCGAGGCTCAATGAGGCATCGAGCAGCACCAGCGGGCGCGGGGTCTCGCCCGGCGCGGGACAGCCGACGTTGAGGAGGAGCAGACCGATGGCGGCCCAGGCGACGGCGCGGCAGACCATCGGGATCCAGCCCCGGCGCCCGACCCGCTCCAGCCTGAGGTACGTGACCGCCGCGAGCGCGGCGGCGAGGAACACGACGACGGCGGCGGCCAGCATCAGCCCGGACCGGCCTCCGGGCGTGCCGCCTCGAGCGCCTGGCCGAGCCGGAGGCGCCCCTCGTACAGCGCCCGGCCGATCACCACGCCCGCGAGGCCGAGCTCACGTGCGGCGCGGACGTCGTCCACGGACGCGACGCCTCCGCTCGCGATCACCCGCGCGCCGCTCCGCTGGAGCGCGGCCGCGCCCTCCAGGTCGGCGCCGGCCAGCATGCCGTCGCGGCTCACGTCGGTGTAGATGATGGTCTCGATTCCCTCCTTCGCGACCCGCGCGACCAGCTCCTCCGCGCGCACGGCCGAGGTCTCGGTCCAGCCGCGCACGGCCACTCGCCCGTCTCGCGCGTCCACCCCGACCGCCACGCGGTCCGGCGCCGCCACGCCGAGGGCCGCGGTGACGAAGGCCGGATCGGTCGCGGCGGCCGTCCCGATGACTACGCGGGAGACGCCGAGGTCGAGCCCCTGGCGCACCCGGGTGAGGGTGCGGAACCCGCCCCCGAGCTGCACCCGGAGACGGCGCCCCACCCGCTCCACCAGGCGCCGCACGGCGGCCTCGTTGTCGCCTTCTCCCAGCGCGCGGTCGAGGTCCACCACGTGCACCCAGTCGGCCCCCTCGTCGGCGAAGCGCTCCGCCACCGCCGCGGGGTCCTCCCCATAAACGGTTTGCCGCGTCGCCTCACCCTGGCTCAGGCGGACGACGCGGCCATGTCGAATGTCGATGGCGGGATAGAGTTGCAAGGACCGGGCGGCTAGTCGGTCATCGCGATCGCCTGGTGGGGCTTGAGCAGCGCGAGCAGGCTGTCACGCTGTCGCTCGAAGGCCGGGCGGTCACCCGCGCTCACCGGCGCGCCGTGGCCGAGATCGATGCGCCGCGGATCCTTGGCGATGCCGTTCACCCGGAACTCGTAGTGCAGGTGCGGGCCGCTGGCGAGGCCGGTGCTCCCGACGTAGCCGATGGTCTGTCCCTGGCTGACCCTCGCACCCGCCCGGACGCCGCGCGCGAACCCGCGCAGGTGACCGTACCGGGTGGTGATCCCGCTGCGGTGCCGGAGCTCGATGAGGTTGCCGTACCCTCCGGCCCGCCCCGCGCGCAGCACCACGCCGTCGCCCGCCGCCATGACGGGCGTGCCCGAGTTGGCCGCGTAGTCCGTGCCCTGGTGCCGCCGGGTGATGCCCAGCACCGGGTGGCGCCGCGCCCGGGCGAAGCTGCTCGAGATCCGGCGGAACTGCACCGGAGCGCGGAGGAAGGCGCGCCGGAGCGAGTTGCCGCCGGCATCGTAGAAGGTCGAGCGGCCGTCGCGCTCAAAGTGGACGGCCGTGAGGCTCTTGCCCGACATGGTGAGGTCGCTCGCCAGCACCCGGCCGAAGCGCACCTCGCCTTCCTCCGACACCATCCGCTCCACCAGGACCTCGAAGCGGTCGCCGGACTGGATGTCGCGGGTGAAATCCACCTGCCAGGCGTACACGTCGGCCAGGTCCCAGGCCAACCGCTGCCGCTGGGCGCCGTCGAGCAGGTCGTCGTTCACCTGCGCGTCGAGCGCCTCGTAGAGCGAGTTCTCGATGGTGCCCTCGAGCCGCAGCGGCTCGGCCCGCCAAGCGATGGGCTCGATGACCGTGTCCCACCCGCTCTCGCCCCGCTGGAAGGAGACCCGCTGGGCATGGCTGGCCCGCACCGTGATCCGGGAAGGCTGGCTGTCGGGAACCTCGCGGCGGAAGGCGAAAACGAGGCCGGGCCGCAGCCGGCGCGGATCGAGCGCGGCGGTCCGGCCGACGGCCGCGAGATCGATGTTCCGGATCCCGTGGCGGGCGAACAGCTCTGAGAGGGTCTCGCCGCGACGCAGGGTGTCGAGCGTTTCGGTGAAGAGCTCGGCCGTCACCACGATCGGCGGCGCCACATGCAGCTCGAGGCGCCGCCAGGGCCAGCGGTCCGACAGCGCGGCCGCCGTGGAGGCCAACAGCACGACGGCCGCCGCGAGCAGCTTCAGCCGCGACATCAGTCCATCTGCCTGCGAATGAAGGTCGGGATCTCCATCTCGGGCACCTCGCTCGAGCCCGGCGCCGGCGGCGGGGTCCGCGGGGCCGCCCGGGGCGTGGCCGGGGGGGTGCCGGTCTGGGCCGGCATCGCGGGCGACGAGGGACGCTGGCGGGTGCTCGGGAAGCTGAGCACCCCGGCGGCCGGCGCCACGGGCCGGGTGAACGGCTGGTCGCCGGTGACCGCCCGGTCGAAGCCGGTGGCGATGACCGTGACCCGGATCTCCCCGTGCATGGCCGCGTCGCTGCCCGCGCCGAAGATGATTTCGGCGTCGTCGCCCACGGCGTCGTGGATGATGTCGTTGATCTGGGTGGTCTCGCCCAGGGTCAGGTCGTCGCCGCCGATGATGTTGATGAGGACCCCGGTGGCGCCAGCGATGCTGACGTTGTCGAGCAGCGGGCTCGAGATCGCCTGCTGGGCCGCCTCGAGCGCCCGGTTTTCGCCCCGGCCGATCCCGGTGCCCATCAGCGCGGCGCCCCCGTTCTGCATCACGGTCCGCACGTCGGCGAAGTCCACGTTGATGATCCCGGTGCTGGTGATGAGGCTGGCGATCCCCTGGGTGGCGTGGAGCAGCACCTCGTCGGCCTTCTTGAGGGCGTCCTGGAAGGGGATGCCCTTCCCCACGACCGCCAGGAGCCGCTCGTTGGGCACCACGATCATGGTGTCCACGTTCTTGCGCAGCTCGGTGATGCCGCTATCGGCCTGCTTCATCCGCCGCCGCCCCTCGAACAGGAACGGCTTGGTGACGATGCCGACGGTAAGCGCGCCCGACTCCCGGGCCATCTGCGCCACCACCGGGGCCGCGCCGGTGCCGGTGCCGCCGCCCATGCCGCAGGTGACGAAGACCATGTCGGCCCCCTGGACCGCCACGGCCACCTCGTCCCGATTCTCCTCGATGGCCTGCCGCCCGATCTCGGGCCGGGCCCCTGCGCCGAGGCCCCGGGTGAGCTTGCGGCCGATCTGGATCTTGATGTCCGACTTGGACATCGCCAGGGCCTGCGCGTCGGTGTTGACCGAGATGAACTCGACACCGCCGAGCTGGTCCTCGATCATCCGGTTGACGGCATTCCCGCCGCCCCCGCCCACCCCGACGACCTTCATCCGTGCGGTCTGGGGGATTCCGCTCTCTTCCAGCTCAAAGATCATGGTGTGTTCCCTCGGCCCTTCTCAGAAGAAGTCCTGGAGCCACCGTTTCACCGGAGCGAGCACCTTCTCGACGGCAGGCGATTTGCGGGCTCCCGTCCCGAAGCCCCCGCTCATCGCCACCTGCCGGGCGCCGTAGAGCACCAGGCCGGCCGGTACTGCCATTCGCGGTGATTCGACGCTGTCCGCAAGACCACGCAGGCGCTGCCCGGGCACCCCACAGCGGGCCGGCATGGCGAAGACCTCGCGGGCCAGTTCCACGATGCCCGGGGCCAGAGCGCCGCCTCCCGTGAGGATGACTCCAGCGGGTAAGCGCTGATGATAGCCTGCGCGCGTCATCTCGTCGAGCGCGTACTCCAGGACTTCCTGGAGCCGCATGTGCATGATGTGCGCCAGCACGCGCCGCTGGGCGTTCCGCGGCCCCTGGCCGGGGGTGCTGGGCAGCTCGAAGACGTCGCTTTCCGGGACCAGCGGCTCGAACGCCGCCCCGTACCGCTCCTTCAGGCGCTCGGCATCGAGCTGGGTGACCTGGAGCCCGTGGACGATGTCGGCGGTGACGTGACCGCCCGCGCAGAGCAGCGACCCGGTGTGGCGGATCTTCCCGTTGTGGAAGATCGACACATTGGTGGATCCGCCCCCCAGTTCCACGATGGCGCAGCCGAGCTCGATCTCGTCCGGGGTGAGCACCGCGAGCGAGGCCGCCAGCGGCTCCAGCACGAACTCCGCCACGTGGTAGCCGGCCCGCTCGACGCACTTCCGCAGGTTCTGGAGCACGCTCGCGAGCACGGTCACCAGGTAGACCTCGGCCTCGAGCCTGGAGCCGGTCATGCCGATCGGCTCGTTGATGCCGCCCTGCTGGTCGATCAGATAGTCCTGCGGGATGGCGTGGAGCAGCTCGTGGTCCCGGCCGAAGCTCACGTTGCTCGCCATGTCGTTCACCCGGGCGACGTCGCTGGTCCGGATCTCGTCGCCGGTGACCGACACCATCCCGTGGGAGCTCCGGCCGGCGACGTGCTCGCCGGCGATCCCGCAGTATATCGAGCCGACCTCGACGCCCGCCATGCGCTGGGCGCTCTTCATGGCCTTGTCGATGGCCCGGGTGGTCTCCTCGATGTCGCGCACCACGCCGCGGCGGATCCCGCCGCTCCGCTCCACGCCGAGGCCCAGGATGCGGGCGCCGCTCTCCCGCGCGTCGCCGGTCACCTCGGCGATCACCGCGACGATCTTGGTCGAGCCCAGATCGAGCGCCGCCACCAGCCGCTGGGGCTGTGCGCTCATGCCCGGGACCAGCGGACGATCACCTGTCCGGTGAACCGCCCATCGAGTTCCTGGAACTTTCGCCCCTGCCGGGCAAGTGCCTGCTCCACCGCCGTCACCGCTTCAATGTCCTCCGCCGTAAGCTGCGGCCCGAACCAGTACCAGCGGCCGTCCACCTCGAATACCACGTCCGGCCCCACCCGCCAGGCGGCGTCGATCCGGGCGAACAGGCCGGGATCGAAGTCCCGCACCCGGGCCAGCGCACCCGCGACCATGGCCCCGCCCCCGATCAGCACCGGCAGATCGGGCGAGGAGGCCAGCGGGTCGAACGGGAGGACTTTGCCGCGGGCGTCCACCATCGCCAGCCGATCGAGCTTCGGGGTGAGCGCCACCGGCACCGATTCCCGCAGGCTCAGCCGAAGCGTGCCCGGTGCGCGGCGACCCACCTCAGCCTCGACCACGCCGGGCACCGAGCGGACCCGCCGTTCCAGCGGCTCGGGATCGTCAAAGATGCTCGCCGATCGGGGGAGCTTGAGGGCAGCCACGATTTTCGCCGCCTCAAGATAGTGCAATCCGGAGATCTCCACCCGTCGGACCCGAAAAAATTCCAATCGGCGGAGGAGAAAAGGTGACAGGACCATGAAACCCAGCGCCGCCACGACCAGCGCGAGGGCCCGCCAACGCGGCGTCAGGCGGCCTGCAGCCACTGGACCAGCTCGGGACCGACGCGGGTGATGTCCCCCGCCCCGAGGGTGAGCACCACGTCGCCCGGGCGAAGCGCCGCGAACACCCGGCGTCCCACCTCGGCACGCACCGCCTCGAAGTGCGCCTCGGCGCCGGCCGCGCTGGCGGCGTCGGCCACCTGCCGTCCCGAGACCCCGGCGATCGGCTGCTCCCGGGCCGCATAGACCTCGGTCACGATCACCAGGTCGGCCGCGGCGAGGGCGGCGCCCATGGCCTCGCCATGGGCCGCGGTGCGAGAGTAGAGGTGCGGCTGAAACACCGCCACCAGCCGGCGGCCGGGATAGGCCTGCCGGGCCGCGGCCAGTGTGGCCGCGAGCTCGGACGGGTGGTGGGCGTAGTCGTCAACGACCGCGACACCCCCGTGCTCGCCCAGCCGCTCGAACCGCCGGCCAACGCCGGTGAACTCAGCCAGGGCCTCCGCCGCGCGGTCCGGCGATCCGCCCAGCGCCTCGACCGCCGCGAGCGCGGCTACCGCGTTCCGCAGGTTGTGCACGCCGGGGACCTGGAGCCGGAGCCGCACCGCGCCGCCCTTCATGCCGCGCAGGGTCGCCTCGGTGGAGTCGGCGCGCTGCTCGACGTCGCCGATCCGCAGATCAGCGCCCGCATCGAACCCGAACCATCGGGCCCTGGCGAGCCGCTCGCCTACCCGCCGAGCCCCCGGATCGTCGGCATTGACGATGGCCGTCTCGCCCCGGCCGGCGAACTCGACGAAGGAGTCCTCCAGCGCGGCCACCGATCCGTAGCACTCGAGGTGGTCGGGTTCCACGTTGTTCACCACCGCGACCGTGGGGTGGAGCGTGAGGAACGCCTTGTCGTACTCGTCGGCCTCGACCACGAACAGCGAGTCACCGGCCACCCTGGCGTTCCCGCCCCAGGCGCTCACCCGCCCCCCGGCGATGCCGGTGGGATCGAGCCCGGCCGCGGTGAGAGCCACCGTGGTCATCACCGTGGTGGTGGTCTTGCCGTGGGTCCCCGACACCGCCACCGAGCGCGCGCCCGCGATGAGGGCGGCGAGGGCCTCCTTGCGGGGGATTACCGGCACACCCAGCTCGCGGGCCCGGAGCAACTCGGGGTGCTCGGGCGGCACTGCGGCGGTGACGACCACCGCCCGCGCCTGGTCCAGATGTGCCGGATCGTGGCCCCGCAGCACCGGGACCCCAAGCGCGGCGAGGTCCGCCGCGCCGGCGGGGTCCGCGTCGCACCCGCTCACCCGCACGCCGCGGCGACAGGCGATCAGGGCGAGCGCACTCATGCCGGCCCCGCCGATCCCGACAAAATGGACAGGGCGGCGATCCGCAGGGCTGAAGAGATTCATCGTGGATGAGCTAATGTAAATTCTCGCCGCGAGTTCTCAAAGCCTCACCGGACAAGCGTCAATAAATTCGACACGATCTCGGCAGCGGCGCGGGGCCGTCCCCGGGCCCGGGCCCGGCGCGCCATGGCGTGTCTGGCGGCGGGCTCGGTCAGCAGGCGGGTCACCGTGGCCCCGAGCGTCGCGGGGGTGAGCTCCTCCTGACGCAGCATCGCCGACGCCCCGGCCTCCGCCAGGACCCGCGCGTTGTGGGTCTGGTGGTCCGCCGCCGCGGTGGGGAGCGGGACGAGGATGCTGGGCAGACCCCAGGCGCACAGCTCGGCCACCGTAATCATGCCGGCCCGGGAGACGACCAGGTCGGCCACGGCATAGCCGTCCGCCATCGGGTCGAGGAAGTCGATCACGGTCACCGCCGGCGGGCGATGGTAGCCCGCGAACTGCTGGTAGGTCCCCCGGCCGGTCACCCAGATCACGGCCAACCCCTCGGCGCCCTTCGAGTCGAGCCACGCGGCGACCACGTGATTGATGGCCAGCGCCCCCTGACTCCCGCCGGTGACCAGGAGCACCGGCCGAGTGCCGTCCAGCCCGAAGAGTTTGAGTGCCTCGGGCCGGCGCTCCGGTGTGGGTGGGGTGATGGGGTTGCCGGTATCGAACACGCGGGTCTCGGGCCCGAACTTGAGCAGCCGGCGAGCCTCCGGCAGCCCGAGGTACACATGGTGCACCCGGCGGCTCAGCCAGCGTGTGGCGAGCCCCGGATACGCGTTCTGCTCCTGGATGGCGGCCGGGATGCCGTGCCGCGTGGCCCACCACACGACCGGACCCGAGGCATATCCGCCGGTGCCGAGCACGGCGACCGGCAGCTCCTCCTCGAAGAGCGCCTCCACCCGCCGGAGCAGGCGCCCGGCGATCACCGGCCAGCGGACGTTCTTCCACCAGGTGCGCCGGTAGATCGGCTCCGACGGCAGCAGATGGTAGCGGAAGTCGCGGGCCGGCAGGATCTGCGCCTCGACGCCGCGCACGGCGCCGACCAGCACCGGTTCGACGCCGGCACCGGCCTCGTCGAGCTCCGCGGCGATCGCCAGCGCCGGCGTGAGATGCCCGCCGGTGCCGCCCCCGGCGATGAGGACGGTGCGCCGCCTCGCGGTCACCGCCGCGGCTCCTCCCGGTCCCCTGCCTTGCCGGCCCGCGCCGCCGTCCCCCGGGGCCGGCCGCGCAGCCGTCCGATATTGATCAGGATGCCGGTCCCCAGCAGCGACATGACCTGGCTGCTCCGGCCGTAGGACATGAAGGGAAGGGTGAGCCCGGTGGTCGGCATGAGCCCGAGCGACACGGCCATGTGCATGAACGCCGTGAGCCCGATACCGGCCGTCAGGCCGACGGCCAGGTACTGCCCGAAGGGGTCCGAAGTGGTGCGCGCGATCCGGAATCCGAGCCAGCAGAACAGGCCGAAGAGGAACACCACGGCGAACACGCCCACGAATCCCCATTCCTCGCCGATGGTGCTGAACAGAAAGTCGGAGTAGGCGTAGGGGAGGTAACCGAGCTTCTGTTGTCCCTGTCCGAAGCCGGTTCCGAGCACGCCGCCCGAGCCGAACCCGATCAGCGACTGGTTGATCTGGTACCCGGCGTCACTGCCGGCATCACCTGGGTTGAGGAAGGTGAGCAGCCGGGCCAGGCGATACTGGGCGTCGCGGATCTGGTGGAACACCAGCAGGACCGCGGCTCCGGCGAGCAGAATGAAATGGCCGATTCTGGCGCCCGAGGTGAAGAGCACCAACCCGCCCAGCATGGCCACCACGGTAGCCATCGACAGGTTGGGCTGCAGCAGGATGAGCAGCGACACCAGCCCGAGCACCAGGATGAAGGGCAGCACCCCTTTCTTGAACTCGCGAACCTGCACGCCCTTCTTGGACGCCAGCATCGCGCACCAGATCACCACCGCCAGCCGGGCCAGCTCGGAGGGCTGGAAGTTCACCGGCCCGAGATCGATCCAGCGCCGCGCCCCGTTCACGGTGGGCGCGATCGAGTGGGTGAACGGCAGCAGCGGGATCAGCAGGAAGACCAGGGTCACGAACAGCAGCGGCCAGGCGAGCGTGCGCCAGCGGTAGTAGTCCTGCCGCGAGGCGAGCAGGAGGAAAATCCCTCCGATGACCGCGCCGAGGAGCTGGCGGGCGACGAAGTCGAACCCCACGCTCTGCCCCCGCACGGTGACGAGGCTGGCCGCGCCGTAGGTGGCGGCGATGCCGAAGACGAGGAGCACGGCCGTCACCGCGCCGAGCAGCCTCGTCTCCCATCGCAGCTCGCCGGGGTGGCGGACCGCGCGGGCGGTCACATCGCCTCCACCGCCGCGCGGAATCGCTCGCCCCGTTCCTCGTAGTTCCGGAACATGTCGTAGCTGGAGCAGGCCGGGGACAGGAGCACCGCGTCCCCCTCCCTGGCGATCCGCCGGGCGGTCGCCACCACCTCGTCGAAGCTCCCGGCCGGCACCACCGGCACCCGGCCGCTGAGATCCTGAACCACGAGGGGCCCGGCCTCGCCGTAGGCCACGACCGCGCGGCAGCGCTCCCCGAGCGCGCTCGCGAGCCCGACGTACGGCTCCCCCTTGTGCCGGCCGCCGAGGAGCAGCACGAAGGGCCGGTCGAGCGCCGCCACCGCGACTGCCGTAGACGCGACATTGGTGGACTTGGAGTCGTTGATCCAGAGCACTCCGTCCACCTCCCGGACCGGCTCCACCCGGTGCGGGATTGCCCGGAAACTGCGGAGACCCCCGGCGATGGCCTCCTGCGCGCAGCCCGCCTCCGCGGCCGCGAGCGCGGCGGCGAGCGCGTTGGCGACGTTGTGCTCGCCCAGCAGCGGCAGCTCCGCCCGGGGCAGGAGCGGCCTCGCGCCCAGCATCAGCCGCGCGCCCGCCCGGTCGTACCAGCCGTCCGCCCGCTCCCCGGTCGAGAACCACAAGTGCCGGCCGGGCACCCCTTCCATCATCCGCCGCACCTCGGGGTCGTCGCCATTGCCGATCCAGACCGAACCGGCGTCGGCGTTGCGGAAGAGCAGCGCCTTGTCTCCGTAGTACTCCTCCAGCGACCGGTACCGGTCGAGATGGTTGGGCGAGAGGTTGAGCAGCATGCCGATCGCCGGCCGGAGATGCGGCGTGTCGTGCAGCTGAAAGGAGGACAGCTCGAGCGCGATCCAGGCCGGCGGGTCGGACGAGCGCGCCACCTCGCTCAGCGGCCGGCCGATGTTTCCGGCGCTCTCGGCCCGCAGGCCGCCGGCCTGGAGCAGGTGAGCGCTGAGCGAGGTGGTGGTGGTCTTCCCGTTGGTGCCGGTGATCCCGATGCAGCGTGTGCCGCGGAGGGCGAGGAAGCCGACGTCGGTCTCGGCGTAGATCTCGAGTCCGGCGGCGCGGGCAGTCTCGAGCGGTGGGACGTTCGGCGGCACGCCAGGCGCCACGACCACCGCGGCCGCGCGCGCGATTCGCTCCAGGTCGTGGCCGCCGAGCTCGACCTCGGCCCCGGCCTGGCGGGCGGTGTCCGCCCAGCTCTGGTGCGCGTCGCTCGTCCCCGTATCCGACGCGTACACCGGCAGATCGAAGTCCCGGAGCAGCCGGGCCGCGGCGACGCCGCTCTTGCCCAGCCCGACGATTGCCACCTCTCGGCCGCTCGCCCGCCAGCCGGCCAGAAGGGGAATGTCCTGCACGGCGCTCACCGTACCTTCAGGGTGGACAGGGCGACGAGCGCGCAGAACAGGCCCAGGATGTAGAAGCGGGTGACCACCGTCGTCTCGGCCCACCCCAGCTTCTCGAAGTGGTGGTGCAGCGGGGCCATGCGGAAGACCCGGTGGGCGTCCGCGTACTCCTTCCCGCGGGTTCGCTTGTACCACTTGTAGGTGCCGGTCTGGAGCAGCACCGAGATGGCCTCGGCCGCGAACACGCCGCCGATGAGGAGCAGCAGGAACTCCGCCTTGAGCAGGATCGCGACCGTGCCGAGCGCGCCGCCGATCGCGAGACTGCCGGTGTCGCCCATGAACACCTGCGCCGGGTGGGCGTTGAACCAGAGGAAGCCGATGGTGGCACCCATGAGCGCGGCGCAGAAGACCGCCAGCTCGCCCGCCCCCGGCAGGTAGAAAAGGTTGAGGTAGGTGGTGACATCCACCCGGCCGAAAAGGTAGGCGAAGCCGGCGAAGGCGGCCGCCGCGATGCCGGCCAGGCCGGTGGCCAGCCCGTCGAGACCGTCGGTGAGGTTGACCGCGTTGCTGCTGCCGGTGATCACCACCGTCACGAAGACCACGTAGAGCCAGGGCGCGAAGTTGACCACCAGGTACTTGAAGAACGGCAGGGTGGTCGCGGTCGCGGGGATGGTCTCGCTGGGGACCACGGGGTTGGCCCACAGGAACGCCCCGAGGAGCACTCCGAAGCTTACCTGCCCCGCCAGCTTCCACTTGGCCACCAACCCGCGCGACTTGCCCTGCACGATCTTGAGGTAGTCGTCCACGAAGCCGATGCATCCCATCCAGAGGATCGAGAGCAGGGCCACGATGACGAACCGGTTGGTCACCGGTGCCCACAGCAGCGTCGGCACTATGGTGGCGAGCAGGATGATGAGCCCGCCCATCGTCGGCGTGCCGCGCTTGCTCTGGTGGCTCGCCGGCCCCTCGGCCCGGATCACCTGACCCACCTTCCGGGCGCGCAGCCGCCGAATCACCGGCGGTCCCACCACGAAGGCGAGCAGCAGCGCCGTGACGGTGGCGCCCGCCGCCCTGAAGCTGATGTAATTGAAGAGATTGAAGATGATGTGGGTCTTGCCGAGGGGCGCGAGCCAGTGATAGAACATCGTTCCTCAGACGGAGGTGTTCGCCCGTGCCGTGAGCGCCGGAAGTATATGTGCGCTCAAGGGGTAAAGCGATCGCGGGGCGCGGCGTGGCGGCCGGAGACTCGGGGCACCGTCGACGGGCCGGCGCGATTCACTGGGACACCGCGCGTGCGGGGGCATCGTCAGCCGGCCAGCCCACGGCCGCGAGGTGGTCGGCGATCGCGCGGGCGGCGACGAGATCGGCCGCAGCGCTCGGGTGCCTGTCGTAGGCCGTCGCCCACCACCGCCTCCAGTCGCCGCCCTCATCGGCGTAGGCCTGGGTGATATCCAGGACGTCGAATCCCTCGGCCGCCGCCACGTCAGCAACCTTGCGGTGGATTGGGGTCAGCGGGTGGCTCGCGGGCGTCCAGCTTCCGGGAGGAAAGTCGGGAAAGAGGACCAGGGTAATCGGCACACCACGCGCTCTCGCCGAGTCGGCCATCCGGTGCAGTGCCCGCTGCATCTGAAGCCAGCCGGGGGCCTCGTCGCGGTAGCTCTCGAGGAGGAAGCGGTACAGATCATCGCCGGTGCGGCTGGTGAACCGGTGCCTGAGGACCCAGAGCAGCGCGCTCCTTGCTATCGGCGCCTCGCGCAATGCCTCCCCGGCCATTCGCATTTGCCCCGCGGCCCCTCCTTGCTCCTTCCGGCTCACTCCCGCGTCGTTGGCGTAGAACTGCACGAGGAGCCTGTCGGGCGAGAACTGCCAGCCGATCCGGTCGAGCGCGTCAGCCTCCTGCACCGTGTTCCATCCGCGCTGGCTCAGGTTCACCACCTCGGTGGGCAGGGCCGGTGAGCGCCGCAAGAGCTCGTCCTCGAGGAGCGCGGGCCACACGCTGTCCGCCGTCAGGATCTTGTCACCCCATGTGTACGAGTCGCCCGTAACCAGAATGCGGCGTGTGCCGCGGACCCGCGCCACAGTGGTATGGCGGGACCGCATGTGAAAAGGATTCCGAAGCTCCAGGTGGTCGTAGGCGCGCTCCCAGCGGGCGCGCGCCTGCGGGGTCTCGAAACGCTCGGCGATCTCAGGCAGTCGAAGCCCGGCCTCGACCAGGGCGCAAAGCGCGGTGAACACCACCGTCGCCAGGGTCGCGTCCGCGAACCCCTCACGAAAGCGCGAGGGCTCCAGCACCGCGGCTGCTGCCACGGCAGCCGCGGCCAGCCAGCTGAACACGGTCACGGCTGGGTTGATCCCGGCCAGCACCGCGGTGAAGAGCCCCAGGATGGCCACGGCCACGAGGGCCATCCGCCCCGCAAGCCTCGAGCGCAGGGCCACGAGGCCGGAGAGGATGGCGGAACCTCGTCGCGACCAGAGCAGCCCAGTCGTCACCAACCACGGCACCAGGGCGACCGGTGCCCACGTGGGGCGCTCGGGAAGCAGGGCAACGACCACGGCCGTGCCGAGCACGGCGCTGACGACTCGAAGCTCCTGTAGATTGGACACGGTGACCCTCCGCGGACGCCGCCGCCGCCGACAGCAGAAGTCGTGGGAATAGGCGTGGAGCGCGTTTTCGACGTCAAATCTGCGAGCCACCAATCGTTGTCCGGCGGGGACGACCCGCACCGCCGGCCCGCGAGGCCCACTAGCCCGTGGTCCGTGCCTCCTGTACGCCGGTCAGTGCCGGCAGAACACGCTCGAGTGCCACGCCACGGGAAGCTTTCAATACAACCACTTCATCGCCGCGGAGACGCGCGGCGAGCAGAGGCGCGAGCTCCAGCGGGTCGGCGGCCGTGAGCAGGCGGTCGCCAAGCGCGTCGCCGTATCGCTCCAGGGCGGGAACGAAGTCCCCCACCGCGGCGAGCAGATCGGGCCCAAGCGCGACCAGCTCCCGTGCGATCTCGGCGTGAAGGGCCCGGCTGTCGGGGCCTAGCTCGCGCATGGTGCCCGCGACGAAGACGAGCCGCCGGCCGACGCGCAGGGAGCCCGCGATCGCGATCGCTGCGCGAAACGACTGCGGGTTCGCGTTGTAGCAGTCGTTTAGGATGGTGAGCCCGCCCGTCTGCAGCAGCTCGCCGCGCCCCCCCGGCAGCGCGAACCGCTCGAGCGCGGCCGCGGACGCCGCCGGATCGAGCCCGAGGGCCTCCGCCACCGCCCAGACCCGGATCGCGTTGTCCGCCTGGTGCAGGCCCCGGGCGGCTAGGGTGAAGGTGCGCCCCCCGATAGTGATCACCGGCCGGGCATCCGGAGCGAGGGCCACCCGCTCCGGCACCAGATCGGCGCCGAAGAGAGCGGCGGTCCTCACGCGACCCGCTCGCCGTCTGGCACCTTCCGCCAGGTCTGGTGGATCCACACCCACCACGGCGAGCGGCACGCCCTCGGCGAGCGCCAGCTTCTCCTCCAGCACCCCCACCAGGGAGCCGAATCCTTCCAGGTGACCCGCCACGGCGTTGGTGATCACCACCAGGTCCGGCTCGATGATGGCGCGGTATCGTGCGATCTCGCCCGGCAGATTGGCCCCCGCTTCCACCACCAGCGCCTCGGTCTCCGGCGGCGCCTCGAGGATGGTGAGCGGCACACCCACCAGATTGTTCAGGTTCGCCCGGGTCGCGTACGTGGCGTACCGGGTCGCGAGCACCGCCGCGAGCATCTCCTTCGTGCTGGTCTTTCCGTTGGTGCCGGTGATCGCGACCACGGGGCCCCGGACCCGGCGCCGCCGCGCCCGCGCCAGCAGCCCGAAGGCCTCGAGCGGGTCGTCCACCGGCAGCAGCGTGAGGCCCTCGACCGCCGGAGTCCCCCGGCGCACCACCGCCGCGGCCGCGCCGGCGCGTACGGCGGCGTCGAGGTAGTCGTGCCCGTCGAACCGCTCTCCTGAGAGCGCCACGAACAGGGCGCCGGGGGCGAGCCCGCGGGTGTCGGTCGAGATGGTGGTGAACGTCCGGCCCGCGTCCGGCGCCGGGAGCCCGAGGACCTCCCGCACCTGCGTCTCGGTCCAGGGGGGCGGCGCCGGTATCGGCCCCTCAGCCGGCACGCTTCACCGCGTCACGCACGATCTCTCGCTCGTCGAAGGGAACCTTCCGCGTTCCGAGCACCTGGTAGGCTTCGTGCCCCTTCCCGGCCAGGAGCACCGTGTCCCCCGGCCGGCCTTCCGCGAGGGCCTCATGGATCGCTTGCAGGCGATCCACGATGCGGCGGTGCGGCGTTGTGCCCATCCCGGCCACGATGTCATCCAGGATCGCCTCCGGATCCTCGGTCCGCGGATTGTCGGAGGTGACGATCGCGAGGTCCGCGTGGCGGGCGGCCACCTCTCCCATGAGCGGACGCTTGCCCCGGTCCCGGTCGCCGCCGCAGCCGAATACGGCAATGAGTCGTCCCGGCGTGAGCGGCCGGAGGCTGGCGAGCGCGCGCGCGAGCGCGTCGGGCGTATGGGCGTAGTCGCGGAGCACCACGCACGGGGACTCGCACAACCGCTCCATCCGGCCGGGCACCTGCGGGGCCTCGGCGAGCCGGGCGACCACCTCCGGCAGGGGCCGCTCGAGGCCCAGGGCGCACGCGGCGGCGGCGAGCGCGTTGGCCACGTTGAAGTCTCCCAGCAGGGGCAGCCGCACGTCGGCCGAGCCGAAACGGCCGCTCAGGCAGAACCGGCTGCCGGCCGCGTCCATCATCACCTCGCTGGCCCGTACATCGGCGGCGGCGGCGAGACCGAACGTCACCCGCCTCGTCCGCCCGGGGATCACCCGCCATGCGGCATCGTCCAGGTTCACCACTTCCACGCCGTCATCGGCCAGCAACCGGCCGAGCTTGAGCTTGGCCGCCAGGTAGTGATCCATGGAGCCGTGATAGTCCAGGTGATCGCGGGTGAGGTTGGTGAACACGGCGGCGGTGAAGCCGAGCCCGTCCAGGCGGCCCTGATCGAGGCTGTGGGACGACGTCTCCATCGCGACCCGCGTGACGCCCCGCTCCACCAGGGTGGCGAGGGTGGCCTGGAGATCGATGGGGCCGGGCGTGGTGAGCGAACCGGCCGTGGAGGGTACGGCGCGGCCCTGCCCATCGAACGCTCCCAGGGTGCCGATGCTCCCCGCCGTTCCCTCTGCATTCAGCAGGTGACGCACCAGCCCGACCGTGGTGGTCTTGCCGTTGGTGCCGGTGACGCCGACGAGCGAGAGGCGACGGGCCGGGTGACCGTACCAGGCGCTCCCGAGCACCAGCGCCGCCCGGCGGCCGTCCCGCACCACGATCTCCGGGACCCCCGCATCCTGGGGGGTCTCCACCACCGCGGCGGCGGCACCCTGGCGGGCGGCGTCGCCCACGTACCGGTGCCCGTCCGCCTGCGAGCCGCGCACCGCGACGTAGATGCCGCCCTTCCCGACGGTACGGCTGTCGGCGCTGACGCTGGTCGGGTGGGGGCCGGAATCCGGAGCGTGCAGCAGCAGGTCCGCCCGGCGGAGCTCGGTCAGCAGATCGGTCCAGCTCAGCGGCATGATGGTTCCTCGGCGATGCCCATCAGTCGGCCCACACGGTTACCGACGACCCGGGGGGAACGAGGTGCCCGGGCGCCGGCGCCGTCCGGGTCACCCGCCCCATCCCCTGGAGGCGCATCCGGAACCCGCGGCGATGGAGGGCCAGGGCGGCCTCGCGCACCGACCGGCCCTGCAGGTTCGGTACCGGCCGGGGGCCGGGGGTCGAATCCTGCGCCTGGTACGGCCATCCGACGGTGACCACGGGCTGGTCCGCGGGCGAGCGGGTCGTGGGCGGGGTCACCGGGTGTGCGGCGCTGTCCCGGGCGGCCAGCCGGGCCCGGTTGATGGCGATGCGATGGGATGCCAGCGCCTGTTCCAGCATCGTACGCGTCACCGGGGCGGCGGTGAGCCCTCCGTAGTAGCTGCCCCGGGGATCGTCGAGCTTTACGATTACCACGAGCTGGGGATGCTCCGCCGGGAAGAGCGCCGCGAACGAGGCGGTGTAGCGACCCGGGACGTACCGCCCGTCCTCGAAGCGGATGGCCGTGCCGGTCTTGCCCAGCACGGTGTAGTTGGCGAGCTGCGCTCCGCCCCCGGTGCCCTCCTCCCCTGCCGCGCCGCGCAGGAACTCTCGCAGCCTGCCCGCGATCTCCGGGGTCACCACCCGGCGCACCGGCTCCGGCTGATGACGGTGGATCACCTCCCCGTCGGGGCCGCGCACCTCCCGCACCAGCGTGGGCCAGAGCAGTACGCCGTCGTTGGCGATGGCGCCGTAGGCGGCGGCGAGCTGCACGGGCGTCACGCCGAACTCGTATCCCATGGCCAGGCTGGCCCTGGTATACATGGGCTGCCAGCGGTCCGGCCGCGCGAGCCGGCCCCGGGACTCCGAGGGAAACTCGGCGCCGGTCGGGGTCCCGAAGCCGAAGTCACGCAGGGTCTCGAACTGCTCCTCGGGCGTGAGCCGCGACGCGAACTTGGCCATCGCGATGTTGCTCGAGACCTGGATGGCCTGGGCCAGGGTCAGGTTTCCCTTGGCGGCGTGGGTATCGGAGATCCTCCGCGTCCGCCCGCTCCGCGTCACCGGCATGTGCCAGACCCCGCCCTCGCCGAACACCGCATCCGTGCTGTCCACCCGCCCCCGCATCAGCAGGGCCGCCGCGGTGAAGAGCTTTGCCGTGGAGCCCGGCTCGAACGGGTCGGTGAACGTGGAGGCCCGGGGCGCCCTACCGCCCGACGCCTGGCGGGAGGCGAGCGCCAACAGCTCCCCGGTGCGGGGATCGAGGAACACCACGTCGCCGCCCCGGGCCCCCGTCGCCGCGAGCGCGTCGCCCAGTCCTCGCTCGGCGATCTCCTGCAGCTCGGCGTCGAGCGTCAGCACGACGTCGTTGCCGGCGACCGGCTCCCGGGTCTGCCGGGCCGGCGAATCGTACCGCCGACCCGCCCGGTCCTTGAGCAGCACGGCCTCGCCCGGGCGGCCGGTCAGCACCGCGTCGAGCGAGAGCTCCAGTCCCGCCGCGCCGGTAGGCCGGTCGCCCGAGAGCCCTCCGATGATCGGCCGGGCCAGGTCGCGCGCGGGGTAGAACCGCTGGTAGTCACCGGTGAGGTGAATGCCCTTGACCCGCCGGAGCGGGTGCACCTGCGTGGCGTTGAACGGACCGTGCAGGTAGATCCACGGTTTCCGGGAGCGGAACTCCCGGTCGAGCGCCGGGGCGGACACGCCAAGGCTCCGCACCACCAGACGGAACGCGGTGCCCCGGTCCTCCAGCTCGTTCGGCGCGATGCCGACGTGATAGAACTCCTGAGTGATGGCGAGCGGAACGCCGTTCCTGTCGTAGAGGGCGCCGCGCCGCGCGGGGAGCACGACCCGCTCGGTCCGCTTGCGCTCCGCCTCCCGTTTCCAGCGCTCGCCCTCCACGATCTGGAGCTGTGCCGCGCGGCCCAGGATGGCCACCACCGCGACCAGGAATCCGAGCTGGATGGCCGTGATCCGCGCCGTGGGCCTGGCCATCAGCGGTGTCCGCGGCCGCGCTCGGGGAGCACGAAGAGCACGAACTCCGAGTCCGACGGCTGATGCAGGCCCAGCTCACGCTCGGCCCGCGGCACCAGCACTTGCCGGCTCGAGGCCACCCTGATCCGGCGCTCCAGCTCGGCCCGGCGCGCCTCGAGCGCGGTCCGCTCCTCCCGCAGGTCGCGCAGCTGCCGAGCCGTCCGGAATCCGGCGGTCTGCCGCGAGGCCACGGCGAGCAGCACGCAGAGGAAGACCAGCAGCCAGACCATGAGCCAGTGCCGCCCCTTAAGGCGCATCGTGAACCTGGAAGAGTCTCAGTTTGGCGCTGCGTGCCCGGGGGTTCGCGGCAATCTCCTCGGCATCGGGGAGGATCGGCTTCCGGGGCGTCATCCGGCCCAGTGACCGGCCCCGGCAGGTACAGACCGGCTGCCGGGGAGGACAGACGCAGTCGCTCGCCCACTCCCGGAACGCCTGCTTCACCAGACGGTCCTCGCCCGAGTGGTACGTGATCACCGCCAGTCGGCCTCCGGGCGCGAGGGCGTCCCGGAAGGCGGGGAGCGCGCTCGCCAGCCCCTCGAGCTCGCCGTTGACCGCGATGCGCACCGCCTGGAACAGCCGCGCGAAGTCGGAGGGACCGGCGCGGGGGCCCAGAACGGCCCGGATGGCGTTCACGAAGTCGTCACTGATCTCGAACGGATGGCGGGCCCGGCGCCGCTCGACTTCGCGAGCCAGCCGGCGCGCGTGTCGCTCGTCGCCGTACTCGGCGAAGATGCGCTCCAGCGATTCCCTGGCTTCGGTGTTGAGCAGGTCGGCCCCGGTCGGCCCTGCCCGACTCATACGCATGTCGAGCGGCGCGTCCGGTCGGAAAGTAAATCCCCGACCCTCCTCATCCAATTGCCGGCTGGAGACGCCGAGGTCGAGCAGCACCAGCCCGGGGCGAAGGCGAGCCACGGCAGCCAGGGCCTGGGGGCTGTCGTAGGGGGCTTCGAGATAGGTGATGGAATCCCCCAGCCGCCGTCGCGCCACGGCGAGGGCGTCGGGATCGCGGTCGATCCCCAGCACCGGAAAGCCGGCGGCGGCGAGAGCCGCCGCGTGCCCGCCGTCACCCAGGGTAGCGTCCACCACGGGGCGGAGGGCGGTGTCGGCCCGCGCGACCTCGAGCACCGGTGCAAGCAGCACCGGCACATGGTGGGAGAAGGAGGACTCGGACATCAGCAGTCGGGTAGCCGCAAACGAAACACCCCGTCCGGTGCCGGACGGGGTGCGTCGCTCGAGGAGCGGGGCTGACGGGGCTCGAACCCGCGACCTCCGCAGTGACAGTGCGGCACTCTAACCAAGCTGAGCTACAGCCCCCGAACGCGAGGG
>DASUSR010000150.1:0-7246 GCA_036375015.1 Gemmatimonadales bacterium
CGGGGCCGTTTTGCTGACCGACGGCGTCCCGCCCGTTATTATCCCTCCCATCATCTCCAGGAGACCAGCGATGCCGCCGGCCGGCTGCCGTCCGCCGAGCGCCCTGATCATGGCCGTCCTCGCCGCGGCCGCGCTCGGGTGTGCCGCCAGGCCGGAGGATCGCGCCGAGCCGGCGCCGGCCTGGGTGACGGTCGCGGACACCTCGGGGATGACCCGCATCCGCTTCGCCCGCGGCACCACCTCGGGGATCCTCGACGACAGCCTGCCCGCCGGCGGCGAGCATGCCTATGTGCTCGGCGCGCTGCAGGGTCAGGTGATGCTGGCGCATGCCATCGCATGGGGCGACCGGCGGGGCGAGACCGCGGTGCGGGTGTATCGGGCGGACGGCACCGAGATCTCCGCCCCCTCCGGCGAGGGCCCGCTCTGGACCGCGCGGCTCCCGGCGAGCGGCGACTACATCGTGCGGGTGCGCGCGACCGGGGCCCCGACCGCGTACACTCTCGCGGTGCAGATCCCCCGGCGGGTCGTGGTGGACCGGGAGAATCCGAGCACGTCGTTCTCCGGCATCGCGCCTTCACGCGCGCCGGTGGACTTCCTCATCAAGGGCGAGCGGGGCCGCACGCTCGACGCGGAGCTGCGCAGCGAGACCGAGGGCGCCCACCTGCACGTGTACGGACTCGACGACGGAGTCCAGCTCGCCCCTCTGGCCGACCGCCTCCGGCGCTACCGCGGCCGCTTGCCCCGCGCCCAGGATTACGTGGTCAGCGTGGTACCGGGCGAAGAAGGGGTGCGGTACGAATTGTTCATGTCGCTGCGCTAGCACTCCGACCGCGGCCGCGTGGTGGCTCGTCTTGAGTCTCGCGTTGCCGCGGCCGGGCGCCGCCGTCCAGACCCGCGCGGTGGAGCCCCTCACCGGGGCGGCGCGTGTGGATCTGTTCGGGAGCACCCTCCTCGAGTGGCGCGGCATCCGGAGAAATGCCCGCTCCGTCGTCCAGGCCGATGCGACGGCCACCGCGGGATACCAGGGCCTCACGGCCACAGTGGGTGGGTGGACCGCCCTGGAGCTCACGGGAACCGGCGACGAGCCGCGGCCGGACCTGCGGGTGGGTGGCGCCGGTCCGGCTCAGTGGAGTCTCTGGGCCCAGGTGGGCTGGCACCGGCCCGGCGTGGCCGTCACCCTCGGCGCGATCCGAGACTGGTACGTCCGTCCCAGCGCCGACCCCTCCACGGCCGAAGCCTTCGCGGCGGTCCGGGCTCAAGCCGGGCGTTGGTCCGGCTCAGTCTCCTTGTACGAGTCGCTGGATGGCGTGCACGGCGCCTATCTCGAGCCGGCGATCACCTTCCACCACTTCCTGAACCCGTTCACCGGCCCTGCTCTGTCCTGGGCTACCGGAGTCCGGGGCGGGTTTCAGCTCGGCAGCCGGAATCCGGAGGCGCCTGCCATACCGGGCGCCGAAGGGACCGGCTTTACTCACCTCATCGTCGATTCCCGGCTCCGGGTGACCATCGATGTCGCCTGGCAACTGGCGGTTCTCGTGGCCACCGGCCCGGAGCTCCACTTCAATCGGGATCCAGCCACCAAGCGGGGGCGCGACAACTTCCAGGCGGACGTTCGCCTCTGGTGGCCGCTGCAGGCCGGGCTCTCCTGGCCGCTCCGGAGGGACTGATGCCCCGGCGCCCCCTGGTCCTCGCCGCCGTTCTCGCGACCGCGTCGTGTGCCGTCTGGCACGCTCAGCCCCTGCCCGCGCCGCTCTCGCGGGAGATGCCGGGCACGGGGCGCCTCCGGGCCGGGTTCGCCCGGGTGGATCTCACCCCTCCTCCCGGTGTTGGGCTGAGCGGGAACGGCCCAGAGGGGCGGCGCTCCACCGGCTACCGTACGCGGCTTCACGTCGGAGCGCTCGTTCTGGAGGATCCCGGAGGCGAGCGCATCGGCCTGGTCGTGGCTGACCTCGCGCACGTGCCGGCCAACCTGCACCGCCTGGCGGCCGCCCGCTTGGTCGAGCGCACCGGCATCGGGGCTGATCGGCTGCTCGTCTCCGCCACCCATACCCACAGCGGACCCGGCAACTTCTACGGTGAGCGGCAATACAACGCCAACACCGCCCGGGTGGCCGGCTACGATCCGCGGGTCACGGACTTCATCGTCGAGCGTATCACCGCGGCGGTGGAGCGGGCTGCCTCGGAGTTGCAGCCGGCCGCGATTGCCTGGGGAGAGACGGCGGTGCACGGGGTGACGACCAACCGGAGCCTCGTCGCCTTCTGTCGCAACCCGGAAGCCGCGGTGCTGTGTCTGGAAACGCCGGACCCACGGGCGGCGGTGGACCCTGCGCTCGTCATGCTACGGGTCGACGCTCTCGACTCCCGGGGCGGGCGCCGACCTCTCGGGACCTACTCGGTGCTCGCGCTCCACGGGACCGCCATTCCCAACCTCAATACCCTCTACGACGGCGATGCGCAGCATCGGATCGTGGCACGGCTGGCGGAGAGGGCGGGCTCGCCCGGCGACACGGCCGTGCACCTGTTGGCGAATGGTGCGGTAGGCGATGTCTCACCCGACATCGAGCGGGACCGCTGTGATCCGCCCGGGCTCGGCTTCACCCCTCCGGTGCCGGCGCCTCGCGGCCCGGGCGAATCGGTGGATTTCATGGAGCCCCCCGCCGCTTGGGTCGAACGCTGCCTGGCGGACGCGCTGGACGACGTGGAAACGATTGCGGATTCGGTGGCCGACTTCGCGGTGACGCTGTACCGCAGGCTCGAGAATCGGCTGGTGCCCACGGCGACGATTCGCCGGGCGTTCAGCGCCGATTGGCTCCCCGGCCGGGACAGCCTGTGCGGCCTGCCGGTGCTGGGCTCCGCCACGGCGGCGGGCGCCGAGCTTCAGGAGACCAGGGTCCGCGGATGGCGCTGGCTGGTCTTTCCCGTGCTCAGCCTCGGGTTCGAGGAAGGCGGGAGCGCGATCACGCCCGCCGCCCAGCGGTGCCACTCGCCGAAGCGTGCCCTGCTCGACCCCTTTCAGACGACGTTCGTCGTTGGGGAGCACGGATTTCCCGAGGTCGCCCAGCTCAGCGTGGTGCGCGTCGGCGATGTACTCCTCGCCACGGTTCCGGCGGAGCCGACGACGATGGTCGGACAGCGGCTGCGCCGCGCCATCGAGGAGGAGGTACGGTCGCGCGGCGGTCAAGTCCGTGCGGTGGTGGTCGGGCTGACGAACGGATTTCTCCAGTACGTAACCACCGCGGAGGAGTACCAGGTGCAGTCGTACGAGGGCGCGTCCAACCTGTACGGTCCGGGCACCGCCGGCTTCCTGCAGCATCGGATGGTCGAGCTGACGCGCCTCCTCATCTCGTGGGGCGAGGAATCGTCGCCGGCGGTCGATATCGGGCCGATCACCGCGTATCCAGGGCCGGTGAGAGCGATCCTGCCGCGGGCGTCGGCCCTCCGGACCCAACCGGGCGGCCCGCTCACCTTGCGCTGCGTGGACGGGCTCCCCACCGGTGACTGGCTGGACCAGCCGCCCGCCGATGTCCTGTCCGCCGGCACGCCCTGGGTCGCACTCGAGCGGGAGGACGTCGCCGGATGGAGACGAGTGGCCGAGGACGGCGATGGCAGGCTGGAGCTCCATGCCCGGGACGGCCGGGCCCGGCACGGGTTCGCCTGGCGTGCGATCTGGCGGGCCCGAACGCCGGCCGGCCGGTACCGACTGGTGCGCCTGAACGCTCAGGGCGAGGCCGTGCGGACGAGCGATCCGGTGCAGTGCGGGTTCCGGTCCCGCTGAGCGAGGCACCGATTCGGCCGCACGGTGGCCGCCGCTCGGTGCCGGACCCCGGACCCCGCACCCCCTACCCGGTCGTCTGTCCCCCCAGCACCGGCAGCACCTCTCCGCTGATGTAGCTCGCGCACGACGGCGCGGCGAGGAAGACGTAGGCCGGCGCGACCTCCTCCGGCTGGGCCGGCCGCTTCATGGGCACGTCCTGCCCGAACTTCGCCACCTTCTTGGCCTCCTGATCGGCCGGATTAAGCGGGGTCCAGACCGGGCCGGGCGCCACGCAGTTCACCCGGATGCCGCGCTCCGTCAGGTTCTGGGCCAGAGACTTGGTGAAGGCGTGAATGGCGCCCTTGGTCGCGGAGTAGTCGAGCAGCTCCTTGCTGCCTTCGATCCCGGTCACCGAGCCGCTGTTGATGATCGAGGACCCCTCGCCCAGATGGGGCAGCGCCGCGCGCGCCATGTAGAAGTACCCGAAGATATTGGTGCGGAAGGTGCGATCGAGCTGCTCGTCGGTGATCTCCTCCAGCGACGGCATGTGCTCCTGGAAGGCGGCGTTGTTCACCAGGATGTCCAGCCCGCCGAGCTCCTCGATGGTCCGCTCGACGGCCTCGCGGCAGAACTCCGAGTCGGTCACGTCGCCGGGGATGAGAATGGCCCGCCGGCCTTCGGCCTCGACCGCTCGACGAGTCTCCTCGGCGTCCTCGTCCTCGCTGAGATAGACGATGGCCACGTCCGCGCCCTCACGGGCATAGAGCACCGCCACCGCCCGCCCGATACCGGAGTCGCCTCCGGTGATGAGCGCCACCATGCCCTCGAGCTTGCCCGACCCTCGATACTCCGGCGCCTGGTAGAGAGGCCGCGGCTCGAGCTCGCTCTCGAGTCCCGGCTTCTCCAGGTGCTGCCTGGGCAGCGGCGGCTCCGGGTAACGCCGCTCGCCCGCCTGCACCGCGCCTTCCTTCTTCGATTTGGACTGGTCCGCCCGCTCCCGGCGGGACTCCGCCTCGCGCTGAAGCTTGCGGTCATCGCGGGCCTTGGCCTTGCCCTTCGCCGCCGCCCCGCCGCCCTTCTTCCCTCCGGTCCACCGGCCGGTGGTCTTCTTGACTGCCACGGAACCCTCCTGGGATGTCGCCTGACCTGCGATGATTGCAGGGCATGATGCCGCGCAGGTCCTCCGGCAGCGGTGACAGCCCTCACCGCCGCGAAACGTCCCCGCGGCCGCTCGCGTACGTTGCGGGGACCGCCTTCCCACCCGATCGAGCGAGTCCCGTCATGCGCACCCTCTCCTGTGCCCTGCTGCTGATCCTCGCGACCGCCCCGGCGGCCGCCCAGACCGCCTCGGACTCCGCCGCCATCCGGGCTACCGCGCTGGACTACGTCGAGGGATGGTACGAGGGCGACCCGGAGCGCATGGGCCGCGCCCTCCACCCGGAGCTGGTCAAGCGCATCGTCGTCGCCGACACGGCGACCGGCAGGAGCGTGCTCCAGAACATGGGCGCGTCGGAGCTGGTGAACGGCACCCGCCGGGGCTGGGGCAAGAGCACGCCGAAGGACAAGCAGGAGAAGGAGGTGCGGATCCTGGACATCTTCGGCAGTGCGGCCAGCGCCCGGGCCACCATGGCCGACTGGGTGGACTACATGCAGTTGGCGAAGGTGGACGGGCGCTGGGTCATCGTGAACGTGCTGTGGGAGAGGAAGCCGGGCGCGGGCGGCTGAGCCGGCCGAAACGAGGGTCGGCACGGCGTCGTAGGGTACCAATGATCCCCCGCACCGTCCTGAGCCTGACGCTGCTCGCCGCAACTCCGGCGATCGCCCAGACCGCCGCCGCCCCGCCGCCTCCCCGCCTGGCCGACCCGCCCTCCAGCGCGTGGCTGTCCCTGCTGCCCGAGGGCGAGGCCAAGCGCAAGTTCATCCTCGACTGCACCGGCTGCCACCAGTTCGACGCCCGGATCGCCCGGCCGGACGGGCGGCCGCGCACCGAGGCGCAGTGGGCCGAGGCGGTTACCCGCATGCTCGGGTTCGCCGGCGCGACCACCTCGTTCCCGGTCATTGCGGCGGACCGGGACCCGGCGGCGACCGCCGCCTGGCTCGCCCGCCATCTTCCCGCCGGCGAGGTGCGCGAGGCGCCGGCGCGCGCCGCCGGCCGGGCGAAGATCACCGAGTACCTCATGCCGGTGGCCGGCGACCTGCCGCACGACGTCGTCGTGGAGCCCGGCGGCACGGTGCTGGTGACCGGGATGTTCACCCACCGGCTGTACCGGGTGGACCCTGCCAGCGGCGCGATCGGCGAGATCCCGATCCCGGTGGACAACGCCAACCCTCGAGCCATCGAGCTGGACCGCAAAGGCCGGCCCTGGGTAGTGCTGGGGATGCCGGGGAAGCTCGCCACCCTGGCCGATACACAGTGGCGCACCTTCGACATCGGTATGTATGCCCACAGTCTGGGGCTCGGAGCGGATGGGAGGATCTGGTTCAACGGGCATTTCACCCGCGCGCCGGAGCTGATCGGCAGCGTGGACCCGGCCACCGGTGAGGTGAAGACCCACGAGGTCCCGCCCCATCCGACGCTCGCGGAGAAGCCCGGCGGGCCCATTCCCTACGAGCTGCGAGTCGGTCCCGACAGCCGGATCTGGATGTCGGAGCTGCTGGGCAACCGCCTCGTCGCGTTCGCCCCCGCGACGGGCAAGTTCGAGTCGTTCACGCTTCCGACCCCGCACAGCGGCCCCCGCCGCTTCGACGTGGACGCCAGGGGGATCGTCTGGATTCCCGCCTACTCGGCCAACCGGCTCGTGCGGCTCGATCCGGCCACCGGCGGGTTCCGCGAGATCGAGCTGCCGCTCCGCGACGCGGTACCCTACGTAGTCCGGAGCGACCCGCGGGACGGAAGTCTCTGGATCGGCACCTCGGCGGCCGACGCGCTGCTCCGCTACCGCCCGGCCGGCGGCACCTTCGACGTCTATCCGCTCCCCAGCCGGGGCGCGCTGGTACGCCATCTCGCGGTGGACCCGAAGAGCGGGGCGGTGTGGCTGGCCTACGGCGCCTCGCCGGGGATCCCCGCGCGGATCGCGCGGGTGATGCCCGAGTAGACGGCGCGGCTCGGCCCCGCCCCGCAGGTGTGGCGAGTCCGGCGCAGCATTCCGTAGGTCCCTCGTGTGAATCCCGGAGGCTCGCCGGTGCCCCTGCGTGTTCGCCTGCCGCACGTGGTCATTCTCCTGGGACTCGCCGCTCTATTCGCCACCGTCGCGCCGCTGGGCGGTGACTCGAGCGGCGTGGGGATCACCGGTGTCGTGCCCGGCTTCACCGCGGCGGGCCTGGGTCTGCGTCCGGGCGACCGCGTGCTCGAGATGGACGGGGCGCCCGGGCGCGAGACCACCGTGTTCCGCGACGTCAACGTGGTGCCGATGGATCGCGAGCGCGTGCTGCCTCATCGGAGCGTGGTAGTGCGCGGCGATCGAATCGTCACGATCCTGCCGGCCGACGCGG
>DASUSR010000151.1:0-7086 GCA_036375015.1 Gemmatimonadales bacterium
GGCCCGGATAGTGTCCGCGCCGATGGTCACCTCCGCGGTCACCGGGACCTTCCGGGTGGTGCCCTCCATGGTGAGCGCGAGAAGCAACTCCATCCTTCCACTGTGCGCGCTGAGCGAGTCGGCCGCGAAGGTCATCTGCGGATATTCGTTCACGTGCAGAACCTCCGTGCGCATGGCCTCGGTCACCTTGCGGATCTCGGCGGTGTCCGGTGGGGTCAATACCTCCAGGCTGTCGGTCGGAAGCCTGAGCCGCAAATACGATGTCGAGGTCCCCGGACGATATACCAGCTCACCGGAGACCGCCCGCGCGCGAATCACGTGGGTATGGCCGGCGAAGCCGAAGAGACCGGCCTTTCCGGTCTTGACCACCAGGCGGCTGCTGGGATCGACGTGGTACACCACTGAGTCGGGCGGGCCCTGGGATCCCTGCAGGTCTCGGACGAGTCCCGAGCCGAGCGGCACGAGAAGCAGGGCACGGGCGAACGTTCGCGCCATCGGACAGAGCATGGAGTCGAATATACCAGCCGCCGGGCGCCTGGCCGGCGGCTATGTGCTGCCGGGGCGGCCGGCCCGGCTCGGCGGGCCTAGCGTAGCCGCTTCAGCGCCTCCAGCGTCTCCGCGTCGGCGAGGTCCTGGAGCCGCCCGGTCTGTTTCGAGCGGATGAGCGTATCCAGATCGGCCACCGGCACCTCGACGTCTTCGATGCGCATTCTCAGCATGGACGGCGCGGCATCGGCGTAGCGCACGCTCCAGGCGAGGGTCAGCAGGTCCACCCGGGGGTCGTCGCCGATGATGGTGATCGGCTTGGCGATGACCTCGGCGGGGTCGAGCTCCCGGGCGACGCCGTGGGTGAGGCCTCGGAGCGCCTCGAGGGCCCGCCGGGCGTTGTCCAGCGTCGGCTCGATGAGCACATCGATGTCCTTGGTGGCGCGAATGGCCCCATGGAGCGCCAGCGCGAAGCCGCCGACGATGACGTAGCGGACCCCGGCATCGTTGAGCAGCCGGCACACCCGCAGCAGCCGGGATACGGGCGAGGCGCTCAGCCGGCCTGCGCTCCACTCCGGCGCCAGCGCTCGTACTCGGCGAAGGTGTCGAACGCCGCGGTCCAGGGAGCGGCGACTTCGCGCCCTCGAGCCAGCTCGGTCCAGAGCTCCTCCGACAGCCGAAGACGCTCGGCCGGCGAGAGGGCGAGACCCTCCCGCAGGGTACGCTCCCGGGCCTCGCCGAAGGCCTGCCGGTCCCGACCCGCCAGGTAGCTCCGCACGGCCTCGGCCACGAGAAAGCTGCGCGAGCGCCGCCGGCGCTCCGCTTCCGCGTCGAGCTGCGACCGCAAGTCGGCCGGCAGGGAGATCGAGAGTATCCTGTTTGGGGGCATGAACGTAGCCGCGTTATTAAGGTTTCATAAGATACCATGACTCGCGCCTCTCGAAAATGCCGGGCCCAACCCCCTCCACCAGCGGCACTTGACGCGCTACTTCACGGCCGCTTGCGCCCGCACCTCCAGGTTGACAATCGAGGCACTCCACTCGGTCATCCTGGGGGGTTCACCATGCGTGCGCGCAGCTCGCTCCCGCTCTTGGTGCTCGTCGCGGCCCTCGGCGGCTGCTCCGATCAGACCATGCTCGACCCGGCCGGCCCGGAATCCGGCACCCCGCAGCACGCCCTGGCCGACGGCGATCTGGATGCCCGGCTCGCCGAGGCCCTGGAGCGCGCCGGGTTCACCGGCAGGATCGCGGCGACCCTCGAGACCCGGCTGGGCCGTCCGCTCGACCACCGGCTCGCGCTGGCCGGCCGGCTGGTCTTCTTCGATCCGGTCACCGGGCTCAACGGCGACAACAGTTGCGCCGGTTGCCACGCCGTCAACGCGAGCTTCAACGACAGCAAGTCCATCGCGATCGGCATCGAGAACAACGGCGTCGTGGGTCCCGGGCGGGTCGGGCCGCGGAACCAGCGGCGCTCGCCCACGATCGTGAACGCCGCCTTCTTCCCCACGCTGATGTGGAACTCGCGCTTCCGCGCCCTCTCGGGCGACCCGTTCGACAACTCGGCGGGCTTCGACTTCCCCCTGCCGGAGGGGCGGTCGCTCTCCCACATGGCGCACCTGCTCGGCGCCCAGGCCCACATTCCGTTTACCGAGCGGGTGGAGATGACCGGTTTCGACTTCGCGGGCGACAACGACGCGATCCGGGGCGAGGTGCTGCGGCGGCTCAACGCGATCCCGCGCTACCGGACCCTCTTCGGCCAGGTCTTCCCCGACGTGCGGGCGGGCGGACCCATCACGTTCGAGCACGTCGGGGCCGCGATCGCGGAGTTCACCTTCACGCTGACCTTCGCCGACGCCCCCATAGACCGCTACGCGCGAGGTGAGCTACGCGCCCTGAGCGCAGACCAGAAGCAGGGGGCGCTGCTCTTCCTCGGCCGCGCGGGATGCGTGCAGTGCCATGCGGTGGCGGGGCGGTCCAACGAGATGTTCAGCGACTTCGAGCAGCACGTGATCGGCGTGCCCCAGATAGCCAGCTCGTTCGGGAACGTGCCATTCGACGGGCCGGGGGGGGACGAGGACTTCGGCCTGGAACAGGTCACCGGCGACCCGGCGGACCGCTACATGTTCCGCACCTCGCCCATCCGGAACGTGGCGCTGCAGCCGACGTTCATGCACAACGGCGCCTTCGTCCGGCTGGAGGACGCGATCCGTCACCACCTGAACGTGCGTGCATCCGTCGCCGCCTACACGGGAGACGGGCTGGATGCCGATCTCCGGATTCGCCTGGGACCCATGGAGCCGGTCCTGGAGCGGCTCGACCCTCTGCTCCGGACGCCGATCGCGCTCAGCGCCGAGGAATTCGACCAGCTGGTCGCCTTCGTGCGGGACGGGCTCACCGATCCCGCCGCCCGGCCGGAGCGCCTGCGGCACCTGCTGCCCGGTGCGCTGCCGAGCGGAGAGCCGCTGCATCGGTTCGAGTTCCGGTTCGGCTCAGCGCACTAGCGAGCGGCCGATCGGCGTCACGCCAGAGCGCCTCCGCGACGCGGCGGCTGCGCTCGGCTTCGCGGACCATGTCGAGGGACTCGTAGATTTCGGCGCGGCGCCACTCCGCGGGCGCGAGGTAGACCAGCTCGTGGAGGTTCTGCGAGGCGAGGCTCTCGTACCAGCCCAGCGCCTCCTCCGGCCGGCCGGCCAGACGCAGCGCCTCGGCCCGGGTGAACCGCTCCGAGATCCGGGCGTACACCGGCGAGAACCGGAGCTGGTCGTCCCTGAAGGCCAGGCTGTCCGCCTCGAGAATGGCCAGCGCCGTGCGGGGGTCGTCCCGCTCCAGCGCCGCGCGGGCGCGGATCTCCCGGGCGATGCTCCGCGCCAGCTTCCCATGCTCCCCTTCCCCGATGCGCTCGACCTGCTCCGCGTACGACTCCGCGGCCTCGCCCTCGCCCAACATGGCCGAGAGCACGCCGAGGAGCATGAGCCGGCTGAGCGGGCGGATGCGTTGCGGCACCTGGATGGACTGATGGGGATACACGCTCGGCCGCTCGGTGCCCGGATCCCAGGCGAGCAGCTCCTCGCGGAGCGCGGCCAGCTCCTCCCGCGGGAGCGCCACCGCCGGACTGACCGCGAGCAGCCCCCGGCGCTCGAGCGCCCAGCCCGGCCGCACGCCCGCGGCCCGCCGCAGCTCGGCCTGTGCCGTGTCCCACCGTCCCTGGGCCAGCGCGAGATCGGCAAGGACCGTACGGTAGAGCGGCCCGAAATCCCCCCGGTTGTCCGCCCATATCCGCGCGAGGCGTGCGGCGCCCTCGAGATCCCGCCCGAACAGGCCCACCGTCCAGGTAGCGCCCCACGACAGGTAGGGCAGCGTATCCCGCAGCTCGCGGGCGATCCTCGCCTGCTCGACCGTGTCCCGGTCCATGAAAGCGTGGAGCACATCGAGCCGCTGGTGCCGCACTGCCCCGGGCGAGGCGGCCCGAAGCTTGGAAAGCACCGAATCCATGTCCGTCACCCGCCGCTCGAGTGCGGCGAGCCGGACGAGGTAGACCGCCGCGGGCCAGTACGCTGGATCGCGCTGCATGGCCGCACCGAGCGCGGCCCACGCCTGGCTCATCGGTCGGCCGAGCGTCCAGTGGTAGTGGTAGAGTATCTCGCCGAGGCTGTACCACGCTTCGACGTTGTGCCATTCGAGCCCGATCGCGACCCGATACAGACTCTCCGCCTTTGCCGGCAGCCCCTCCATGCGGGCCTGGAAGCCCTCCAGGATCAGTTGCTCCTGTCGCGGAAGGCCCGCGGCGTTCTGCGCCGCCCGCTCCGCGGCGGCCAGGGCCTGCGTGTCGGGCGCGATCCAGAACAGCGACCGCCCCAGCCCGTACCACGCGAGGGCAAACCCCGGGTCCGCCTCCGTCGCCCGGCGGAACGCCGCCGCGGCGGAGTCGAAGCGCGTCGCCCGAAAGTGGAGCCGACCCTCGAGAAAGTACTTGAGCGCGGGAAGCGACCCGGTCGCCGCCACCTCGCTCAGCCGATCGGTGCCGGGCCGACCGGGCTGCACGAGCAGTTCCCGCGCCAGCAGGTCGGCCACAGCGAAGGCCGAGTCGGCCGCGCCCTCGGCCTCGGCCCGCGCGATCCGCTCCGGGCGGTCCCCTGCCGTGTAGAGCTCGACGCCGACCCGGATCCTGCCGCCGCCTTCCACCACCCGGCCAAGCACCAGCTCGGTCGCTCCCAGGCGCGCCGCAGCGCGGGCGGCGCGCTCGAGCTGCCGTGGGCCGTCCGCCAGGAGGCGCGGCGAGATCGTCCGGACCGCGCCCCCGTCGAGGGCGGTGCTCAGGAGCTCCGCCAAGCCGTTGCCGAGGCGGGCCGTGTCCGGGCCGCCGCGAACCTCGAACGGCAGTACGGCGATGCGGGGCAGCTCCGCGCGACCGGGCGGCGGGTCGGCGCCGCCCGCAAGGAAGCCGGCCACGAGGAGCACCAGCAGGGCTGCGGTACCCAGGACCAGCCACCGGAGGCGGGCGGTGCCGCCGCCCGCGCCCAGGAGGCGGGCCCGATGATGCGCGGCCGAGGCCCGCGCGGACGGATCCCGCCGAGCCCGGGCCCGGAAGTGAGCGGCGGCCGCGCGGTGCAGCGCGTCCCGCCGGGCGCTCGCCAGGCCGTCGTACACCACCCGGCCCACCAGGCCAGGCCGCAGCTCGTGCGTAGTCTTTGCGCCGTTCACCGGCGGCCGCGCCAGGCCGGCGGAGCGGAGTTCGTCGAGCGCCGCCACGGTGCTCGCCGCCGAGAGCCCGGCCACCGCGGAGAGCGCCGCCGGCTCCAGACGACCCTCCAAAACCGCCGCCGCATCCACCACCGCCCGGGCCTCCCGGCCCAGCGGTGCGAGGCGCTCCAGAAGCGCCGCGCGGACCACCGTCGGAACCGGCAGCGGCTCGTCCGCCGCGGCCGCGAGCCGCCACCCGCCGCCGTCGACCGGCGCGAGCCCTCCGCCCGCCGCCATCGCGGCCACCAGCTCGACCACGAGGTGCGGATTGCCGCCGGATGCCGCGTGCAGCCGGCCGGCGAGTGCGTCCCGCTCACCCGCGGGGAACTCGAGCATCGATCCCAGGAGGGCACGCACGCCGTCGCGATCGAGCGGCTGCAGCTCGAGCCGGTGGAGCGCGCGGCCTTCGGCGAAGGCGAGCCGGCCCGGTGCCGCGGGGCCGAGCGCGGTTCGCGCGGTCGCGAGCGCAAGGACCTGCGAAGGGAGTCGGCGAAGCACCGGCCGGAGCGCTGCCGCGCTCTCATCGTCGGCGTACGACACGTCGTCCAGCAGGAAGACCACCGGCCGCTCGGCCGCGACGGCGCCGAGCCCTTCCGCCAGCGCCTCGGCGAGGGCGCCGATCGACCCCGCGGGCGTGGGGAGGTCGTGGAAACGGACGCCGATCCCGGGTGCGAGCCGGGCCAGCTCCGCGAGAGCGAGCGCGGGCGCGCCGCCAAGCCCGGGCGCATCGGCCAGGCCGAGCACCAGGGCGGTGACCGCGCCAAGGGCGACCGCGTGGTCCGTGGCCCCGAGCCGGACCGAGACCACCAGTGGCGCCGATTCCACCGACTGCAGCCGCAGGAGGAACTCTTCCGTCAGCCGGCTCTTCCCCACTCCGGATTCACCCTCCACCAGCACGGTGGCGGCGCCACCCTGCCGCACCGCGCGCCAGGCAGACTCGAGGTCTCCGAGCGCCGACTCGCGGCCGACCAGCTCCGGCTGCCGGAGCGCCGCCCCCGCCGGCCGCCGGCCCGCGGAGCCCGCCACGGCGCGCTCGATCCGGGCCTCCAGCTGGAGGAACGTCGGCGAGGGCTCCGCGCCAAAGGCAGCGCGGAGACCGGCGCGGCCCCGCTCATATCGGACCCGCGCCTCCGCGGGACGCCCGGCGAGGAGGAGCGCCTCGGCGAGCTGGTAGTGCCCGCGCTCGTCCAGCGGGAGCAGCTCGACCCACCGCTCGCCCCAGCCGATCGCCTCGGAGGAGGCGGCACGGTCGCGGGCGTCGCCCACCAGCGCCTCGAGCGCCGACCGCAGCTCGCGGCGGAGCCGCTCCCGCTCTCCCTCGATCCAGACCCGCAGCTCCTCGGTCGCGGTGTCCTCCACGCCTGCAAGGAATTCTCCGCCCCAGAGGGCCACCGCGGCCGCCGGCTCGCCGCGGCCGAGCGCCTCCTCGAACTCGGCCACGTCGAACCGCAGTCTCTCGGCCTGGAAGCGTACGCCGACCGCGGTCTCCTCGAGCGCGTCCGGCAGCAGGCGCCGGAGATCGAGCAGCGCCTGGCGGAGCGACTGCCGGGCCCGGTCGGGGCGGCGCGCATCCCAGAGGAGCGCCGCCAGCTCGGCCCGGTCCACCGGCCGGGGCGCGCGCCGGGCGGCGTAGACCAGGAGCACCAGTTCCTTGCGGGGACTGAGGAGGCGGGGGAGCGGCTCGCCCTCGAGCCGGAGTTCGCCGAGCGAGCGGAGGAGGAGCATGGGACGGGTCCTGCGTTGGGGCCGCTTCCCCCAGAGTGCCGCCCGGAACGAGCGCCGTCAAGTCCTCGGCGGATGCCCACTTGACGCCCGACTTCACGCCGGCTTGCGCGCGGGGGATAGGTATGGAAGAGCGTCC
>DASUSR010000152.1:0-2964 GCA_036375015.1 Gemmatimonadales bacterium
TCCGCGCCGGAGCCCGCGCAGACGGCGCGCGGTCTCCTCTGCTGCGCGTCCTAACGCCCCCTGCGGAGCCCCTCAGGTCCTCTGCGTGCCGACAGAGCCTACCGGTTCCCCACCGGCACCCTGAGCCGGCGGCTTGCGACCCGGTCGGACACGACCAGCTCAAGCTCGCTCTGATCGGTGGCCACCTCGACCTGGCCGCCCCGCGCGAAGGAGAGCACCTCGCCCGTCCGGGGGTGCCGCACCATGATCATCGGATGGGCGGCCGGGTTCCAGCGCACCGAGGCTCCGCCGGCGACCCGTTGTGTGACGATCGAGTCGGACGCCATGAGGGCGGCGAGCGGCGCCGCCGGCCGCGCGGCGGCCGCCTCGCCGCCCGGGCCCGAGAGGCGAAGGCTGCCGAGCCGGGCGGCGGCGGACTCGCTCAGCGGGACGGCGAAGGCGAAGTGCCGCGTGTCGCGCGGGTCGTCCGCGACGGGCGCGGCATCGAAGGAGAGACTGAACAGCGCTGCCCCGTCGGTCGCGCGGGCCTCGACGGTGTAGGGGCCCGGCGCCGCCGGCAGGCGGGGCCGGGTCATCACCTCGAAAGCGGGCTCGAGCACCGGCCGGCCCGCCACGATGCGTCCCCACACCAGCAGCGAGCGCTCGACGCCCGCCGAGGCCGGCGCCCGCAGCGACCCCGTGCCCGCCCGGTAGCCCAGAACGGCCCGGTAGGTGTAGTCGCTGATCCAGGGATCGCCGCAGTAACCCATGATGTCCGGTGACGTGGGCGGCTTGAGCACCTCCTGCGAGAGGTGGATTCCGTAGACCCCGATCTGCCCGCCGGGATAGGGGTACTGCGGGTCCGCGTCAGGCGCCCCGCCGCAGGGCGCGTGGTCCCGGTTCCAGGTATGACCGAGCTCGTGCGCCATGACGCGGCTGGCGTCGAACTCGTTGTCGTAGCCCATGGCCGTCGGCAGCCCCAGGAAGCCGACCCCCGCCAGCCCGCCCGAGTAGCCCGGCCGGACCACGCCGTAGTAGGTCCAGTCGCTCCCCTCGACCACGCGCAGGGCGTCGAGCTCGCTCAGCACCGTGACCCAGGCGCCGTTGGCGTTCTCCGGCTGGAGCGGATCGCTGGTGGCGGTGGTGTAGACGGCGTGCACGTCGCTGTCGGTTCCCGGCAGCGGATACAGCCGCCGGGTCAGGTCGAGGAAGCGCCCGCGAGTATCGCTCGTGATGACGCCCTCCAGCCCGTTGGCCCGCTGCTTCACGGGAACGAACCGGACGCCAAGCACCGAAACGTTGCGCACCTGCGGCTGGTGGGGCGTGCCCGACAGGGGGAAGCTGTTGTCGCTCTCGTTGCTCTCCGCGATGTCGTTACCCGGATCCACCTCGGCGAGCACCGCCAGCCCGGGCCCGATGAGCGTGCGGGGCACCTTGACGTTCCACGAGCTCGACAGCCGCCCTTCGTCCTTCGCGGTGGGGCTCTCGCCGCCCGGCGCCGGGATGTTCAGGGTCGCTGCGACGTTCCCGTTCCGATAGATCCGGACCCGCACCTGAGGCGCCGCGCTGTTGGGCCCGCTGGCCACGACGAAGACGCGCAGGTACCCGTCGCGATTGGCCACCAGCGGGAGGTCGTTGTCGGCGGTCTGGACGCCCTGGGTGAGCTGGATCCCCTCGATCCGCAGGTTGAGCGTAGGCGACGCGACCGCCGCATAGGTGACGGTCACCCTCGCGGTCCCGGCGGCCGCGACCGTGACCGTCCGGTTGGCGGGGCTCGCGGCGTACCGAATGGCCCCCGCGGTCACCTCCGCGGCGCTGACCGTGTAGCTGCCGGGCTGAAGGTCCGGGAACGTCGCGGTGGCGGTGGCCTGACGGGAGAAGCCGCCGGGGCCGGTGACCGTGACCGCCGCGTCGGTGCCCGCGGGAAGCCCCGCGATCGTGACGGTCAGCGCGCCGGTGGTGGCGGAGCAGGTGACGGCAAAGGCCGTCTGCGCGGTCTCCCCGGCGACGATGGCGACGTTTCGCGGGTTCTGGCCTCCGACCGTGCAGTTGGCGGCCACCCCGGTGAGCGCCACACTGCGTGAGCCCGGGGCCAGTCCGTCGATCGCGGCGCTCCCGTTCACCCCCACCGGGTGCGGATCGCCCCCGTCCACCGCCACGGCGTAGCCGTCCGGATCGGCGGGCTCGCCGCTCGTGGTGGTGCTGACCGAGAGCCCGCCGGTCGTCGCGGTGCAGGTGACGTCGAACGCCAGCTGGACCACCCCGCCGTCGGGCACCGTGACGACGCGCGAGCTCTCCCCGGTGACGGCACAGTTCGCCGCGAGGCCCCGGAGGTCCACCGTGTGGTCGCCGGCCGCCAGTGGACTCAAGGTGACCGTGGTGTTGATGCCGATGTCCTGGAGGGCGCCGCCGTCGACGCGGAAGCGATAGCCGTCCGGATCGAGGTTCTGGCCGCTGGTTGTCGTCGTGAGCTCGAGCGTTCCGGCGGCGGGCGGGGGCGGATCGCACCGGACGGCGAAGCCCGTGGTCGCGGTCTCACCGGCCGTGACCGCGAGGGAGACGGGATTCTCGCCCTCCACCCGGCAGGTGCCGGAGAGCCCGGTGAGCCCGACCGTATGGGGTCCCGGCGCGATCCCGGCCAGCGTCACCGTGCCGTCGGCCGGAATCGGCTCGCTGTCCGCGCCATCGAGGCGGAGCCGGTAGCCGTCCGCATCGCCGGGGTCGCCGGTCGAGGTGGTGACCTGAATGGCACCGGTCGTGGCCGCGCAGGTCACGGCGTAGGTGGCCGAGGTCACCGCGTTGGCCGCGATGCTGAGGGTACGCCGTGCCGGCCCGGAGACGGTGCAGTTGGCGGCCACGCCCGAGAGCTCGACGGTATGCGTGCCCACCGGGACCTGTTCCCGGCGCACCACCGCGTTCTGACCCATCGTCTGGGGAGCGTCGTCGTCGATGCTGACCGAGTAGCCGTCGGGGTCCGGCTCGGGG
>DASUSR010000153.1:0-8241 GCA_036375015.1 Gemmatimonadales bacterium
ACCTCTCCTACCTGCAGTTCGAGTATTCGTTGAGCACAAAGGATCTCCGCCTGGTCGACGGCGTCATAGGATTCCAATGACGCAACGAAAGCCTGCACCAGCGGCCTACCTCGATCATCCTGCTGACCCCGATTTAGTATAGCCGCCCAACGTGCATATGGACCCGCGAAGGAGGAGGAGCGCAATTGTGGTGAGCCTTCATAGCCCAGAGCGCATCTCGCCGCCTCGAACGCTTCGCCACGTTCTCCAGCTATGAAAAGGACATCTGCCTTCCACAGCATCCAAGCCTGCATCATCCAATCTGGAATGGGACCCGCAAATCTCTCGTCGGCCGCAGCTATCGCTTCGAGCGCTTGCTGCCGTCGCCCTCTCAGAACTAAGCCGAGCGAAAGCGCATAGGCGGTCTGGATCTCTGAAAAGCCCTTGAGTTCGGGGCCTGGGGCTTCGGCCCGCCTCCTCAACAACTCGTCCTGCTCTTCAAAGCGACCGAGCCTACCCAGGCAGATGGCTAGGTTAGCAGAGACCGACGCAATCATCGTGTCATTGCATAGCCGCTGGGCCATTGTCAGAGCTTGGCCCAATCGCTGAACTGCGCTTTCATATGCGCCTTCCCTGGAGTCAAGTGCACCTAAGCCAGCCCATAGCTGGACTGTTACTAGGTTGGCGCTTTTGCACTGAGCCAGAATTGCTAGCGCCTCCTCCGCGTGTTGACGGCTTGAGCGAATATCCCCGGACTGATACAGTAGCATGGCCTTGGCAAGTCCAAGTTCTCCCAGTGAATCCGGCTCGATTCCATCCAGAGGTATCGCCTCGATCTGCTTTACGAGTGCTGGTGGGATAGTCAAATCGCGGAATCGCTCGAACATGTACGCGACTGCCTTGCTAGCCCGAACTCGCGTTCTGACACGAGGGCACTCGGCGATAATCCTCGAGAGCGTCGCGAGCCGGTCGAGGCTGAGCTCCGCCAGCGACGTACTCATGTTTAGACGTGCAAGCGCCTCTAGCACTAACCCCTCCTCACGGAACACCTCATTGCTCTGATCCCATGAGTAATTGAGTGTGTCGAGTGATTCCTGCCAGCAACCCTGCTCCTGTAGCACCTCGATAAGTAGTAGTGTGGCCTCGAGCTTCTCGAAGATGGGAAGATGCGACAACGCACTCGACAAAGCTCTCTCCGCCTCGTGCGGAGCACCGCACCGGAGACCGTACCTTGCTCCACGAAGCAGATGCGGGGTCGCCTCCTCGACACGACCAGCCCGGGTGCAGTGCCACGCGATCTCCAGCCCGCGACTCTCTCGCGACGCTCTGTCCTCTAGCAGGCGATCCGCGACCAAGCCGTGGAGTGCCTTCCGTACGGTCGCGGGGATGCTCGCGTACGCGTGCGCGCGCATGAGCTCATTTACGAACTCCAAGCCACCCGTAGAGTCCCGCAGCACCCGTAGCTCTGCTAACTGTGCTAGAGCTGCGAGTCGATGCGCCCTAGATACATCGAGTAGGCTGTACATCTCTAGGTCATTTAGGCGGTGACCTAAGATGGCAGCGAGATTTAGGACATTGCGGGCCGGAGCGTCCAGCAGTGCGATAATCCTGGAGAGGATGGAACGGTAGGCAGTGCGCGGTTGTGAGCCCCCAGGAAAGTCAGCAGTCATGGCTTCCAATGCTATTGCCAGGGACTCGGCGCCGTTCGTCTGCCAGTCCTGGAAGAGCAGTTCCAGTACCATGGGAAAGCCGGCGGCCGCGTGTATCAGAATCCGGCGTACAGAGGATGCAGGCTCTACCCGCTCACTCGCAATCAAAAAGGTTAGTAGCGCGCGACTCTCCTCCTCCGCCATCGGTGATACCTCCATCTCCCGCACCCCCAACTTCTCCGCCGTCTCCCACAACCGCGCGGCGTGAGGTGAGCGCGGCAAGTCGCCCGGCCGGGCGATCATCACCACCATGATCGGCTGACCCCGGGACCGGCGCATGACGAGGTGCAGCACCGCGAGGCTGGCGTCGTCCGCTAGATGCAGATCGTCCACTACCAGGATGACCGGGTGCTCTTCGGCGATGGCCAGCAGCATCTGGTGAAACGCCTCGGTCAGCCGGATCCGGGCCGTCTCCCCTTGGCTCTCCTCCGGCGCCGGAATGCCGGGGAAGCGGCGGCGCACCTCCGGGACGGTGCGGGCCAGCTCCGCGAGGGCTTCGGGCGGGGTGCCCGAGACGCCCGAACGGTCCAGCAGCCCGTGAACCAGGTTGCCGAGTGCGGCATACGGGATCTCCCGCTCGAGGTCGTAGCACTGCACCCGGCTGATCGCCGCCCCCTCGAGTCCCGCCGCCGTGGTGAGCCGCCCCACCAGGGTGGTCTTCCCGATACCCGAGTCCCCCAGCACGAGGGCGTGCCCCGGCACCCCGGCCCGCATCCCCTCCCACGCCTCGTAGAGCACCCGGTACTCCGCCGCCCGTCCGATGAACGGCCGGCCGCGCCACTGGTCGGTCGGGACCGCTGGGATCTCGGTCAAGCTGCCCCGCTCCCACCCGCGCCGCCGGAGTCGGGCCGCCATCCCCTCGACCAGCTCGGACGGGACCGCACCCAGCTCCTCCGCGAGCTTGGTCTTCCACTCCTCGAAGATCTGCAGGGCCGTGAGCCGGTCTCCCGCGAAGGCCCGGGCCTCCATCTTGGCCCGGATCGCCTCCTCGCTCAGCTCGTCCAGCGCGAGCATGCGGTCGGCCAGCTGCTCGATCTGCCGGCTGTCGCCGGTCCGGCGACACCGGTCGATCAGTACGATCAGCGCCCCCTTGATCAGGGGCAGCAGCCGGGCCTGCTGGCGATCCTTCCAGTGGGCGAACTCGCCCGACTCCGCGATGTCGAAGCCGTCCAGGAACGCGGCCACCTCGAGCGGCCCCGTCGTCTCCGATCCCAGAATGTCCCCGGCCACCAGCCGCTCCAGATCGAGGGCGACCGCCGCCGGCGCGAGGGTGACCGTCTCCCGGTCCGTCGTGAGGGCACCCGGCCCCAGGCGCGGGCGCAGGACCGACAGCGCGGTCGCCAACGAGTGCCGCGCTTCCGCGATGCTGACCGACGGCCACAGCAGCTCGGCCAGCCGGTCACGGCGATGGGGCGTGCGGGGCTCGACCGCGAGGTACACCAGGAGGGCGAGGTGCTTGCGGGTCCGGAAGCGAACGGGCTCCCCCGACGGGGCGAACAGCGCCGGCTGGCCCAGGCACCTGAGGTACCGTCGGGGCTCCATACGGACTCGCAACGAGGGGGGTGTGTCGGAGAGTATGCGGTCGGGACAAGCAAGCGTCAACACGGCGGGCACCGGGTTGCGAAAACCAGTTGTTGATCTGTCATGTTGCCGCCGGGCCTCCGCTCCTCATTATCCTCCCCTGAGGCCCCAACTCCAGGAGCACCCGGCATGCGCCACCCCCATCGCACCTCCGCCCGGCACGCAGTCCTCCTGACCCTCGGCCTCGCCCTCCCGGCAGCCGGCTGCGGCGACTCCACCGACCCCGACGACACCCCTTCCCCCTTGCTCGATATCGGGGAGATGGCCAGGGACGAGGTCGAGGCCGGTCTCGATGCGCTGACCGTTCCGGGCTCCCTGGCCCCGCTCGGGACCGGCGGGCCGAGCTGCGCCGCGGCCTCCGCTACCACCGACACCGACGGGGACGGCGTCCCGGACGACGCTACCTTCACCTTCACCGCGCCGCCCTGCCGGTTCGAGGGCATTCGTGGGGCCACGCTCGACGTGGTGGGACAGCTCCGGGTCCAGGACCCCGTCCCCGCAACCGCGGGCTTCGGGTACGAGGCCACCCTCACCGCGCTGCGGTTCACCCTCACGGCCGATGACGAGGGCGACCCGGCGTACTCCGTCACCCGCAACGGCTTCCGCTCCCTCGGCGGCTCCACGGCGGGACTCCAGCTCGTGACCGACATGCAGGTGGTCCGCACCTTCGCCGGTCAGCCCGACGGCGCCATCGAGGAGCAGTGGACCTTCGCATTCGCCCCCGAGTCGCCGCTGCAGATCAACCAGCCGCTGCCCAGTGGATCCCTCGACATCAGCGGGACCCTGGGCTGGACCCGCGGGGCCGAAAGCCTCGATCTGACCGTGACCACGCCAGCGCCGCTGCACTACAACCAGGCGTGCGGGGCGGTGCCCCAGCGGATCGACGAGGGCGAGCTGCACGCCGAAGGCATCTTCGACGGCAGTCCGGGCTACGTCCGGGTCCGTTGGACCGAGTGTGGCCGGGACCCCGAGATCCGGTTCGTGGCCCTCGACTGAGCGGGGTGCGGGCCCCGGGGCGGTGGGCGTCTCCTCAGCATCCGCCCGCTCCGGCACACCCCTTCGGTAGGTCACCATGACGATTCCGGACCTGCGCTTCGCCGTCCGGCGGCTCCTGCGACACCGCTCGGCCAGCCTCGCCGCCGTCCTCACGCTGGCGCTCGGCATCGGCGCGGTGACCGCGCTGTTCAGCGCGGTGCGATCGGTGCTGCTGGCACCGCCGCCGTTCGGGGCGCCGGACGAGCTGGTCACCGTCGAGGTCGCCCTCCGCGATCAGCCCGCCTCGCGGCTGGAGATCTCCTATCCCGATTACCGCGACTGGCGGCAGCAGAGCAGGTCCTTCCGGGACCTCGCCGCCTACCAGACCGCGCTCGGCCGGGTGGTCCTGGAGGCGGGCGGCGAGCCGATGCCGACGGCGGGCAGCATGGTCTCGGGGCACTTCTTCTCCCTGCTCGGCACCCGGCCTGCCCGGGGGCGCACCCTCGGCCCGGAGGACGACCGCCCGGGGGCGGAGCTGGCCCTCGTGCTGAGCGACGGCCTGTGGCGCCGCGCCTTCGGCGGCCGTCCCGATGTGCTGGGCCGAACGGTCCGGCTGGACGGCCTGGCGCACACCGTGGTCGGCGTGATGCCGCCCGAGTTCGACTTCCCGCGCACCGCCGGCTTCTGGCGGGCCGTCGAGCCGGCGGTGGATTCCCTAACGGAAAAGCGCGACATCGGCTTCCTCTCCGTGGTGGGCCGGCTTCGCGCCGGCGTGACCGCCGGGCAGGCCGCGGCCGAGCTCTCCCAGGTGGCCGACCGGGTGGCCCGCCAGGCGCTCCCCCCGGACCTGCACCTCACCGCTACCGTCGAGAGCCTCCCCGACCGGATCGTGGGCGGCGCGCGCCCCGTGCTGCTCGTGCTGTTCGGCGCGACGGCGCTGGTGCTGGTGATCGCCTGCGTCAACGTGGCGAGCCTGCTGCTCGCGCAGCTGCCGGCGCGCCGCCGCGAGCTGGCGGTGCGGACCGCGCTCGGCGCCGGCCGCGGACGGCTCATCCGGCAGTTGCTCGCGGAGAGCCTCGCGCTGGGGCTGCTCGGGGGCGCGCTCGGCCTCGCGGTGGCGCTGCTGGCGGTGCGCGGGCTCGGCGCGCTGGTACCGCCCGAGCTCTTCCGGGCCGATGCGGTGCGGGTGGACGGCGGCATCGTCGCGTTCGGGTTGCTGGTGGCGCTCGCCGCGTCGGCGGCGTTCGGCCTGGCGCCCGCGCTGGCGAGCGCCCGGGGCGACGTGCAGCAGGCCCTGCGCGACGGCACCAAGAGCTCGAGCGGGCGCGGCGCGCGCCGGTTCCTCCGTGCGCTCGTGGTGGGGGAGACCGCGCTCGCGATGGTGATCCTGGTAGGTGCCGGCCTCCTGCTCAACGGCTTTCTCCGGCTGCGCGCTGTGGATCCCGGTCCCGATCCCGACCGGACGCTCACCCTGCAGGTGTTCCTGGCCGATCCCGCGGAGGCGGAGGCCCGGCGATCCCACGCGCTCTTCACCACCCTGGTGGAGCGGGCCGCCGCCATCCCCGGCGTGGAGGCCGCGGCCGGCGTGCTGATCCGGCCGCTCGAGGGCCCGCAGGGGTTCGATTATCCGTTCACCATCGAGGGCCGCGACCGTCAGGAGCAGGCCGGCAACCCGTTCCTCAACTACGAGGCCGTCACACCCGACTACTTCCGGGCCACCGGGCTGCGGCTGGCGCGCGGCCGCGGGTTCACCGCGCGCGACGGACCGGACGCACCCCGGGTGGTCATCCTGGGCGAGACCGTCGCGCGCCGCTTCTGGCCCGGTGCCGACCCCGTCGGTAAGCGAATCAAGTGGGATGGACCGGACAGCCCGGCGCCATGGATCGAGGTGGTGGGCGTGGTGGAGGACGGACGCTACCGGGGGCTCGAGCGGGTGTCGCTCGATGCGTACGTGCCCTACGAGCAGAGCCCCTGGCCGCTCAATCACCTGGTCATGCGCACCCGCGGCGAGCCGGCCGCGATCGCGGCCCGACTGAGGCAGGAGGCAGCCGCGGCGGCGCCGAGTGCGCGGTTGTTGGACGTCGCCACGGTGGGGGCCATGATGCGCAACGCGCTCGTCCGCCCCCGGTTCGCCACGACCCTGCTGGGCTCCTTCGCCGGGGTGGCACTGGCGATGGCCGCGATCGGCCTCGCCGGCGTGCTCTGGTTCACCACCCGCGAGCGCACCCGGGAGATCGGCATCCGCATGGCGCTCGGCGCGAGCGCGGGACGCATCCGGCTGGAGGTGCTGCGGGAAGGACTGGCCCTGGCCGCGGTCGGTCTGATGCTGGGCCTGGCCGGAGCGGCGGCGCTTGCGCGGCTGCTCGGCAGCCTGCTCTACGGGGTCGGCCCCCATCATCTGCCGACCTACGGGGTCGTCGCGGCGGTGCTGGGCAGCGTGGCGCTGCTCGCCTGCTTTCTCCCGGCCTGGCGCGCGAGCCGGGAGGACGCCGCCGCCGCGCTGCGCGCGGATTAGCTTGGCGACTCGAGCCCCGCCTCCGGCCTACTCCTCCTCGGGACGGCCGAACATCAGCTGAATCAGCGCGCGGTCCTCGTGCTGGGCGATTACGTAGACGTGATCGCCCGGCCGGAGCTCGGTCGCTCCCCTCGGGGCCACCAGCTCGTTGCCCCGGACCACGAGCGCCACGGCGGCGCCGTCCGGGAAGTCGAGGTCGTCCAGCCGCATCCCGGCGACCACCAGCGCCTCGTCGATGTAGAACGACATCAGCTCGCCCCGCAGCGGCATCCGCGACTCGATGGCGAGGACCGCCTGGGGGGCGGGCGGCTCGTGCGTCTGCAGGCCGAGGCGGCGGGTGGCCCAGGCGACCGTGCCGCCGGGGACGATGGCGCCGACCACCACGATGAAGAAGACGAGGTGGAAGATCCGGTCGGCACCCGGCGCGCCCGCGAGCACGGGGAAGGCGGCCAGGACGATCGGTACCGCTCCCCGCAGACCGACCCAGCCGATGAAGAGCTTCTCGCTCGCGGGATACCCGAACGGAGCGAGGCAGAGCGCGACGACGAGGGGGCGGATCAGGATGGCGAGCAGGAGCGCCAGCCCCAGCCCGAGCGGCGCCACTTCCCCGAGCCGGGAAGGAAAGACGAGCAGCCCCAGCATCAGGAACATGCCGATCTGGGACAGCCAGGCGAGCGCGTCGTGGATCCGGAGCAGGCCCGCGCGATAGGGCAGGGGGCCGTTCCCGAGGACGATGCCGGTCAGGTAGACGGCCAGGAACCCACTGCCCTGGGAAAGCGTTGCCACCCCGAAGGAGAGCAGCCCGATGGCCAGTGTGAGCGCGGGGTACAGGCCGCCCGTGACCAGCTGGAGTCGGCCCAGGAGGGCACGGCCGGCGTAGCCGAGCCCGATCCCGATCGCCGCGCCGATGACCAGCTGAATCACGATGTCCAGCAGCAGGCGCCAGAGCTCGAGCTCGCCGGGCGACAGCAGATTGAAGGTCAGCGTGGTCGTCAGGATGACCGCCGCGGGATCGTTCACGCCGGACTCCACCTCGAGCGTCGCCGCCACGCGGCGCTTCAGCTGGAGCCCGCTCGCCCGCAGCACGGCGAACGTCGCGGCGGCGTCGGTGCTCGAGACGATGGCGCCGAGCACCAGCGCCTCGGGCCACTCCAGGCCCCAGAGGCGCGCGGGAATGGCCACCAGGCCTCCCACCAGAATCACGCCCAACGAGGCGAGCACCCCGGCCGGCGCCCAGACCCGGCGGATCGCCTCGATGGGGGTGTTGAGCCCGCCGTCGAAGAGGATGAGCGCCAGCGCGAGGGAGCCCATCCGGAAGGCGAAGTGGAAATCGTTGAAGGCGATGCCGCCGATCCCCTCGGAGCCGGCCAGCATGCCGACGAGGAGGAAGAACAGCGCGATCGGCACGCCGATCCGCTGCGAGGCACGGCTCGACAGCACGCTCACCACCAGCAACACACCGCAGACGGTGAGGAGCAGGGC
>DASUSR010000154.1:0-17313 GCA_036375015.1 Gemmatimonadales bacterium
TGCGCCCGGTGGACGAGGCGCTCACCCGCCGGATCGCCGAGACCTGGGCACATTACGTGGAGCAGGCCCGGGCGCATCGCGCCGGCCGGTTCCCGCTGCACGCCATCCCGTCTCGCACCACCTCCTGAGCCGCTCCCGAGCGCGGTCGCAACCCTCATCCCTGATCCCTCGCTTCGCTCGGGATGAGGTGTCGGGGAGCCAGGACCGACACGCTGCTGTCTCACCACTGGTGTGAGGGCTGTCACTACCCACATATCCTCCACGACTATCCACCTTATCCACATGGCGAGGGTCCATTAGATTTGTGATGTGGGTACGAGGATCACACGGCCTGATGCGGGTTTTCCATGCTATTGTGCGCGTTTTCGGCTTCCCCTACTTTGGCGTTCCGTTTCACGCGGGCGCGGAGCCGGATGGGTCGAAGGTGCACGAGCAGTGACGGGTGTGAAGGGGCGCGGTGGCCGCGGATGACCGTCGGTTCCGGAAGGGCAGTCGCTCCACTCTCTTCGAATCCACACAGCAAGCGGGGAGCTCCATGAAATCGTCCACCCCACGGGACGCGGTCCGTCTTTCGCCCAACGCCACCACCGTCCTCGAGAAGCGGTATCTCGTGAAGGACGACGCCGGGAAACCGGTCGAATCGCCCAAGGACCTGTTCTGGCGGGTGGCGAGCACCATCGCCGCCGCCGACGGCCGCTACGGCGCGTCAGCGGCGGCGGTGGAGGAGACGGCGCACGCGTTCTACGGGATCATGGCCGACCGGTACTTCATGCCGAACTCCCCCACCCTCATGAACGCCGGCCGGCCCCTGGGGCAGCTCTCCGCCTGCTTCGTGCTGCCGGTGGACGACGCGCTCTCCAACGGCAGGAGCGGGATCTACGACACCCTCCGGGCCATGGCCCTGGTGCACCAGTCGGGCGGCGGCACCGGCTTCAGCTTCTCCCGCCTCCGGCCCAAGAACGACATCGTCCGCTCCACCATGGGTGTGGCCTCGGGCCCGGTGTCGTTCATGAGCCTGTTCGATGCCTCGACCGACGTGGTCAAGCAGGGCGGTACCCGCCGGGGCGCCAACATGGGCATCCTGCGGGTGGACCATCCCGACATCATGGAGTTCGTCACCTGCAAGGACGACACGACCAAGATCACCAACTTCAACATCTCGGTCGCGGTCACCGACGCGTTCATGGCCGCGGTCGAGGCCGACCAGCCCTATGACCTGATCCATCCCAAGACCGGCGCGGTCACCGGTCAGCTCCGGGCCCGGGATGTGTGGGAGCGGATCATCCACGGCGCCTGGAAGACGGGCGAGCCGGGCGTCTTCTTCATCGACAAGGCGAACCACTACAACCCGGTGCCGCACCTCGGGGCCTACGAGGCCACCAACCCCTGCGGCGAGCAGCCGCTCCTCCCCTACGACGTCTGCAATCTCGGCTCGATCAACCTGGGGGCTTTCGTCCGGGACGGCGAGATCGACTGGGACGGGCTCCGGCGGGTCATCCATCTCTCGACCCACTTCCTCGAGAACGTGATCGACGCCAACCAGTATCCGCTCGCCGAGATCACCGAGCTGGCGCAGCGCATCCGCCGCATCGGGCTGGGGGTGATGGGGCTCGCGGACCTGCTGGTCAAGCTGGGGATCCCCTACGACTCCGACGAGGCGGTGTCGCTCGGCCGCCGGATCCAGCAGTTCGTGGACGAGGAGGCCAAGGTGGAGTCGGAGCGGCTGGCCGGCGAGCGCGGGGTGTTCCCCGAGTGGGAGCGGAGCATCTGGGGGCCCGACGAGACATGTGCCCGGACGCCGACCGGCGAGCGGGTGCGTCCCATGCGGCGGCTCCGCAACTGCAACGTCACCACCGTGGCCCCGACCGGCACGATCTCGATCATCGCGAGCTGCAGCTCGGGCATCGAGCCGCTCTTCGCCGTCGCGTTCATGCGCAACCAGGCCGGCGCGCTGATGCCGGACGTGAACGAGGATTTCGTCGCCATCGCCAGGGGGGAGGGGTGGTACTCCGACGACCTCATGCGGCGGGTGGCCGAGGCGGGGCATATCGCCTTCCCGGAGGTGCCGGCCAAGTGGCAGCGGGTGTTCGTCACCGCCAACCACATCAAGCCCGAGTGGCACATTCGGATGCAGGCCGCGTTCCAGGAGTACAATGACAGCGCCATCTCCAAGACCTGCAACTTCGCCCATGACGCGACGGAGGAGTACGTCGAGGAGATCTACCGGCTGGCCTACCGCCTCAACTGCAAGGGCGTGACGGTCTACCGGGACGGCAGCCGCGACATGCAGGTGCTCTCGACCGGCTCCACCGCGAAGAAGGTGCAGCAGCAGGCCACCTCCACCGGACAGGCGGAGGTGCGGCCGGACCTGCTCGCGACCGCGGCCGAGCTGCGGGGCCAGCTGGCCGAGGTCGAGGCGGAGAACGCGCGGCTCCGCCGGATGGTGCACGAGCTCGAGGCCGAGAATCTCCAGCGGCGGCAGAAGCGCTCCCGGCCCGAGCTGCTGCGGGGCGCCACCCGCCGCCTGGAGACGCCGCTCGGAACGCTTTACGTCACCATCACCGAGGACGACCGGGGCCAGCCGTTCGAGGTGTTCATGAGCCTGGGCAAGGCCGGCGGCGCGCTGATGGCCGACGTCGAGGCCCTCGGCCGGCTCATCAGCCTGGCTCTCCGCTCCGGCATCCCGATGAGCGAGATCTACCGGCAGCTCCGCGGGATCAGCTCCGACCGGGTCATCGGGCTGGGACCCAACAAGGTGCTCTCGGTGCCCGACGCCGTCGGCATCGCCATCGAGCGCTACATGCAGGAGAAGCAGGGAATCCAGCAGGAGCTGCTGCCCGGTGGGGCGCAGAGCCAGCCCGCGGGCACCGCGGCCCCACCCCTGGTCACAGCCGGGCCCACCGGCGAGCAGATGGTGTTCGGCGGCCTGCAGGAGACGCTCTCCGGCGCCTGCCCCGACTGCGGCTCCCAGCTCGAGTTCGCCGAAGGATGCATGAAGTGCCACGTCTGCGGCTTCAGCGAGTGCGGGTGATCGTGGTCGCCCGTAGATAGCGGGTGTCGCAGCGTGGCACACAACGGGATGCCGGCCTCGGCCGGCGTCCCGTTGTGGTGTCATCGAGCCCGGCTTGCCTTCCGGCACCGGCGGGCCCAAGTATCGGTTGTCGCCTTTTTCGCGAGACTGGGCGTGCGAACATCCCTATTTGCAGCGCTTCCACGGCCGTGCGTGGCGGAGGTCCGGTGACCACGTCCGCCGAGCCGGCCCGACTTCCCCCCGACCTGACCCTCGGCCCGGTGAGGCTGCAGGTAGGAGACCTGTCCCGCTCGCTCGCCTATTACGAGGGGGTTCTGGGCCTCGGGGTGCTGGAGCGGGCCGCCGGCAGCGCTGTGCTGGGTCCCTCCGGCGAGCGAGTGCCTCTGGTGGAGCTGCGCGAGCGCCCAGGCTCCCTGCCCGTGCCGCGGCGGGGTCGCCTGGGCCTCTATCACTTCGCCGTCCTCCTGCCCGACCGCGCCTCCCTGGGGCGCTTCGTCACCCATCTCGCCGCCGCCGGCGTGCGGATCGGCGCGTCGGACCATCGGGTGAGCGAGGCGCTTTACCTGACCGATCCGGACGGGCTCGGCATCGAGGTCTACGCCGACCGCCCCCGGTCCGCATGGGAGTGGGAGGCCGGCGAGCTGGTGATGAGCACGGATCCGCTCGACCTCGACAGCGTGGCCGCCGCCGCCGGCGGCCGGCCGTGGACCGGCATGCCACCCGGCACGCGGATCGGTCACCTGCATCTTCACGTCGGCACCCTGGGGCAGGCTTCGGCCTTCTACCAGGACGCACTCGGGTTCGAGCCGACCGTGCGGAGCTACCCGGGTGCGCTGTTTCTCTCCGCCGGCGGCTATCACCACCACCTGGGGCTCAACACCTGGGCGGGTGACGCAGCGGTGCCGGCGGGAGACGGTGAGGCCAGACTGCTGGAATGGACCGTCGCGGCCGGTCCCGCGGACATGGAGCGAGCTGCCGCGCGGGTGGCACAGGCCGGCTACTCCGTGTCCGAAGCCGCTCCCGGTTGGCTTCTCACCGACCCGTGGGGCACCCGGCTGCGTCTCGTGACCTCCTCCACTCCCTGATCACCGACGGCGCGCCCATGGACTACCCCCGCGAGTTCATCCCCGCGCGTGAGGTCCCCCGCGCCCGGATGCCGCTGCTGCAGCATCTGCTGGACACCTACGCGTCCGAGACCAACAAGACGGCCTCGGTCTGGAGTGAGCTGCGTGACGACCAGCTCGACTTTCGCGCCCACCCGCGCAGCCACTCGGTGCGACAGATCCTGGAGCACCAGCTGCTCTCCGAGCGCCGGTTCTTCGCCGAATTCATCGGGCTGACGGAGCCACCGGTGGAGGAGCTGCTGCCCCGGGATGGGGGCGCTCCCGCCGCCGCCTACGTGGAGCGGCTTGTCGCGCTGGCCCATCCCCGGCTCGTCCCCATGGCCGCGGGAGACGAGGCGTTCTGGGTGGCCGAGGTCCCCTTCTTCGACGTGCGGCGGCAGCGGATCTGGGTCTTCTGGCGCCGGGTGCTTCACACCGCCCATCATCGCGCGCAGGTGGGCCTGGCCCTCCGCCTGCTCGAGCGCCGGGTACCGCCCACCTACGGGCCCACGGCTGACGTCACCTGGGCCGGTGCCGATCCGACGACCACTCTGGACGCGGCGCGCCGGACCGGGGCATAATGCAGGGGACGCTCGGTCCCACAACCCGTTTCCCGAGGTGGACATGTCGGCCGACCAGCAGGGCGGTACCCTCAAGCCCGTGACCCCCGCCCGCGTGGCGGAGGAGCTGACGAAACTCAGCACGATGCGCAAGAACGGCGAGCTCGACACCGACGAGTACGAGCACCGTTTCAGCCGGATGATCAGCGAGTTGCGGGACCGGCGGATCGACGGCACCCGGGCGGAGATCCTCGGAACGCTGACGCCGCTCTTCGAGCAGGGGGTGGTGTCGGCGGAGGACTGGCGGCGGCTCCTGCGGCAGCTCGGTCTGGCCTGACGCGGGCGGATACCCCCGCCGCCCGCAGTTCCTCCATCCTCGTGCTCTCGCCGCTCCCGATTCGCCCGGCACGCCGGGCGGCTCTCCGGAGGCCAACCCGCTCGTGAACCAGCGACCGCTTGGGCCCGGCGCCGTGCCTGTCTCCGCGATCGGGTATGGCGGCATGCACCTCTCCCTGGAGGAGCGGCCCTCCGAGGCCGAGGCGGTGCGGGTGCTGCACGCGGTGTTCGAGGCGGGAGTGACGCTGGTGGACACGGCCGACGTGTACTGCCTGGACCAGCACGACATCGGGCACAACGAGCGTCTCATCGCGGCGGCGCTCGGGACCTGGAACGGGGCACGCGAGCGCATTCTGGTGGCCACCAAGGGCGGGCTGGTGCGCCCGACCGGTCGCTGGGAGCGCGACGCCAGGCCGGCCCAGCTCCTGGCCGCGTGCGACCGGTCTCTCCGAGCGCTCGGCGTGAAGCAGATCGCGCTCTACCAGCTCCACGCCCCCGATCCCGCGGTGCCGTTCGAGGACACCATCGGCGCCTTGGCCGAGCTGCGGTGGCAGGGCAAGGTCCGCTGGATCGGCCTGTCCAACGTGTCGGTGGAGCAGATCGAGCGTGCCCGCCGCATCGTGCCGATCACCAGCGTGCAGAACCGGCTCAATCCGTTCTTTCGCGAGGCGCTGAGCGAGGGCGTGGTCGCGCACTGTGCCGCCGAAGGGCTCGGGTTCCTGGCCTACAGCCCGACCGGTGGGGGGCGGCTCACCCGAAAGCTTCCCACGCATTCGGTGCTGCAGCCCATGGCCGCCCGGCTCGGGGTCACCGCCCACGCCCTGGTGCTCGCCTGGGCCCTGCGCCGGTCGCCGACCGTGATCCCCATCCCCAGCGCGCGACGCGTGGAGCATGCGCTCGACAGCGTCTCGGCGGCGGACCTCGAGCTGAGTGAGGAAGACCTGGCCGCCATCGACCGGGCCGAGTTCTCCCGCGCGTAGAGCGCGTCCTTCTGCGGGCGGCCCCGCTGCCCCGCACCCCCGCTGCCCGGCCCTCTCACTGCCATCGCAGCAGCGACGCCCCAGTGGTGAATCCCGCACCCACCGCGACCAGCACCACGAGATCGCCCCGACCGATCCGGCCGGCGCGGACCGCATCCTCCAGCGCGAGCGGCAGGGTGGCCGCTGTAGTGTTGCCGAAGCGACCCAGCACCGACGCCATGCGCTCGTGGGGGAGGCCCAGGCGGTCGGCGGTGGCGTCCAGGATGCGCTGGTTGGCCTGGTGCGGCACCACCATCGCCAGGTCGTCGGCCCCGAGGCCATTGCGGCGGAGCAGAGTGTCGACGCATTCGGCCATCCGGCTTACGGCGTATTTGAACACCACCCGCCCGTTCTGCCGCAGGTAGTGCTCCCGCCGGGCGACGGTCTCCGCTGTCGCCGGATGGAGACTGCCGCCGGCCGGCATGAGCAGGTCGTGGCGACCGCTCCCGTCCACGTGATGATGGAAGTCGAGCAGTCCGTAGCCCGGCTCCGCCGGCTCCAGCAGCACGGCCCCCGCGCCGTCCCCGAAGAGCACGGCCGTGGTTCGGTCCGCGGGGTCGATGATCGCGCTCATCAGGTCGGCGCCCACCACCACGACCCGCCGGTGAGCGCCCGAAGCGATGAGTTGAGCGCCCGCGGTGAGGGCGTAGAGGAAGCCCGAGCAGGCGGCGGACAGATCGAAGCCCCACGTGCGGGGCAGGCCGAGGTCGTCCTGGATCAGGCAGGCGGTGGCCGGAAACAGCATGTCCGGCGTGACGGTCGCCACGAGCAGCGCCTCGACCTGGTCGGGGGCGACCCCCCGTGCCGCCAGGAGCCGCCGCACCGCCGCCCCGCCCATGCTGGCCGTGGTCTCGCCCGGGGCGCCGATCCGGCGCTCCCGGATACCGGTGCGGGTGACGATCCACTCGTCGCTGGTGTCCAGGGTGCGCGAGAGATCGGCGTTGGTGACGACGCGCTCGGGGACGTAGGTCGCGATGCCGGTGATCGCGGCCGTCGGGGCGCGCGGGGCGGGGGTTGGCATGGCCGAATTATATTCCACCCATGCCACCCCTGAGCCGCCGCGAGACCGTCACCGCCGTCATCGGCGGAGTTCCGGTCGGGTCCGCCCACCCCATCGTCGTGCAGTCGATGACCAACACCGACACGGCGGACGTGGGCGCCACCGTCCGGCAGGTGGCGGCGCTGGCCCGGGCCGGCAGCCAGCTGGTGCGGGTCACGGTGAACAACGACGAGGCCGCGGCCGCCGTGCCCGAGATCGTCGAGGAGCTCGAGCGGCTCGGCGCGGCGGTGCCCGTGGTCGGGGACTTCCACTACAACGGCCACCTCCTCCTCACCCGGCATCCCGACTGTGCCCGCGCGCTCGCGAAGTACCGCATCAATCCGGGCAACGTGGGGGGCAAGCGGGCCGACGAGAACTTCCGCGCCATCATCGAGGTGGCGCTGGTGCACGACAAGCCGGTCCGCATCGGCGTCAACTGGGGCTCGCTCGACCAGAACCTGCTCACCGAGATGATGGATGCCAACGCCAGGCTGTCGCTGCCCCGCGACGCGCGGGACGTGACCATGGAGGCCATGGTCGAGAGCGCGCTCCGGTCCGCGGCACTGGCCGAGGCCGGTGGGATGCGGCACGACCGGATCGTGCTGAGCGCCAAGGTCTCGGGAGTGCAGGACCTGGTCGAGGTGTACCGCCGGCTGGCCGCCCGCTGCGACTATCCGCTCCACCTGGGGCTCACCGAGGCAGGACTCGGCGCCAAGGGGATCATCGCGAGCACCGCGGGACTCAGCATCCTGCTCCAGGAGGGCATCGGCGACACCATCCGGGTGTCGCTCACCCCGGCGCCCGGCGGCGATCGCACCGAGGAGGTCGTGGTCGCGCAGCAGGTGCTGCAGTCGCTCGGGCTCCGCAGCTTCACCCCCCAGGTCACCAGCTGCCCCGGATGCGGGCGCACCACCAGCACCTTCTTCCAGGAGATGGCTCAGCAGATCCAGGATCATCTCCGGGAGCGGATGCCGCTCTGGCGCCGGGAGCGGCCGGGCGTGGAGGAGATGAGGGTTGCGGTGATGGGATGCGTGGTGAACGGCCCCGGCGAGTCCAAGCACGCCAACATCGGGATCTCGCTTCCGGGCACCTTCGAGGAGCCCAAGGCGCCGGTCTACGTGGACGGCCGGCTGCTGGTGACCCTGAAGGGCGACCGGATCGTGGCGGAGTTTCTGGAGATCTTGGAGGACTACGTGGCGTCCCGATACGGCGCCGAGGCCGCACTGCGGAGCTGATGCCCGTCTCGGCCCTCGAAGCCACCCTCCGCGACCAGCCGCTCGCCGCCCTGCCGCTCCTCTTCGGCGCGGGGCTCGCGACGAGTCTGACACCCTGCGTCTATCCCATGATCCCGATCACCGCCGGGATCCTCGCCGGCACGGGAGCGTCGGATGGATCCCGGAGGCGCACCCTGGCTCTCACCGCCGCGTACGTCACCGGACTGGCGCTGGTCTATTCCCTGCTGGGGCTGCTGGCGGGACTCACCGGGTCTCTCTTCGGTGCGGTGAGCTCGAGCCCCTGGGCCTACTTCATCGTGGGAAACCTGCTCCTGCTGTTCGGGCTCGCGTTGCTGGACGTGTTCGTCGTGGATGTGCCGGCGCACCTGCGGGCGTGGGCAGCGGGGCGGGGGGCGGGCTCCCCGGTGTCGGTCTTCGCCATGGGGGCAGGCTCGGGGCTCGTGGCCGCACCCTGCGGCGCCCCCGCCTTCGCGGCGGTGCTCACCTTCGTCGCGGCCACGGGCAGCGCGCTGCTCGGCTTCGTGTACCTGTTCGTCTTCTCGCTCGGTCTCACGGCGCTCCTTGTCGCGGTCGGGCTCGCGAGCGGTGGCCTGGCCGCGCTGCCCAAGCCTGGTCCCTGGATGGTCTGGACTCGGCGCGCCGGCGGCGTCCTGCTGCTGGGCATGGCCGAGTACTATTTCATTCGCATGGGGAGCGTCCTGTGAGAGCGATTCTGGCCGCCCTGGTGCTCGCGGGGTCCGGTCTCATCGGCCGCGGCGCGCCGGCCCAGGAGACGGGGCTCCCGGCGGGCACGCCCGCGCCGGTCGTGACGGTGCACGATCTCGACGGAAAGCCGGTCGATCTGGGCCGCTGGCTGGGGCGCAAGCCGGTGCTGCTCGAGTGGTGGGCCACCTGGTGCGAGCAGTGCGACGTCCTGCTGCCGCGACTGCAGGCCGCCCGCGCGGAGCTGGGCGATGCCGTCGAGTTCGTGGGGATCAACGTCGCGGTGAACCAGTCGCCCGAGAAGGTGCGCCGGTACCTCGCGGCCCATGAGGTGCCCTTCTTGGCCCTGTACGACGACGAGGGGACCAGTACCCGCGCCTACCGGGCGCCGACCACCTCGTACGTCGTCATCGTCGATCGGGAGGGGCGGGTCGCCTACAGCGGCGTAGGCGGCGACCAGCCCTTCCTCGAGGCCCTTCGGCGGGTCGCGGCTCCCTGACCAACCCACAGCACGAGGTTTGTTCGTCATGCGTGTGTTCGTATCCTGTGCCGTCTTCGTCCTTCTCCTGACGAGCGCCGCTCCGGCGCAGGAGTCCGGGGAAAAGGGCCCGCCCACCGCGGTGCTGCTCGGTGGCCCGGAGGTCGGGCGCCGGGCGCCCGACTTCACCCTGCCGTGGGCGGGGCGCGATGGAGTCGGGCCGGCCGATTCTCCCTATCAGCTCTGGCGCGACCGCGGGAAGACGGTGGTCATCGCCTTCTACCCGCGGGACTTCACCAGCGGGTGCACCGCGCAGATGCGCACGTTCACCGAACAGTACGACAGCCTGTTCGGCGGCGACGTCGTCGTGGTCGGCATCAGCGCCGACTCGCTCAGCACCCATAGCCGGTTCGCCGCCAGGCTGGAGGTTCCCTTCCGGCTGCTCAGCGACCCCGACCAGAAGGTGGCCCGGAAGTACGGGAGCCACGGCACCGGCGGCCGTCCCAGGCGCACCGTCTTCGTCGTCGGTCCGGATGGGCAGGTGAAGTACCGGAACATGAAGTTCAACGCGCTGGACCCCACACACTACGCGGAGCTCTCCTCCGCCGTCCGAACCGCCCGGGGCGGCTGAGCCCCGGCCCCACCCGCGGAGGCGACCATCTCTCCCTTTCGATCGCTCGCCTTCGCCCTGGCCGTCGCGCTCGGGGCGGCCCCGTCCCCGGCCCCGGCCCAGAACGACGAGTCTCCGGCGGAAACCGTCTGGCGGCTCGAGGAGCTGCACCAGGGCTTCTGCGTGCAGTTCCTCGTGGAGCCGGCCGCGGCCGCCCGCCGGCTGCCCGAGGGTGCGACCCCCCTCCCGGCCGAACGCGCGGGTGACCTCCATCCGTCGCTTCGCAACGTGGTTGCCGCGCAGCCCGAGTTCGCCGGCTGGGTCCCCGCGCGCCTCTGCTTCCTCTACTTTGGTCGCGTGGAAGCGGGCGGCGTGCGGATGACGCAGAAGGACCCCCGCAAAGCCCCCCTGCTCGCCCTCTGGACCGTAGCCGCGCCCGACTCGGCCGGGAGCCCTCGAGAGGTGGCAGTCGAGATCTTCACCAGCAGCTCGCGGCTGGAGCGCCCGGCGCGTGACGCCGGCCTCGACTTCCGGTCCGCCAGGAGCACGGTGGGGAAGGTGCCGGAGGACGAAGAGGGCCGCCCCAGCGAGGACGATCGCTATAGCATCCGGCTGGGGAAGACCCGGATCACCTGGGACGGCCATCCCGCCGGCGACAGCACCGGCGCGAGCACGCCGGTCGTGATGGCCTGGCGGGCGGAAGGGCGCAGCGACGATTGGGTGGAGGGCGTGCTGACGCTGGCGCCGCGCTCGAGCGGCGGCATGATCGGCTCGCTCAAGGTGGAGGGAAAGGACGATCTCGCGGACATGCTCATGCAGTCGCCCATCCGGTTCGTCGGTCCTGGATATCGGGGCGGCGGGGCCTCGCTGCGCATCGCGCACTGATCCGCAGCGCGGTGGGCAAGGGGCATGATCGGTCGCATGCCCCTTTCTCACGTCCAGCGGCTGAACGCCGGAAAACCGCCGTGTGGAAGATGTTTCTAATTCGAGTATCTGAATAAATAGGCAGGGGGTGGCGACACTGTCGCCTTGTTCATGATGCAGATTGTGTCGTGCAGCTATGTATATGTTCCAGAAGGGCTTGTCGGCGGCTGAGTGAAGCCAATTCTCAAGGCGACTGCACCTGATTTCTCCGCTCTTTGTGGTCGATGAGATATTCACTTCCCCGGGTTATCAACATGTGGAAACCGCCGCTTTCGGGCCTGAGGCCATGATCGACACACCTCGCGCAGGGGGGCGTGGCTTCCTTCGCGGCCGCCGCGTGCTGACGCTGGCGGAGGGTGTCGCAGGCGATGCGCTCTGGTGGGACGAGGGGCGCATCGTGGCGGTGGGGTCCGCCCGCGAGATCGAGCGGAAGGTCCCTCGCGACGTGCCGCGGTACGAGCTGCCCGACACCCTCGTGACTCCGGGCTTCGTGGACGGCCATACCCATTTTGCGATGTGGGCTCTGGGCCGGCGCCGGGTGCAGCTCGCCGGAGCGCGCACGCGTGACGAGGCGGTCTCGCGGGTGGCGACCGCCGCGCCGGTCCAAGGCTGGGTAGTGGGGCAGGGATGGGACGCGAACGGCTGGAGCAGCGCTCCCGATCGCCACGTGCTCGATGCCGTGCAGCCGGGTCCGGTCTACCTCGACTCGCTGGATGTGCACGCCGCCTGGGTGAACAGTGCGGCCCTGGCGGCGGCCGGGATCGGCCGGGACACCCCGGACCCGGCCGGCGGCCGGATCGTGCGGGACGCGAGCGGCGCGCCGACCGGGCTACTGCTCGAGCGCGCGGTGGAGCTGGTCTCGCGCATCCTCCCCGAGCCCCCGCCCGCGCTGCTCGACGCCGCCACGCTGGAGGCCCAGGCCGAGGCGCACCGGCTGGGCGTCACCGGCATCCACGATGTCGAGAACGACGCGGCCCTCGCGGCCTTCCGCCGGCTGGAGCTCGGCGGTTCGCTTCGGCTCCGGGTGCTGTTCCAGCCGCCGGTGACCTCGCTGCCGGCGCTCATCGCGGGCGGGGTGCGCAGCGGCGATGGCTCGGAGTGGCTCGCCGTCGGCGGGATCAAGCTGTTCCTCGACGGCAGTCTCGGCAGCCGCACGGCGTGGATGCTGCGCCCGTACGAAGGGACTCGCGACCGGGGAATGCCGATCACCGATGAGGCCGAGGCGCGGGACGCGCTCCACCTGGCCGCGGGGCACGGGCTCGCCGCCACCGTGCACGCCATCGGCGATGCCGCCGTGCGCCGGGCGCTCGACCTGATGACGCCGCTCGCCCGGGTCGCGCTGCCGCACCGGATCGAGCACTTCCAATGCGTGGACGCGCGGGACCTCGATCGCGCCGCGGCGGCGGGGATCGTGGTCTCCATGCAGCCCGCTCATCTCCTCACCGATATCCCCATGGTGGACCGCCACTGGGGCGAGCGCGGTCGCGGGGCCTACGCGTTCCGCTCGCTCCTGCGCCGCGGCACCGCGCTGGTGTTCGGGAGCGACGTGCCCGTAGCGACGATCGATCCGCGGGCCGGCATGTTCGCCGCCCTGGCCCGGCGTCCCGAGGGCGCCGGGCGCTCCGCGTGGCGCGCGGAAGAGGCGATCGGGTTCGAGGAGGCGGTTCGGGCCTACACCGTGGCTCCGGCTCGTGCCGCCGGCGTGGGGGCGCGGCGGGGCGCGCTGGCGCCCGGCCTGGACGCCGACCTCGTGGCGTGGGATGTGGACCCGGGAGTCGAGCGGGGAGACGGTGACGCGTTCCGCGCGGGCGGGGCGGCGCTCACCGTCGTGGGCGGCGAGGTCGTCATGCGGCGGTGACGGTGGCGCATTAGACTGAACGCATGCCACCGACCTCCGTGCGCCGGACCAAGATCGTCGCCACCCTGGGACCCGCCTGGAACTCCCCCGCGCGAATGGCTGAGCTGCTCGACGCCGGCGTGAACGTGGTGCGGATCAACGCCTCCCACGGCACGCCCGAGATCCGCGCCCACTGGGTGCGCGACCTGCAGCAGGTGGTCGCGGGCCGGCGGGACGCGGTGGCCACGCTGTTCGATCTCCAGGGCCCCCGGATCCGGGTCGGCAATCTCGACACGCCGCTGCTGCTCGAGCCGGGGCAGCGGGTGGTCTTCGCGCCCGAGGACGAGGCGGGCGCGGGCGAGATCCCGACGACCTACGAGGGACTGGCCGGCGACGTGGGCGTGGGCGCCCGCATCCTGCTGGACGACGGTCTGCTGGCCACCGAGGTGGTCGGCACCCGCGACGACCGGGTGGAGGCGGTGGTGCACTACGGCGGCGAGCTCAAGTCGCACAAGGGGATGAACCTGCCGGGCATCGAGGTGAGCGCGCCGGCGCTCACCGAGAAGGATCTGGAGGACGTGGAGCAGGCGGTGGCGCTGGGCGTCGACTACGTCGCGCTGTCCTTCGTCCGCCGCCCGGAAGACATCGAGCAGCTCCGCGCGCTGGTGCCGCGCGGCGTCAAGCTGGTGGCCAAGATCGAGAAGGACACGGCGCTGCGGAACCTCTGCGGCATCCTCGACGCGGCCGACGCCATCATGGTGGCCCGCGGCGACCTCGGAGTCGAGCTCCCCTTCGAGGAAGTGCCGCTGATGCAGAAGCAGATCATCCGCGAGGCCGGGCTGCACGGCAAGCCGGTCATCACCGCCACCCAGATGCTCGAGTCCATGATCCAGGCGCCGCGGCCCACCCGGGCGGAGGCGTCCGACGTGGCCAACGCGATTCTCGACGGCACCGACGCGGTCATGCTCTCGGCGGAGACGGCGGTGGGACGCTACCCGGCGGAGGCGGTGCGGGCGATGGATCGCATCGCGCGGGAGATGGAGGGTCAACGGCAGGGTCGCGGCGTCACCCTGGACGCGGCGCTGGGCCGCCGGGCGGTGGACGGGGTGGCCCTGCCGCTGCACCGGGCGCCGCAGAGCGGTCCCGTGCGCACCGAGGATGCCATCGCCGTCGCGGTGTGCGCCGCGGCGGAGATGCTGAGTGCCCCGGCCATCCTCTGCTTCACCAGCAGCGGCTTCACCGCGCGGAAGGTCGCGACCTGTCGCCCCGCCGTCCCCATCGTCGCGTGCACCCCGGAGCCGGAGACCTTCCGGCAGCTCGCGCTGGTGTGGGGGGTCACTCCGGCGCTGGTGCCCCACTCCACCGACTACGACGAGATGCTGGGCGTGGCGCGGCGGGAGATCCTGGCCCGCGGGCTGGCGCGCCCGGGCGAGCGGCTGGTGGTGACGGCCGGCGTGCCCTTCGACATGCCGGGCACCACCAACCTGCTCAAGATCGAAGCGGTATAGCGGATGCGGCTCACCTTTCTCGGCACCGGAACCTCGTTCGGTGTGCCGCAGATCGGCTGCGACTGCGAGGTCTGCCGCTCCGAGGACCCACGCGACAAGCGGTCGCGCTCCGGCGCGCTGCTCCAGGCCGAGAGCGGAACCATCCTGCTCGACACCCCGCCGGAGCTGCGGCTGCAGCTGCTCGCCAGCGGCGTGGACCGGGTGGACGCGGTGCTCTATACCCACGAGCACGCCGACCACATCAACGGCATCGACGACCTGCGGGTCTTCTCGGTGCGCCGCCGCGATCCGCTGCCGGTCTACGGACCGCCCGAGACCCTGGCGCGGCTCCGCGGCTCCTTCAACTACATCTTCGACGACGACGTGCGCCCCTACGAAGGCACCTCGAAGCCGCGGCTCGCGATGCACGCGGTCGAGCCCGGGCGGCCGCTCCGGGTCGCGGGGGTCGAGACCCTGCCCCTGGCCTTCCAGCACGGCCATCTCCGCGTCTTCGGCTATCGGTTCGGGGGGCTGGCCTACATCACCGACGTGAAGGCGGTGCCCGACGCCGAGCGGGCCCAGTTGCAGGGCCTCGACGTGCTGGTGCTCAACGCGCTCTGGTGGCGGCCGCACCCCACCCACCTCAGTATCGGCGAGGCGGTGCAGACGGCGCGCGATCTCGGGGCGCGCCGCACCTTTCTCACCCACCTCACGCACGAGACCGGGCATCAGGCGCTCGCGGCGCAGCTGCCCCCCGGCGTCATGCCCGCCTACGACGGACTCACCGTGGAGATTCCGTGATCACACTGAGCTACGGCCGCATGTTCCAGGATCGGCTCGACGGCGAGCACGGGCTGCCGCGCGCACGGCTCCGGGAGCTCGCCTCGCGGTTCGGCGAGATCCAGCGCGAGGTTCGCCGCCGCCATGAGGCGGGCGAGTACGGATTCTACGGGCTGGTGGACCAGGGGGTCACGGTCCGCGAGATCAAGACCTTCGCCGAGGGTCTGGGTCAGGCGCACGCCCACGTGCTGGTGCTCGGCATCGGGGGCTCGGCGCTGGGCACCAAGGCGCTGCTCGGCGCGCTCCGGCGCCCGGGCTGGAATGAGGGCGACGACGAGTCCCGCGACTTCTTCCCCCGGCTCACCGTGCTCGAGAACGTGGATCCGGGCAGCGTCGCTTCGGTTCTGCGGCGGATCGACCCCCGCCGGGTCCTGGTGAACGTCATCAGCAAGTCGGGCGGCACGGCGGAGACCATGGCGCAGTACCTGGTCGTCCGGCAGTGGCTGGAGGAGGCGCTCGGCGCGGCCGCCTACCGCCACCTGGTGTTCACCACCGACCCGGAGCGGGGGGCCTTGCGTGAGCTGGCGGAGCGCGAGGGTATCGCCACCCTCAGCGTGCCGCCCGGGGTGGGCGGGCGCTTCAGCGTGCTCTCGCCGGTGGGGCTGCTGCCCGCCGCGCTGGTGGGCATCGACATCGAGGGGCTGCTCACCGGCGCCGGAAGAGCCGTGGAGCGCGCCGCGGCCGACGATCTGCTGCGGAACCCGCCCGCCCTGTATGCGGCGCTGCACTGGGCGGCGGACGCGGACCTCGGGGCCCGGATCCACGTGCTCATGCCCTACTCGGACCGCCTGCGGGAGTTCGCGGAGTGGTACCGGCAGCTCTGGGCCGAGAGCCTAGGGAAGCGGGTGGACCGGGAGGGGCGCACCGTGCACGTGGGGCCGACGCCGGTCGGCGCGATCGGAGCCACCGACCAGCACAGCCAGGTGCAGCTCTTCATGGAAGGGCCGTTCGACAAGGTCATCACCTTCGCGGTGGTGGAGCGTCAGGAGGAGGACCTGCCCATCCCGCCCCGGGCCGATCTGCCGCCAGACCTCGCCTACCTCCCGGGTCACAGCCTGGGCGAGCTGCTCCAGGCCGAGTACGAGGCCACCTCCTCCGCGCTGGCCCAGCGTGGCCGGATGAGCTGCACGCTGCGGCTCCCCGACCTCTCCGCGGAGACGCTGGGTGAGGCGATCATGTTCTTCCAGCTCGCCACCGGCTACGCCGGCGTCTGGTATGGGATCGATCCCTTCGACCAGCCGGGTGTCGAGCTGGGCAAGCGACTCACCTACGCGGCGATGGGGAGGCCGGGGTACGAATCCCCGCCCGCGGCCCCGGAGGACACCGACGTGGTGTAGTCGGTTTGACGCTCGCTCCTCCCCGGCCTACCTTTGGGATCGGCTTCAACCAAGGCATATGGATGACGGACGCAACCCATCGCGTGGTGGACATTTACGGCGGCGCGGTCGCCCTGGTTCCAGGCGGCGTGGCGGTGCACGACGCCGCCCGGCTCCGCTCCCCGGCCACCGACCGGCTGGTCTGGCAGGCCGTGTTCGGCGCCGGGAGCGACCGGGACGCCGCGCGCTGGCTCCTGTGGGAGCTCGGGCAGGTCACCGGAGCGCGCCCCGCCTCGATCAACGGGCTCTACCTGGCCCGCGGCCGCGGCGAGGTCGGTGGCTTCACCGTACCGGCGATCAACGTCCGCGCGATGGCCTACGATACGGCCCGCGCGGTCTTCCGCGCCGCCCGCGCGGGCAAGGCTGGCGCCATCATCCTTGAGATCGCCCGTTCCGAGATCGCCTACACCGAGCAGCGCCCGGCCGAGTACGTCTCGGTGCTCATCGGCGCCGCGCTGCGGGAGGGGTACACCCTGCCGCTCTTCGTCCAGGGCGATCACTGCCAGGTGAACCACAAGAAGTACCTCGCCGATCCGGAGGGCGAGGTCGGCGAGGTGAAGAAGCTCATCGCGGAGGAGGTCGGCGCCGGCTTCTACAACATCGACGTGGATACCAGCACGCTGGTGGACCTCTCCCGGTCCACCCTCGCCGAGCAGCAGCGCGCCAACTACGAGCGCGCGGCCGAGATCACCGCCTTCATCCGCGGGCTCGAGCCGGAGGGAGTGACCGTCTCGGT
>DASUSR010000155.1:0-12947 GCA_036375015.1 Gemmatimonadales bacterium
CTTCCGCATAACACAGGTCCAGCCGGGGCTCGCCGTCCACGATCCCGACCGAGACCGCCGCCACCAGGCGCCCGAAGGGCGGCGCGACCCCGGTCCGCTCGGCCAGCCAGGTGCACGCGTCGGCCAGGGCCACGCAGCCGCCGGTGATGCTGGCGGTGCGGGTGCCGCCGTCGGCCTGGAGCACGTCGCAGTCGATCCGGATGGTGAATTCGCCGAACGCCATGGTGCTCATCGCGGCGCGGAGGGAGCGGCCGATGAGCCGCTGGATTTCCTGGCTCCGGCCGCCGGGACCGAAACGCTCCCGCGAGGTGCGCTCCTGGGTGGCGCGCGGGAGCATGGCGTACTCCGCCGTGACCCAGCCCTCGCCGGTGCCCTTCTTGAAGGGCGGCGCCCCGGCCTCGACCGAGGCGGTGCAATGGACCAGGGTACCGCCGAAGCGGACCAGGCAGGACCCCTCGGCGTACGGATTGGCGCCCCGTTCCAGCACCACCGCGCGGAGCTGGTCCGCGGCTCGTCCGTCAGGCCGGGTCACGCAGCCGCTCGACGATGGCAGTGGTCGATTGTCCGGCGACGAGCGGAATGGTCACCACCAGTCCTCCATAGGATTCGACGTAGTCCGCGCCCACGATGGTGCCCCGGGTGTAGTCGCCGCCCTTGACCAGCACATCCGGATGCACCGTCCGGATCAGCTCGAGCGGTGTATCCTGATCGAAGAGGACCACCTTGTCCACTGCTTCGAGCGCGGCCACCACTCGGGCGCGGGCCTCGGCGCTCTGGACCGGACGGGCGGGCCCCTTGCCCAGCCGCCGGGCCGAGTCGTCGGTGTTGACGCCCACGATGAGGAAATCCCCCAGCGCGCGGGCAGCCTCGAGGTATTCCACGTGCCCGGGATGCAGCAGGTCGAACACGCCGTTGGTGAACACCACCGGCCCCTGCTGCCGCCGGCGCCAGGCGAGGGCCTCCTCCCGGCCGCGGATTTTTCCGGCCGAGCTCATCGGTGGTCGATCGCGGCGGGCGAGTTGCCGAAGAGGAGCTTGAGCATGGGCGGCGCGACGAAAGTGGTGGCCATCACCATGAGGAGCACGGCGCCGAACACCTCATCCGTGAGCACGCCCGACCGCCGGCCGATGTCGGCGAAGATGAGCCCGACCTCCCCTCGCGGGACCATCCCCACCCCGACGACGACCCGGCGGAACGGGACCCAGGGCGCGGCCCACCCCGCGGCCAGCTTGCCGACGATTGCGATCGCCGTCAGTCCGGCCGCCATCAGCAGCGTCGCCCGGGCCTCCGGCGTCGCGGGATTGAGCAGTCCGAGATTGACCGACGCCCCCACGCTCACGAAGAAGATGGGCGCGAAGACCGACGCCACCGGCTTGACCTCGTGCTCGATGGTGTCGAACTGGTTGGTGCCCGAGAGAATGATGCCGGCCGCGAACGCGCCGATGATGAGCGCGGAGCCCGCCAGCGCCGCGACCGAGGCCAGGCCCAGGGCGAAGGCGAGCGCCGCGATGAGCAGGACGTAGCGCACCCGCATCCGCACCACCAGGTCGAACAGCCGCGGCACCGCAAACCGGCCGACCAGCACGGCCACCACCAGGAATCCGACCGCCACGGCGAGGGTGCGCAGGATCCCCATCGTGGTCACCGCCGCGCCGGCGGCGAGACCGGAGACCACGCTCAGGATGACGAGCCCCAGGATGTCGTCGATGACCGCGGCGCCGATGATGATGCGGGCCTCCTGGGTGTTCATGCGCCCGAGGTCGGACAGCACGCGCGCGGTGATGCCGACGGACGTGGCGGTGAGCGTGGCGCCGACGAAGATGCCGGCCGTGGTGAGGTCGGTCGAGCCGGCGGAGACCGGCGCCGAGAGCATCCAGTACCCGTACCCCAGAGCGAAGGGCAGCACCACGCCGACGCAGGCGACCGCGAGCGAGGCCGGGCCGACGCGGAACATCTCTCGAAGATCGGTCTCCAGCCCGATCTCGAACAGCAGGAGCAGCACGCCCAGCTCGGCGAAGACGTGAATCACCTCGGCGGCGGAGCCCTCGGTGGGCACCACGCCGAGGACGCTCGCCCCGAGGAGCACGCCGGCCACCAGCTCCCCGAGCACGGCGGGCTGGCCGATCCGCTCCGCGCCCTCGCCGAGGATCTTGGCGCCGACCAGCATGGCGGCGACGACGAGAAAGAGGCGGGCGACGTCCAGCCCGCCCTCGGCCGCGAGCAGCGGCGCAGCGCCGAGCAGCGCGAGCCCGGCGGCGGTGACGCGGCGGGGGATGGCTCTAGAGCGGGGCCTCCGCACGCGGGCGGAGGACGAAGGTGTGATGGAAGAAGGGCAGTTCGACACGCTCTTCGTACTCCGTGCGGATAGTGATCCGGGGCGGGTTCCCGCCCCGCTCGACCCGGATCGGCACCGACCGTCCGAGCAGGCTGTCCGCCGTGGCGACGAGGCGGCGCTGGATGACGTCGTTCTGTACGCTGGGGGCGATGCTGGCCTGAAACCGCATGGCGTCGAGCAGCCGGTAGTATCGCAGGTACACCTCCCCGATGTGCACACCGTAGTAGAGGGCGGCCGCGAAGAGGGCCAGCGAGACCAGGCACCCGAGCGAGCTGCCCCCGCGCCGGTCTCGCCAGCCCGCTACCACTGCGACTGGGCTCCCTCGACGATGTTGGTGACCAGCTTCTCCAGGGCGCGCTCCCGGCCGGTCCGCTCCTGCCCCGGCTCGTAGTCCCCTTCCAGCAGGAGACCGTTGCGCTGCCAGAGCGGCTTGCCCGCCCGCTGGTCCAGAATCTCGACCGAGACCGTGATCTGCACCAGTCGCCGGGTGACGGTCACGGTGTTGCCGTCGTCCTCGCCGGTGTAGGCCACGGGCACGTCCGGCTCGTAGCGCGTGATGGTGCCGCGCACCACGGCGTCGGCCTGGCTCTCGCTGGCCTGCCGAAGCCCGAGACGGCCTTCCACCGCCTCACGCACCCGGACGGAGACTTCCTGGGTGAGCGTCGGCTCGGCGGTCTGATTGTCGAACGGCAGAACGGCGACGGTCCTGATACTGGGCGGGAGGCCGCCCCCGGCGAAGCCATATAGGCAGCCGCCGAGGGCCAGGGCGTTAAGGCTTGCGAGAAGTCCAGATATCAGGCGCAAAGTCGGCCGATGCGGTGGAAAGGAACGTGAGATCGAGCCGGGCCGGAACGCCGGGGACCACGAGCCGCGCCGCGACCGGCGCGCCGACACTGTCGAGCGTCGTCTCCGCCCGGCCCAGGATCTCGCCGCCGCGCCGCACCGTGGTGACCAGCCGCGCAGGCTTGCCGGCGGTGCGGACGTACTCCACGGTGTCGGTTTGCCCGGCGTACTGCCAGGCGGTCGTCTCGCCGTCCACCAGCCCGCGCAGGGTGGAGCCGTCGTCGGGAAGCCGGGCCACGCCGAACATCGCCCACATGAGCGGGTAGTTCGGCACCATCTTCTCGATCGCGTCGGGCGGCTCGGTCCAGAGCGGCTGCTCTCCAACCACCGCGGCGGAAGCGGCGCCGGAGCCGAACGGCCCCGCGACGTCGAAGCGGAGCGAGTCGGGCGGCGCGATGCGGGCACTGCCCCGCCCTCCCGCGCTCGACTTCTCATCGCGGAACAACCACTTGAACCGATGCAACCGCTGATCCGAAGGGATGGTGCCCGCGACCCACTCCGCCACGACGTCGCGGCTCACCGGCGGCGCGTTGACCGGCACCACCGGCCCGGGGCCGGGGCCGCAGCCCACCAGCAGCAGAAGATAGGCCGCAGCGGACCGGTGGTCAACGAAAAGCCTTTGCCCCATCAATAGTTAGTGCCGAAGAAGAAGCTCACGAAGTCGCCATCCCTCTGGTCGCGGTCCAGACCGTATCCCCGGAACTTGTTGTTGCTGAAGCGGCGTCCGACATCGAGCCGGAGAACCGCGAGCGGGGCCACGGCGAGTCGGAAGCTAATGCCGAAGCTGCCGAGAGTCGCCCGGTTGGGGGAGGTCTCGAAGGTGGCCTTTCCCACGTCGGAAAAGAGCGCGCCCTGGATCTCGGGGAGGTCGAGATCGCCGAACGGGAAGCCGATGGTGAGATGGGTGAGCAGCGGGAAGCGGAGCTCCTGGTTGAGGAGGAAGGCCTGGGAGCCGACGACGTAGCCGAACAGGGGATACCCTCGCAAGGCCAGGGTCCCGCCGATGTTGGTGCGACGGGGGCGGTCGCCACCGCTGTAGAAGCCGTACCCCCTGAGCGCCCACGCGGTGCGCGAGCCGAAGCGGAAGTATTTCCGCCAGTCGGCGCTCACCAGATAGCTGTCGAAGCGACTGTTGCTGAAGTCGCTCGACACCCCCGCGGTCAGGCTGAAGCGGCTGCCGTCGATGGGGCCGCTGGGGATCCAGAGTGCGTTGTCGTGCACGTAGCTCGCGTAGTGCGACGCGATCCAGCCCCGCCGGCGGGGTTCATCCACCGGGAGGGTGAAGTCCACCCTGTCCGAGTGCTCGACCACGAAGGTCCCTTCCACTCGGCTGAACCGGCTCAGGGGGTAGCGCAGGATACCGAGCATGCCGTAGGCGGTCTCATCGTAGGCGACCACCCGGTCGCCCTCGAAATTCCGACTCTTCGTCCGGAAAGCGCCCACCCCCCAGTTCACCCGGCGCGAGCGGTTGAGGTACACCGCATTCGCGCTGATGTTGCCGAGGATGCTCCCCAGGCGGCGCCCCTGGTAGGAACTGAGCGAGCCGTAGAGGAGGTTGTCGCCGAGCAGGTCGCTCATGGCGAAGAACGCTCCCTGGGCCCCGCCGTAGCCGGGGATCAGGACGGCGTCCCCCACGGCGAAGTCGAGAGTGAGCCGGGTGCGGTACGGCTCCCGCTGTGCCAGCACGCTGGCGGCAGTGTCGCGGGGCGTGAGCCAGGTCCATCGCGAGGCCCTGTCCGAGGTGACGGCGTCGAAGCGCTCCTGGCGGGCGAGCGTATCCACCGGTACCCGGTACAGGTTCCAGCTCAGGTCGTGGAATCCGCCGACCAGCAGGCCCGAGCCGTCGGGCAGCGGGACGCCGTCGAACGCGCCGCTCCACGCCGAGGTCTCCCGGCGCCCCCGCCCGGCCGTATCCACCGAGAAGACGTTGAGCACGCCGTCGCGGTCGGAGGTGAAGTAGATCCGGCCGTCGGGCCCCCAGGTGGGAACCTCGTCCCGCCAGTCGCCGGCGGTGAGCTGCGCGGTGCGGGACTCCCCGAGGTCGAGCATGAAGAGGTTCACGGCGCCCGCGATGCCGCCGGCGGTCCGATCGGACGCGAAGACGATCCGGCGCCCGTCCGGGCTCGGCACGGGGTCGAGATCCTGATAGTGGTCGGCGGTGAGGGGCTCGAGCGTGCCGTCGGGCAGGTGCACCCGGTACAGGTCGGACACGCCCCGCTCGGAGAGGCCGCTCACCACGATGCTCCGGCCGTCCGGCATCCAGTGCGGCGAGAGCAGCGAGACCAGCTCGGGAAACTGGTAGCGGCCCGCGACGCGGCTCCGCTCCAGATCCCACACCACCAGCGCGTCCCGGTCGCCGTGGCGCGCGGTGAAGAGGAGGAACCCGGGCCGGGAAGCGTCCATCCGGCTGTCGAACGGATGGAACGACTCCAGCTCGGCGCTCCGCCCCGCGACCACCACGGTCCGGGCCCGCCGCTCGGTGAGGCCCTTGCGATAGACGGTGACGTAGCCGGTGGCGGGCGAGACGTAGACGACCTCACCCGAGCCGCCGTTGGTGTCGGGCAGGAAGGCGGGCTTCACCGCGAGCTCGGCGACCTCGGTGCCGAGGACTGTGAGGGGGGCGAGACTGTCCACCGAGGGGTAATACTTGCGGCGGAGCGCGAGCTTGAACTCCTCGCTCAACTGCTCCATCGAGCGGCCGTAGACCGCCTGGAGCGCCGCCTCGAAGCTCTCATGCCGGTTGAGCTCCTTGTACATGACGGCGACCCGCCAGTCGCCGTAGGTATCGGCCAGCCACCGGTGGATCTGGCCGCCGATGGGGTACACGATCCCGCTGGTGACATAGGTGAGCTGCTTGAGCTCGGGGAGCCGGCCGCTCAACGTGAGATCACGCAGGACCATCTCGTCGCGGGCGTCCTGTCCCCCGGACCAGAGCTCCGCCAGCCCCTCGGTCCACCACAGCGGGAAGACGAAGCGGCGGGCGCGGGGCGCCTGGACGTAGCTCTCGCTCATCAGGTCGAGCTGGAAGACGTGGACCAGCTCGTGGCGCAACGTGTGGCGGAACTCGGCGAAGTTGCCCCGGAACGGCAGGGAGACGCGCCGCTTGAGGAAATCGGTGGCGCCGAGCAGCCCCTCCGGCGGGGTGAACGGCAGGACGTTGGTCTGCTCGAAGTCGGTATGCGAGGCGTAGAGAATCAGCGGGATGCGCCGGCCGACCTCGTGTCCGAACTGCACGGCGAGAGTATCGTAGCTCGCCTCGGCGTAGGCGAGTGTCGCCGGCGCCAGCTCCGCCTCGGCCGGGTAGTAGTAGAGGTCCACGTGCTCGCCCTTGAGAACGCGCCAGTCGAGCTTGCGGTACTGGATCTTGTTCTGGCCGAAGGCGAAGAACTGCGCGGCCGCGGGGGACGACACCGCGGCGGTCAGGACCAGGGCGAGCAGCGCTTGCCGCGCGTGACGGAATCGGAAGGGGATCATTGCTGCACCGTGCGGATCACGTCCCCCTGGGTGATGCGGGTCAGTACGGCCTGGCCGCCCACCACCCGGCCGAAGACGGTGTAGGTCCCGTCCAGATGCGGCTGGGGGCTGAGGTTGATGAACCATTGGCTGGAACCGGTGTCGGGGCCCGACAGGGCCATCCCGAGCATCGGACCGTCGTAGCGATGTCGGTTGATCTCGTCCCGGATGGCGCCGCCGGGACCGCCGAAGCCGTCGCCGCGGGGGTCGCCGTCCTGCACCACGAAATTCGGCACCACGCGATGCCACCGGTTCCCATCGAAGAACCGGCGGCTCACCAGCCGGAGGAAGTTGGCCACCGTGAGCGGGGCCTCGGGGCCGAGCAGCTCGATCTCGATGGGACCGCGCTGCTCGGTCTCGATGCGCACCCGCGGGCGGGCCAGTGAATCGGGTCCGAGCACGAAGCGCTGCACTACGTCGCGATAGTCCTGCACGCTGCGGCCGGTCTCGAGCGGATACGCGGGCCCCCACCGGGCCGCGGCCTGGGGCCAGTGCTCCTCGGCCCAGCGGCGGATCAGGTAGTCGGCGGGCCGCGCCGCCGCGGCGAGGAACTCGCGGTCTACCCGCGCCTCCGTCTCGGCGCCCCGCTCCCTGATAGCGACCACCGCCCGGAGCGCCGAGAGCGCCGCTTCGGCGACCGAGTCCCGGGCGGCGCGGCGGTAGCCCTGGATGAGGGCCGGCAGGTCGGCCGGGTCGGCGGCGCGGCTCACGGCGTCCGCCGCGACGCTGCGCACCGCGGCGTCGGCATGGGTCAGGCGCGGACGCGCCGCCGCCAGGAGCGCCGAATCCGGACCCTCCACCTCCGCCGCCCAGGCCTGCAACCCCGCGGCGACGACGCGCGGGTCCTTGTCGGTGAGAAACCACGGCGCCGTCCCGGCAGTCACACTGCCTTCCGCGGCCGCGGCGCGGGCGCGCCAGTCGCTCGAGCTTCGCCAGGGCGGCAGCGCCGTGGCGAAGGCGGCCGAGTCGGCGCGGGCGAGCCCCACCAGCGCCTCGCGACGCACGGCGAAGAGCCCACCGCCACCCGCGAGCCGCGCGAGCGCTCGGGAGGCCTCGGCGCCGCCGAGCTCGCCCAGCGTGGCGGCGGCCTGGACCTGCACGTTGGGCAGCGGGTCGCCCAGGAGAGGGAGAACGTCCGTCGCCTGGGTGGAGTCGCGAAACCCTGCCAGCGAGCGGAGTGCGTGGATACGCACCTGCGCATTGGGGTCGAGGGCCGCGCGCGCGAGCAGGTCCGCCACGGTCCCCGCCGATAGCCCCGCCGCCTCCACATACCCGTGGGTCAGCGCCCGGGCGGCCACAGCCCGCACCACCGTCTCCCGGTCACGGAGCAGCACCGTGAGGCGCTCCGCGGCGGCGGGCGCCCGCAGGCGCCCCAGCGAGAACGCCGCCCGCCAGCGGCGCGTCACCGCGGTGTCGTCGGCGAAGGGCAGGAGGGCGGTGGCCGGCGCGTCGCTGCCGAGCCGCCAGGACTCGAGCAGGGCCGCGAGCACCGCCGGCTCCCTGTCGGTCACGCTGAGGGTGACCCGGCCGGTGAGCACGCCGTTGAGGAACTCGCCGGCGCCTTCGCCGCCGATCTTGGCGAGTGCGGTGACCGCCTCGGCGGCGGAAGTGGCCTCCAGCGCCGGCAACCCGGTGAGACGGTCCATCAGCGGCCGCGCCGCGGCCGTGTCTCGCAGCAGGCCGAGCGCGAAGGCGGCGGCGACCCGGACGGTGGAGTCGGGGTCGCCGAGCAGGGGCATGACGAGCGGGGTGGCGCGCAGATCGCCGATCCGACCGGCGCTCATCGCCCCCATGCGCCGGACCAGCGAATCGGGCGACACCAGGGCGCGCCGGAACAGCTCGGGCTGGAAGCTGCGGGCGTCCTCGGCCGCGAGCAGGGGCGCGAGCTGTTCCACCACGGCTTCCTGCTGGGCGGCGAGCGGGGCCGCGAGGGCCGCCAGCAGCAACAGCAATCGGTGGAGCCTACCGGTCATGTGAGCGAGTCCTCGAGGGGCCGGTGGTCAGTTGCAGGCGCACCGGGTCGGGGACCGGTCGCAGGACCCGGCGCACGGTGTCGGGCAGCCGGGTAAGCGTCATCGCGCGATCGAGCACGAGCAGCGAGGTGAAGGCGGTGGCCAGGAGCCGGTGGTCCTCCGCGTGCTCGATGGCGTAGCCGAAGTCCACGCGGCGGGAGGCCACCTCGCGCACCCAGCATCGCACCCGGATGGCGTCGTCGTACCGGGCCGGCTGGCGGTAGCGGACGGCGACCTCCCCGACGGCCAGCCGGAGGCCGGTCGTCTCCAGGTCGCGATAGGTCATGCCGGTGAGCCGCAGGTGCTCGGTGCGCGCGATGTCGAGCCAGACCAGATAGCGAGCATGATAGACCACGCCCATCTGGTCGGTCTCGGAGTAGTTCACCCGGACCAGGATCTCCGAGACATCCGGACTCGACATGGCCTCCCCAGGAGTGTTAGACGCTCGGGACGGGAGCGCAGTGACATTGCCCCGGCCCCGGGTGGGGCCCCATCTTTGGCCCCGTGCTGGGCCACGCCCTCGTCGTCCTCTCGGACGCCCACCTCGGCGCCACGCCGCCCGCCGTCGAGGAGGGACTGCTGGAGTTCCTGGACGCCGTGCCCACGCTCGGCGACTCGCTGCTGGTCAACGGCGACCTCTTCGACTTCTGGTACTCGTACTCGCAGGTGATCCCCCGGCGGGGCTTCCACGTGGCGGCCTCGCTGGCCCGGCTCGCCCGGCGGATGCCGGTCCTGATGGTGGGAGGTAACCACGACCGGTGGGGCGGCGACTTCTGGGAGCGGGACCTCGGGGTGCGCTTTCACCCGCGCCGCCTCACCTTCCGCATCGGCGAGCGGGAGGTGGCGGCCCTTCACGGCGACGGTCTGAGCGAGACCCGTCGCCGGGCCGCCCTCCTGCACCGGGTGATCAATCACCGGGCCACGTCCGCGGTATACCGCGCGCTGCATCCCGACCTGGGCATGCGGCTGGTCGAGCTACTGAGCCCCCATCTTGGCGACCACACCGGGGACGAGGCCAAGCTGGCCGAAGCGGCGCGGCGCCAGCAGGCCTGGGCGGAGGGACTGCTCGCGCGGGAGCGCTCGCTCGGGCTCGTGATCCTGAGCCATACCCACCGGGCGGCGCTCACCCGAAACGCCACCGGTGCGGAGTACCTCAACCCCGGCGCCTGGTTCGACGGCTTCCGCTACGCGGTCGCGGGGGCCGCCGCGAGCGAGCTCCGCCGGTTCAGCGCTCCGGCCTAGCCGACGGACACCACCTCCGCCGCTCCCAGCCGGTCACCGAGAAACCGCGAGCCCACCTGACGGAAGCGAGCCACGTCGTCGCTGACGGCGAAGCGATGGCAGACACCCCCGTCCACTTCGGCCCGCAACCCCTGCGCCCGCAGGGTCGCCTCGAGCGCCCGGGCGGTAGCTTCCCCGCTGTCAATGAGCCGGACGGCATCGCCCATGACCCGCTGTAGCAGCGGCTTGAGCAGAGGGTAGTGGGTGCAGCCGAGTACCAGCACGTCGACGCCGGCGCGGCGCAGCGGGGCGAGGTAGTCGGCCGCGATCAGCTCCGCGGCCGGGTGCTCGAACCAGCCTTCCTCCACCAGCGGGACGAAGAGCGGGCAGGGCCGCTGCTCCACCCGCGCCTCCGGCCGGAGGCGATGGATGGCGCGGGCGTAGGCGTCGCTCGCGATGGTGCCCGCGGTGCCGATCACGCCGATCGGACCGCTCCGGCTCGCCTCGGCAGCCGCCCGCGCGCCGGGCTCGATCACCCCGATGACCGGCACCGGCGACGCCTCCTGCAGCGCCTCGAGCGCGTGCGCGGTGCTGGTGTTGCAGGCCACCACCACCGCCTTCACCCCCTGGTCGAGCAGCCAGCGGAGGATCTCCAGGCTGTACCGTCGCACCGTCTCGGGGGACTTGGGGCCGTAGGGTACCCGGGCGGTGTCGCCGAAGTAGACCGTGGACTCGTGCGGGAGGCGCTCATAGATGGACCGGGCGACGGTGAGCCCACCGAGCCCCGAGTCGAAGATGCCGACGGGGGCCGAGCTCATCGCAGCCGGAACGGCACCGAAACCGTGCCCCCGACGCCGCCGGGGACCGCCTGCAGACGCAGATCGCCCGGGAAATCGGCGAGATGGGCCGAGACGTAGGCCTCGAGCCCGGCGAAGAGATGGTTGAAGACGAGCAGGACGATCCAGTCCTCGTGCTCGCGCCGCTTGTTCTCCGCGCGGGCGGAGCCGGTTCGCCGCAGGTACGCGAGCTCGTGTCGGGTCTTAAGGCTCATGCCGAGGGTCACGCCCTCCCAGGCTACGAATATACCCCCGGTCAGCTTGCGGTTGAGCCGCGCCTGTCCCCAGCCGGGGAGGAGGAACGAACGCCAGAAGGCACCCATCGGCGAAATAGGCCGGATCAGCGAGTCGGCCGGGGTCACGACGGGAGCCGCCGTGGTATCCTGCGCGGCCATGGGGGCGGCGAGGGCGGCCAGCACCGCCGCGATGAGACCGGAGCGGCGGAGGGCGGACCGGTGCCGGGTCAGCAGGCAGGAAATCCGGCGCGGATCGGAGCCGGGTGGCGCGGATGGCGGGAGCGTGTGGGAATCGAACCCACCGGAGCCGCCGGAGGCGTCTCCGTCGCGGTTTTGAAGACCGGCCAGACCACCAGGCCCGATCCGCTCCCTCACCCGTGCGCGCCGAGGGCCGCGATGGCCTCGATCTCCACCCGCGCTCCGCGCGGCAGGGACGCCACCGCGACGGTCGAGCGCGCGGGGCGGTGGTCGCCGAAGGCGCCGGCGTAGACCTCGTTCATCGCGGCGAAGTCCGCCATGTCCACCAGGAACACCGTGGTCTTCACCACCGCCGAGAGATCGAGGCCGGCTGCCCGGAGGATGGCGCGAAGGTTCTCCAGGACGCGGCCGGTCTGCTCGGCGATCCCTTCGTCCACCAGCTCGCCGCTCGTGGGATCGAACCCGACCTGCCCCGCGGTGAAGAGGAAGCCGCCGGCGACGACGCCCTGGCTGTAGGGGCCGATGGCGCGGGGCGCGCCGGGAGTGGAGACGGTGTTGATCGCGCTCAAAAGAGGCCCTCGATGGTTCCGTCCGCGTGGACCCGGATCGCCTCGGCGGCGGGCGTCTTGCTGAGACCGGGCATGGTCATGATGTCCCCGGCGAGGGCCACCACGAACCCGGCGCCCGCGGATGCGTAGACGTCGCGGATCGTGAGCCGGAAGCCGGTGGGCCGGCCCAGCTTGGTGGGATCGTCGCTGAAGCTGTACTGAGTCTTGGCCATGCACACCGGTGTCCGGCCCATACCGATGGCCTCGAGCTGCGCGATGTTCTTCTCCGCGGGTCCGGTGTAGTCCACGCCCGCGGCGCCGTAGATCTCCCGGGCGATGGTCTCGATCTTCTGCTTGATGGGGAGGGCGGCGTCGTAGAGCGGCTTGAAGGCGCTCTTCCCCTCGTCCAGCACGGCGAGGACCTCCTTGGCGACCGCCACGCCGCCTTCCCCGCCCCGGGCCCAGACCTCGCTCAGCGCCGCACGCGCGCCCCATCCCTGGGCGCCCTCGAGCACCACGCGGATCTCGTCGTCGCTGTCGGAGGTGAACCGGTTGAGCGCCACGACCACCGGCACGCCGAACTTCTGCACATTCCTGACGTGGGCCTCGAGGTTCACCAGGCCGCGCTCGAGCGCGGCCACGTCGGGCGTGCCGAGCGCGTCCTTCTTCACCCCGCCGTTCATCTTGAGCGCCCGTACGGTGGCGACGACGACTGCCGCCTCGGGCTCGAGGCCGGCGAACCGGCACTTGATGTCGAAGAACTTCTCCGCCCCGAGGTCGGCGCCGAAGCCGGCCTCGGTGAGCACGATGTCGCCCAGGGAGAGCCCGAGCTTGGTGGCGGCGACCGAGTTGCAGCCGTGGGCGATGTTGCCGAAGGGGCCGCAGTGGACCAGCGCCGGGCCGCCCTCGAGGGTCTGCACCAGGTTGGGCAGGATGGCGTCCTTGAGCAGCAGCGTCATCGCGCCGCTCGCCTTGAGGTCTCGGGCGGTGACCGGCTTCTTGTCGCGCGTCAGGCCCACGATGATCCGGCCCAGCCGGACCTCCAGGTCCTCCAGGTCGGTCGCGAGGCAGAGGATCGCCATGATCTCGCTGCCCGGCACGATGACGAACCGGTCCTCCCGCACCGGCCCCGCGTTGATCCCGCCCAGGCTGACGACGATCGAGCGCAGCGACCGGTCGTTCATGTCCATGGTGCGGGGCCAGGT
>DASUSR010000156.1:0-17108 GCA_036375015.1 Gemmatimonadales bacterium
AGGGGAGCGTCGGTTTCGGACGGCGTGGGGCATGGATCGTCTCGTCTCACGTGGACCGGGCGGTGACTGGCAGGAGTATAGGGTTCGGCTGCAGGGGTGTCAAGGGAAATGTGCACAAAATGCACACTTGGAAGTACATCCTGCCCCAGTATTGCCGATATCGGTGAGAATGTACCTCAATGTGCGCCAGATATGTACGGTGTAAATCACACGGCTGTACCGGCTTGCCGCCCGGCCGCCTCGCCGCCCCCCGAGCCGCCTGGGCCGAGCCGTCGGGCAATCGGTTAAGCTTCACCGGCCCCGCGGGTGAACCCACCGGAGGCGCGACCTGACCCTGCTCGTCTGTTCGTCCTGCCATGCTCCCCTCCCGGAGGGCACCTCGCATTGCGCCCGTTGCGGCCCCGGAAGCCTCGCGCTCCTGGGGAGCGACGGCGCGCCGCCGGACCTCCGACTCGCCGAGGAGGCCGGGGCGGCCCGCCTCGCCCGCGCGCTCGGATCCCAGTACCACGTGGTGCGGCTGATCGGCCGCGGCGGGTTCGCCGAGGTGTACGAGGTGACCGACGCCGACCTCCAGCGGCGGCTGGCGGTGAAGGTGCTCCGGTCCGACCTGCCCTGGGGGCCCGCCACGCTCTCGCGCTTCAAGCAGGAGGCGCGGGCCATCGCCCGGCTCAACCACCCCAACACGGTGCCGATCCACTTCGTCGGCGAAGGCGAGGGACTGGTGTACTACGCCATGCCCTACCTGGAGGGGCGCACCCTGGCCGACATGCTCCGTACCGACGGCCCGCTGCCGCCCGAGCGTGCGCTGGGCGTCGTGGAGCCGATCCTGGAGGCGCTTCAGCACGCGCACGACCACGGGCTGGTGCACCGCGACGTCAAGCCCGACAACATCCTCCTCGAGGCCCGCACCGCGCGGCCGATGCTGGTGGACTTCGGCATCGTGAAGTACCTCGACGGGCCGGCCCACCTCACCGACAGCGGCTTCATCGTGGGCACGCCGCTCTACATGAGTCCGGAACAGGCGCTCGGCAGCCGGGTGGATGCCCGAACCGACGTGTACGGCGTGGGCGCCGTGCTGTTCCAGCTCCTCACCGGCGCGCCGCCCTTCGAGGGCAACAACTCCCAGGAGATCGTGGGCCGCCACCTCCAGGAGCCGGTCCCGGTGGCCAGCCTCGCCCGCGACGGAATCCCACCCTGGCTTGCCGCCATCGTGGTGCGGTGCATGGCCAAGCACCCGGACGATCGCTATCCGACGGCGCGGGCCGTGCTCGAGGCGCTGCGCGACGGCCGGGCCGGGATGGCCGCGCCGCCCGGCACGACGCCGACCACGCCGGCCTCGTACGCCCGCCGCATCGAGGAGGCGCCGACCGAGCGGCTCCCGGCCGCGCGCCGAAGCCGGCGGCTCTGGCCCTGGGCGGCCGCGTCGGGTGTTGTGGTGGGGGCGGTCCTGGCCGGCGGGGGTCTGGTGCGGCCGGCCACTCCCGCGGCGGCGCTCGTGGTGGAAAACCGGCTCACCGAGCGGGTCGCGCTCACGCTGGAGGACACCGCGCTCACCATCGCCCCCGGCGCGAGCGCGCGGATCGCGCTGCCCCATGGGCGCCCGCTCGAGGCCCACTGGGCCATGGTGCAGCCCACCTCGCACGAGGGCCGGCCGCTCGGCGGACCGGTCGAGGGGGCGATCCTGGAGGATCGGGTCGAGGGTGAGCTGCGGCGGACGCTCGACGCCGGACTGCCCGGCGAAGGCTGGCTGGCGCCGGTGGTGACCAATGTGGCGGGGCGCCCATTGTCGGCGCGGGTGGTCGTGGACGGGGACACGATGGATTGCCGCTGCGAAATCCCGCCGGACGAGACGATGCACCTGGGCTACTACCGCGCGGCTGGGGGCTCCGCCGTGCTGCTGGCCGACGCCGCCGGATGGACCGGCCGGCTGGGGGCGCTCGAGGCGGCGCGCGACAGCGTGACGGGCGTGGTGCCGCTCCAGGTGGATTCCACCATGTTGCGTCCGCCGGCGCGCCCCCGCCGGAGCCGTTCCACGCGCTGATCACCCGGAGCTCATGTGACCCATGCCGATCGCCCGGAGCCGCCGGCTTCGTCGGGCCGCCGGATCTCCTGTCTCGTCCTCCCTCTCCTGGTGCTGGCTGGTGTCGTGGGTGCGGCGCTGTTCCTGCTCGGCGGTCCGCGGCTGCGGTTCACCAACCGGCTGGCGGCCCCGGTGCGGCTGGCGGTGGGCTCCGATGCGCCCCGCACGGTCGGGCCGGGTGAGACGGTGACGGTCTCGCTGGCGCGGCGGCGGACGCTGGTGGCGGAGTGGTCGCTGGTGCGGCCGCTCTCGGCCGACAGCGCGCCGATGGGCGAGCCGATCGGAGGATCGATCGTGCTCCGCGGTCCCTCGGGCACCGTGGCCGACAGCGCCGACACCGTCGATGGCGAGGCGGACTACTTCGCCCCGCTCATCACCAATGCGACCTCAGGACCGCTCCGGGTGACGGTGAACGCCGGCCTCACCGGCGCCCTCGACTGCGGCTGCGCCGTGCGGGCCGGGGGCCGCCGGGTCTTCATCGGCTACTACCGCCTGTACGCCAACAGCACCGTCCAGGCCCGCGGTCCGGCTGGCGAGGCCACGTTCCGCGAGCTCGGGCCCCGGGTCACCAGCCGGGACGGCAGCGTGGGCCTCCGGTTCGAGGATCGCGACCTGCGACCCCCCCGCCGGTGAGTCCGGCCCGGCTTTGTCCGACGACCGGCCGCTCACGGTTGCCCGACAGAGCCTAGTCCGCCCGCCGCCGGAACCGCAGCGCCGCCGCCGGCGTGACCGCGGAAAACCCGTACTTCTCGCGGACCCGGTCCACCGCGGTGGAGAGCTCCCGGAGCCGCCGCCGCTCCTCGGGCTCGAAGAGGTCGGCCTCCGCGGCCATGCCGAGGTTGGTCGCGGCGACGCCGATGAGGCGCACCCCGCGGTCGCGGCGCCGGACGTCCTCGAATGCCTCACGGAAGAGCGCTCGGGCGGCGCCATAGAGCTCGGCGTCGAGGTCGGTGGCCACCTCGAGGGTGCGGCGCCGGGTCACGGTGTGGAAGTCGTCGTGCCGGAGCTTGAGCGTCACGGTGCGAGCCACCAGCTGTTCCTCGCGCAGCTGTCCCGCGACCCGGGCGGTGAGCAGCGCCAGAATGGCCTCGAGCTCCTCCGGGTCCCGGAGGTCGCGGCTCAGGGTCGTCTCCCGGCTCATGGAGCGAGGCAGCCGGCCGGCGCCGAGCGTGGTGCCGCCGAAACCGTGCGCCCGCCGCTTGAGCGCCCGGGCGTCCGCGCCGATGAGCCGCTCGAGCGCGGTCTCGGTCATGAGCTGTATCTGGTGAACGTCCCGGAGGCCGAGCTCCGCCAGCCGTGCGGCGGTCTTGGGGCCGATGCCGGGCATCGCCTGCAGCGGGAGCCCCGCGAGGAAGCCCTCCTCCCAGCCCGCCCGCACCTCCATCAGGCCGCGGGGCTTGGCCGAATCCGACGCGAGCTTCGCGATCATCCGGTTGGGCCCGATCCCGATGCTGCAGTCGAGCCCGGTCTCCGCCTTGACGTCGTCCCGCACCGCCTCGGCCGCGGGCAACAGGCTCACGGGGTGGAGCCGCTCGGTGCCGCGAAAATCGAGGTAGGCCTCGTCGAGCGAGGCCATCACCACGGTGGGCGAATGGCCCTCCAGCACCCGCCGGACCGCGCGGGACGCGTCGCGATACTGGGGGAAGGATCCGCGGAAGAAGGTGGCCTGGGGGCAGAGCCGCACCGCCTGGCCGATGGGCATCCCGGCGTGGATCCCGAAGCGTCGCGCGCCGTAGGAGGCCGACTGGACCACCCCGCGGCTGTCCCGCCGACCGCCCACCACCAGCAGCTCGACGTCGCGCAGCTCGGGGTGGTGCCGGCGGCATACCTCGACGAAGAAGGCGTCGAGGTCCACGTGCATCAGGCGTGCCGTCATCGGCCCGACCCTTGGCGAGAGCCCGAGGCACGTCCAAGTTTCGGCCCATCCACCGATGCCGGAGACCGCGCCGATGATGAGCAAGACGATGCAGGACGCACTGAACGAGCAGATGAAGCACGAATTCTATTCCGCGTACCTCTACCTCTCAATGTCGGCGTACTGCGACGGGATGAACCTGCCGGGGCTCTCGCACTGGATGCGGGGGCAGGCCCAGGAGGAAGTGAAGCACGCCATGAAGATCTTCGACCACCTGCTGGACCGGGGCGGGCGGGTCGAGCTGCAGGAAATGGACCGGCCCCCGGCCGAGTTCAGCTCTCCGCGCGAGGTCTTCGAGCAGGCCCACAGGCACGAGCAGCAGGTCACCGCCAGCATCAACCAGGTGTACGGCCTCGCCGTGGACGAGCGTGACTTCGCCAGCCGTGTGTTCCTCGACTGGTTCGTGCAGGAACAGGTCGAGGAGGAGAAGACCAGCGGGCTGCTGGCCGAGCAGTTCCGCATGGTGGGCGAGGACCGCCCCGGACTGCTGATGCTGGACCGGGAGCTGGCTCAGCGGCGGACCGGAGCGGTCGAAGCCGCCACTGGGGAGACGTGACGGTCGGCTTTCTGGGGCTCGGGGCCATCGGCTGGCCGATGGCGGCCCACCTGGCCCGGCGCGGCGGGCTCGTGGTCTGGAACCGTACCGCCGGACGGGCGGCGGACTTCGCCGCGCGGCACGGGGCGCGCGCCGCGGAGACCCCGCGGGAGGCGGCGGCGGAGGCCGATGTGGTGGTCACTTGTCTCCCCACCTCGCGGGAGGTGGAGGGGCTGCTCGACGGGCCGGACGGCCTCCTCGCCGGGCTGCGTCCCGGGGCGCTGCTGGTGGATTGTACCTCGGGCGACCCGGCGAGCTCCCGCCGGATTGCGGCCCGCCTCGCCGAGCGGGAGGTGGCTTTCGTTGATGCCCCGGTCAGCGGGGGCACCAATGGGGCGGAGGCGGGAACCCTCATCGTGATGGTGGGCGGCGACGCGAGCACGTTCGAGCGGGCCCGGCCGGTGCTCGCCGCCTTCAGCAGCCGCATCCAGCATCTCGGCCCCGTCGGGACGGGGCACGCGATGAAGGCGGTGAACAACGCCCTGCTCGCGGTCAACATTCTCGCCGTGGGCGAGGGCCTCGCCGTCCTGGTGAAGGCGGGTGTGGACGCCAGGCTGGCCCTGGAGGTCCTCAACGGATCCAGCGGGCGGTCCTTCGTCAGCGAGTCGCTGGTGCCGGAGCGGGTGCTGACCGGGCACTGGCCGCGCACCTTCCGGCTGGCACTCCTGGACAAGGACGTGGGGATCGCTCGCGACCTGCTGCGGGAGACCGGGGTGGACGGCCTCGTGCTCGATCTCGCCGGCGAGCTGTTCCACCGCGCCCGGGCCGCCCTCGGCGAGGAGGCAGACTACCTGGAGGCCATCCGGCTCGTCGAGCGGCAGGCGGGCGTCGAGATCCGTGGCTGATACCCACTTGCCGCGCCTCGCGCGGCTGTCGAACTTCACCCCCATGCCGCGACATCCACGATGAGTGACTGGGGCTCGACCAACCGGGTCGCCGCGGTGGTGTCCCTGGCCGAGGGCCTGGCCCTCGAGGGGGAGCTCCACCTCCTCACCCGGCCCGCGTATCCGCCGGGGCCCGAAAGCCCGCTCGAGATGCTCAACCGTCCCGAGCCCTTCTTCGCCCTGACCCTGCCGGGCGGGGAGGTCACCTTCATCGCCAAGGCCCAGGTGCTGGTCGTGGACTGCCGCGAGCCGGTCCCGGCGGCCGACCCGGACCGCATCACCGCGGCCAAGCTGGTCGAGCTGGAGGTCGTGCTCCACGGCGGCGCGGAGTACCGCGGCCGAGCCACCCTGGAGCTGCCGCCCGGGCGATCCCGCGCCCTCGACTACGTGAACGGCACCGGCGGCTTCTTCACCCTCCTCTCCGACGAGACGACGCACTATCTCAACAAGTCGCTCGTCCGCCTGATTCGTCCTCTCGACTGAGCGACTCGTGGCCCGACTCGACCGCCTGATTCAAGTCCTGCACGACCAGCGCGCGGAGGCGCTGCAGCTGGCCGCCGGCAAGCCCGCTGCCCTGCTGACGAACGGCTCCAGCCGGGCGATCACCCGGGAGGTGCTGAGCGACGGCCAGATCCTGGGCCTGCTCCGCGAGATCGCCTCGCCCGAGGCGGCGGGTGCGCTCGGGGGCGGGGAGCCGGTGGCCTTCGCCTACCGCGCGCCGAGCGGGGAAGTGCGGGTCGAAGTCCGGCCCGGCGCCGGGGCGGTTCTGCGGCCCAGCGTCGCTCCGCAGGCCGTGCCCCGCGGTCCGGACCTCGAGGAGGCGCGCGGGGCGATGGAGGAGCTCTTCCGCCTGCTGGTCTCGTCCGGCGCGTCGGACCTGCACCTGCGCTCGGGCGAGCCGCCGCTGCTGCGTCGGAACGGCGAGCTCCAGCGCGAGGAGCTGGCGCCGCTCCCGCCGGAGCGGCTGGAGACGATGCTCCTCGCCATCATGACCCCGAAGGAGGTGGCCGAGTACCGCGAAGGGGGCGACACCGACTGGGCCTACGAGATCGAGGGAGTGGCGCGCTTTCGCTGTAATGCGGGGCGGGACCGGCACGGCCCGATGGCGGTCTTCCGGGTGATCCCGACCTCCGTGCGGACTGCCGACGAGATGGGGCTGAGCCGCGAGGTGCAGAACCTCTGCTACCTCACCAAGGGGCTGGTGGTGGTGACCGGGCCCACCGGCTCGGGCAAGAGCACCACGCTCGCGGCGCTGGTGGACCTCATCAACCGGACCCGCACCGACCACATCATCACCATCGAGGACCCGATCGAGTTCGTGCACCAGAGCAAGAAGTGTCTGGTGACCCAGCGACAGGTCGGGCTCCACACCCGCTCCTTCAAGCACGCCCTCCGGGCGGCCCTGCGGGAAGATCCGGATATCGTCCTGGTCGGCGAAATGCGCGACCTGGAGACGGTCTCGATCGCGATCGAGACCGCCGAGACCGGGCACCTGGTCTTCGGCACGCTGCACACCACCACGGCCGCCTCCACCATCGACCGGATCATCGACCAGTTTCCGGCGGACCGGCAGTCGCAGGTTCGGGTCATGCTCTCCGAGTCGCTCCGCGGCGTCATCGCGCAGACGCTGTGCAAGCGGATCGGCGGCGGCCGCGTCGCCGCGCGCGAGGTGCTGCTCTCGATTCCCGCGGTGAGCAATCTCATCCGCGAGGGCAAGACCTTCCAGATCCCCTCCATCATGCAGACCAACCGGAAGGCCGGCATGGTCACCCTCAACGACGCGCTCATGGAGCTGGTGGACGGCGGGCAGGTGGAGCCCAAGGAAGCGTACATGAAGGCGGTGGAGAAGGCCGGCTTCGCCGCGGCGCTCAAGGCGAAGCGGCACGACACCTCGTTTCTCGGCGAGCAGTGAGCCACGCAGGGCATCCCGCCGCGCCGATCCTGGTGCTGGTCAACCCGCAGGACATCGTCAACATCGCCGCCGCGGTCCGCATCGCGCGGAACTTCGGGATCGAGCGCATGCGCCTGGTGGACCCCGCGGTGTTCGATCCCTGGCGCATCGAGGGGATCGCCCACAACACCGCGGACTTCGTCCAGCGGATCGAGATGTTCCCCTCGCTCGCCGCGGCGCTCGCCGACTGCGTCCTCACCGCGGTGCTCACCGCCCGGGCCCGCACCGCCAAGCGCCGTACCCTGCGCCCGCGGGCGGCGGCGGCGGAGCTGGTGGAGCGGGCGGGAGAGGGGCCGGTGGCGATCGTCGCGGGCCGGGAGGACCGGGGGCTCACCAACGAAGAGCTGGACCTGGGACAGGTGCTCGTCACCATCCCCACCGATCCGGGGCACTCCTCGCTGAACCTGGCGCAGGCGGTCGCGGTGATGGCCTACGAGAGCTGGCTCGCCCGCGGGGGCGAGTCCCAGCCGCTCAAGCGGCCGCGCCGCGAGGCGGCGGCGGCCGACTCCCGTCAGCTCGAGGAGCTCTTCGCCGACTGGCGCCGCGCCCTCTGGGCCATCGACTTCTTCAAGACCCGGCGCCCCGATGCCGTGATGCGCTCGTTTCGCGAGATGGTCTATCGCGCCGCGCTCGATGGCCGCGAGGCCACCCTGCTGCGCGCCATGGGCATCGAGGTCGTGCGCTACCTGCAGCGGACCGGCGTCGCCCTCGCGGCGGAGCCGCCCGCCTCGGAGGAAGAGTGAGCGTCGGTCGCTCCACGGCATACTGGCTGGGCAATCCCTATTCCGACCCCGAGGCGGCGCCGCTGCCCACCGCTCCGCTCCGCGACCTTCCGGCCGGCGCGGCCGCTCGCTTTCGCGCGCTCCGCACCGGCCTGCTCGCCCTCGACGGCGTGGGGGAGACGGTGCGCTTCATGGGCGCGCCGTGGCGCTGGGCCTGGGAATACGGGTTGGGCAACCGCAAGCTCTGCTGGCTGCACGTGGTCTCAGGCGCCGTCTCGACCACCTTCACCCTGAGCGAGGCGGAGGTCCACCGGTTCGGCCGCGTGCCCCGGCTCGCGAGCGGGGTGACGCGCGCCGTGGCCGAAGGGCAGCGCACCGGTCCGCTCAAATGGTGTTGGCTCGAGCTCTCCGACCAGCGTCTGGTGGAGGCGTTTCTGCGCGTCGCCCGGCTCAAGGCCGAGTGGATCGCGGAGCGGCCCGCGCCGCACCGCGCTCCCCGCCTCCGCGGGCGCGGCGGGACCGGCGGCGATGGGGAGTGAACTAGTCGGATTATCCTCGCCGAGGGGAAACCGGTCGGGTTGTGTAGCCGGATGTCATCGCTATACTTCGGCGCGTCGCGGACCGGGTGCCTGGATGTCGAGCACCTCTCGAGTGAAGCCATTCACGAGGCTCCCTCCGGTGGGGAGCGCCTCTCTTACAGCGTAGGATCCTCGATGCGTACGTTGGCAATCGTACTCGGCGGCGCCGGCGGACTCGCGATCCTGCTGGCGTTCGGCGACCCCGGGCCGGAGGCGCAGCAGACCGCGGCGGTTCCGGACTCGATCGCCGCGCCGGTGATCAGCGATACCGGGGCGCTGCAAGGGCCTCGACAGCCGCTCTTCTTCCGCCACGACATTCACGCCGGCCAGTTCAAGATCCAGTGCCAGTACTGCCACTATTCCGTCGCGGTCTCGCCCGAGCCGGGCATTCCCAGCATGCAGACGTGCATGGGGTGCCACCTGGTGATCGCCGGCAGCGACAGCGCGAGCCGCACCGAGATCCGGAAGCTGCGCCAGGCATGGACCGAGAAGAAGCCGATCGAATGGGTCCGGGTGCACTTCGTTCCCCGCCACGCGCATTTCCCGCATCAGCGGCACGTCAAGGCGATGGGTCCCAACGCGTGCGCCACCTGCCACGGCGACGTGGCCCGCATGCCCCAGGTGTTCAAGGTCAACAACGTCACCAACATGGGCTTCTGCATCACGTGCCACGTGGAGCGGAACGTCTCGCGGGATTGCTCGGTGTGTCATTACTGAAGCCCAGGGTCTAAAGTCGAGGGTCGAGAGTCGCAGCCCCTCCGGGGACTCTCGACCCTCGGCCCTGGACTCCGGACTTGTCCTCGGAGCCTGCATGGCCGACGAAACAACTGCCTCCACGCTCGACCGCCGCAAGTTTCTCACGGTGCTCGGCGCCACCACCGGTGGCGGCGCGCTGGCGCTGAGCGGCTGCTCCACCGGGAAGGTCGAGAAGCTGGTGCCCTACCTGGTCCAGTCGGAGGACCAAATACCGGGACTCGCCACCTGGTACGCGAGCACCTGCACCGAATGCTCCACCGGGTGCGGGGTGCACGTGCGCACCCGCGAGGGCCGTCCGGTGAAGCTGGAGGGGAATCCCGAGCACCCGGTCAACCGGGGCAAGCTCTGCTCCCGCGGTCAGGCGGCGCTTCAGGGGCTGTACAACCCCGGCCGGGTGAAGGGGCCGATGGCCCGCAATCCGGACGGCAGCTTCCAGGCGATCACCTGGGACGACGCCATCGCCCGGCTGGCGGCGAAGCTCGGTGAGGCGGGGAGCCGGGTCGCCGTCATCTCCGGGGCCGGGCGGGGCACCTTCTCCGACCTGCTGGGGGACTGGACCGCCGCGCTGGGCGGCCGGCTGGTGCGTCACGAGACCTTCGACCGCGAGCCGGAGCGGGCGGCCAACCGCCAGGTGTTCGGGAGCGACCAGCTGCCGCTTTACGACCTCGGCAAGGCGCGCTACATCGTCTCCTTCGGCGCCGACTTCCTGGACACCTGGGGCGCCCCCCTCGAGCAGGCCCGCGGCTTCGCCGCCGCCCACGGCTTCGAGGGCGGGCAGGTGGCCAAGCTGGTGTACGCGGCGCCTCGCATGGATCTGACCGGGCTCAACGCCGATCAGTGGCTGCCGATCAAACCCGGGTCCGAAGCCGCCCTCGCGCTGGCCATGGCCCAGGTGCTGGTGAGCGAGCGGGGCGGGCAGCCCGCCGGGCTCGCCGGCGCGCTCGCGGCCTACACCCCGGCGCTCGCCGCCGAGGAGACCGGCGTCCCCGCCGCCACCATCGAGCGCCTGGCGCGCGAGTTCGCCGCGGCGCGGCCCAGCCTGGCGCTGGCGGGCGGCGTGGCGGCGCAGCATGCCGGCGCCACCGAGGTCTGCGCCGCGGTCAACATCCTCAACTTCGTGGCCGGCAACATCGGCGAGACCGTCCGCTTCGGGGCCGAGCTGCCCGCGGCCGACGGCCATGCCGCGCTGGCCGGGCTGGCCCGCTCGATGAATGCCGGCGAGGTCGGGGTCGTCCTGGTGCACGACGCCAACCCGGTCTACACCCAGCCCCGCGCCACCGGGTTCGCCGACGCCTTCCGCAAGGTGGGCTACAAGGTCTCCACCTCGCTTTACCTGGACGAGACCGCCGCCCTCTGCGATCTCCTCCTGCCCCAGCACCACGCGCTCGAGCGGTGGGACGACCTCCGGCCCCGCGCCGGGGTCTACAGCCTGATGCAGCCGGTGCTCGAGCCGGTGTTCGATACTCTTCCCGCCGGCGACATCCTGCTCCGGGTCTCGCAGAAGGCCGGTGGGGCGCTGGCCCGCTTCAACGCCCCGTCCTACGAGGCGCACCTCAAGAGCCGCTGGCAGGCGCTCGCCGGCGAGCTGGGCGAATCCGACTTCGCCGCCTTCTGGCACGGCGCGCTCCAGCGCGGCGGCGTGTATCGGGAGCCGCCGGCGGCGGGGGCGGTGTCGCTCGCCCTGGAGAACGCGCAGGCCAGCTACACCCGACCGGCGCTCGGCGGGGAAGGGGAGTTCACCTTCCTCACTTATCCGCACCCGATGCTCTACGACGGCCGCGGCGCCAACAAGCCCTGGCTGCTGGAGATCGCCGATCCCGTCACCAAGATCAGCTGGCACTCCTGGGTCGAGGTCGGGCCCGGGGCCGCCCGGCGGCTCGACGTGCGCGACGGCGAGATCCTGGAGCTCTCGACACCTCAGGGCACCGTGGAGGCGCCGGTCTTCGTCTATCCCGGCATCCGCGACGACGTGGTGGCCATGCCGCTCGGGCTGGGGCACACGGCGTACGGCGCCTTCGCCGAAGGCCGCGGCGTCAACCCGCTCGACCTGCTCGCCGCCCCGTCGGGAGAGTACGTGCCCTACCTCTCCACCCGGGTCGCGGTGCGGAAGACCGGCCGGTACCGGAAGCTCGCCAGCGTGGCCGGCGTGGCCCGCCAGCTCGGTCGTGGCATCGCCGAGTCGATCCCGCTGGCCGCGGCCCAGAAGGGGCTGACGGTCGAGCAGGCCTACATCGAGGCCGGGCTCGGCCATCACGAGGTGAACACCGAGCGCGAGCTCGAGGCGGTGCACGGCTGGGCCGAGGAGCAGCACGAGGCCACCCAGTACGGCAACTACGAGGGCGAGAACCCCCAGTGGGCGATGGCGATCGACCTGGCCAAGTGCACGGGCTGCAACGCCTGCGTGACCGCCTGTTACGCCGAAAACAACATCCCGACCGTGGGCGAGGAGCAGGTCCTCAAGGGCCGGGAGATGACCTGGCTGCGGATCGAGCGGTACTGGGAGGGCGGCGAGGAGCCGGGCGAGCCGGTGTCGGCGCGGTTCGTTCCCATGCTGTGCCAGCACTGCGCCAACGCCCCGTGCGAGCCGGTGTGCCCGGTGTACGCCGCCTACCACACGCCGGACGGCCTCAACGGCCAGGTCTACAACCGCTGCGTGGGCACCCGGTACTGCGCCAACAACTGCCCCTACAAGGTGCGGTATTTCAACTGGTACAAGTACAACGAGCGGGCCTGGCCCGCGCCGCTCCATCTCCAGCTCAACCCGGACGTCACGGTGCGGGCCCGGGGCGTGATGGAGAAGTGCACCTTCTGCATCCAGCGCATCCGCGGCGCCCAGAACCAGGCCCGCCTGGAGGACCGCCCGATTCGTGACGGCGAGTTCACCACCGCCTGCGCCCAGGCCTGCCCGTCCGACTGCATCGTCTTCGGCAACGTGCGGGACCCCTCCAGCCGGGTGGCGCGGCTCGCGCAGAACCCTCGCGGCTATCGCGTGCTGGAGGACCTCAACGTCCGGCCGGCGATCACCTATCTCGCCAAGGTCCTGCTGCCGGCGGAGGCATAACCGATGGCCGTCGTCGCACCTCCCCCCGTCGGCCACGGCGACGGGCACGCGATCACCCAGACCCACGCCGACGTCACCCGCGACGTCGTCGCCACGCTGAGTGCCCCCTCACGCGGCTACGTGCTCCTGCTGCTCGGCTCGGCAGCCGTCTTCCTGATGGGGCTGCTGACCTTCCTCATCCTGGTCATCGACGGGTTGGGTCACGCCGGCTACCAGCCGCCGATCTTCTGGAGCGTCTACATCACGACGTTCGTGTTCTGGGTCGGCATCGGGCACGCGGGCACACTGATCTCGGCGATCCTGTTCCTCTTCCGCTCGCCCTGGCGCACGGCGGTCTACCGGTCCACCGAGGTCATGACCGTGTTCGCGGTCATGACGGCGGCGCTCTTCCCGATCATCCACATCGGACGGCAGTGGATCTTCTACTGGCTGCTTCCCTATCCCAACCAGCGGTACCTCTGGCCCAACTTCAAGTCGCCGCTGATCTGGGACGTCTTCGCGATCTCGACCTACTTCACCGTGTCGGCCACCTTCCTGGTGTTCGGTCTGGTGCCCGACGTGGCGGCGGTGCGGGACAAGGTGACCGGCTGGCGCAAGACGGTCTACGGGCTCGCCTCGGTGGGCTGGCAGGGCACCGACAACCAATGGCGCCACTACTCCCGCGCCTATCTGTACCTGGCGGCGCTCGCCACCCCGCTGGTGCTCTCGGTGCACTCGGTGGTGTCCTGGGACTTCGCGGTGTCCATCGTACCGGGCTGGCACGGGACCATCTTCGCCCCCTATTTCGTGGCCGGCGCCATCTACTCCGGCATCGGCATGGTGCTCACCCTGATCATCCCGCTCCGGCGGGCGCTCCGCATCGAGCACATGATCACGCCGGAGTACCACTTCGACAACCTGGCGAAGCTCACGCTGCTCACCGGCTCGATCCTGTTCTACGCCTATGGGATGGAATACTTCGTGGCGTGGTACAGCGGCAACATGTTCGAGCAGACCACGTTCTACCGGCGGGCCTTCGGGCCCTACTGGTGGGCCGGCTGGACGATGATCATCTGCAACGCCTTCGTCTCCCAGCTGCTCTGGTTCCGGAAGGTGCGCACCAACCTGACCGCGCTCTTCATCATCTCGATCTTCATCAACGTCGGGATGTGGTTCGAGCGCTTTGTCATCATCGTCTCGTCGCTCAGCAACGATTACGTCCCCTGGGCCTGGGACCAGCTCAATCCCAGCTGGGCCGACTGGGGCATCCTGGCGGGCTCGTTCGGCTGGTTCGGGATGTGGTTCCTGCTGTTCGCCAAGACCTTCCCGATCGTCGCGATCCAGGAGATCAAGGAGATGATCCCCATGCCGCGGAAGCGGGGAGGGCATCACTGATGGCCCTTCCGCTCCGTTCCAGGCGGGTGCCGGGGCTGCTCGCCTCGTTCGTTCACGTGGACGCCGCCGCCGACGCGATCCGCGCCCTCCGGGCGCGCGGGCACCGCAACCTGGTGGTGTACACCGCGGCGCCCAACCACGAGATCGAGGAAGCCCTGGACCACTCGGTGAGCCCGGTCCGGCTGGTCACCCTGATCGGCGGCCTCACCGGGTGCGCCGCGGGGTTCGGCATGACGCTCTGGATGTCCTACGACTGGCCGGTCCTCGTCGGGGGCAAGCCGATCGGCTCGATTCCGCCCTACGTCGTGATCGCGTTCGAGCTGACCATTCTCCTCGGCGCGCTCAGCACCGTGGCGGCCGTGGCGCTCTTCTCGGTGCTCATGGGAAAGCGGGGCATCGCCTACGATCCCAAGTTCAGCGACGACCAGATCGGCGTCTTCGTGCCGGCGGGTGGCGATCAGGCGGGCGCGGTGGAGCAGATGCTCCGTTCCGCGGGCGCGGTGGAGGTCCGTCGTGAAGCGGCGTGATTGGCGGCGGCGGTCGAGTCTCGTGGCCCTTCTCGCGCTCGGCGCCGGGGGCTGCGACTGGTGGTACAACGACGTCCCGTCGCCCGACCAGCTCTGGTACGTGATCCCCTGGTTCGATCACATGATCCACGCCCGCTACATCCGGCCCTACGAGTCCGATTCGGTGCCGCGCTACACCATCGAGGGCACGGTGCCGGTGAGCGGAGGCGAGCCCGACTGGCTGGCCGAGTGGAGCACGGGCAACCCCGCCACCGCCGACCGGCTGCGGAATCCCTATGCACCCGGCTCCGAGCGGGAAGTCTCGCCCCCGGGCCCCGAGGTGGCGCTGCTCTCCCGCGACCTTGACGCCGCCGGCGACACCCTCTACCAGAACTACTGCACCCTCTGCCACGGCGTGGCCGGAGACGGGAAGGGGCCGGTCTCCAACCGGATCGGGGCGCCCTCGCTGCTCACCGGCCGGGCCCGCGCCTACACGGACGGATACCTCTACAGCATCATCCGGTACGGCCGCGCGCTGATGCCGCGCTACGGCGACAAGGTCTATCTCCCCAGCGATCGCTGGGCCATCGTCAACCACGTGCGCAAGCTGCAGGCGCAGGCGCCGGTCCCCACCGAGCCGCCCGGCGCCGCGGCGCCGATCGCGCCGGCGCCGGCCGCGACCGGTTCCAGCGGAGGACGGCCTCGATGAGTCCCCAAACCGTCCATACCCGCCTGGTCGAGCGCGCGCTCGCCGGCCGGTACGATCTCTTCCTCGGCCTCGGCGGCGGGCTCGCGGTCCTCGGCCTGATCCTGTTCGTGCTGGCCCTCATGGGCGAGGGCGCCGATCGCGCCTGGCAGCTGTTCCACGTCAACTGGCTCTACTTCACCGGCCTGGCCGGGGGCAGCGTGGCCTTCGCCGCGGTGCAGAAGATCACCAACGCCAAGTGGTCGGGCCTGGTGATCCGGTTCGCCGAGGCGTCGGTCGCCTTCCTGCCGGTGTCGCTGCTCGGCTTCCTGCTCATCTTCACGCTGGGCTACGAGGCCGTCTACGGTCCGATGGAGCACGCCCTGCACGAGCTGCCCCACGGCAAGGCGGTCTGGCTCTCCCACGAGTTCATGATGGCGCGGCTCGCGGTGGGGCTGCTGGCGCTCTACATCGTCGGCTGGAAGCTGGTGCGGGCGGACCTCATCCCCGACCTGGTCGCCACCCGGGCCGCGGCCGGACCGGGCCGGCGCTCGCTGTTCGACCGCTGGACCCGGCGCTATGACGCGACGCCGGCCGGCGTGGCCGCGCACGAGGCGCGGATCCGGCGCCTGGCGCCGACCTACGCGGTGCTCTACGCGATCGTCTTCTCCATGGTGGCGTTCGACGGCATCATGGCGCTCCAGCCGCACTGGTTCTCCAACCTTCTGGGCGGCTTCTTCTTCATGGGATCGTTCCTGGGCGCGCACATGCTGCTGGCGCTCATGATGATCTACGGCGGGTCGCACCTCGGTATCGCCGAGCTGATCTCGCCCAAGCAGCGCCACGACCTGGGCAAGCTCTGCTTCGGGTTCACCGTGTTCTGGACCTATCTCATGTGGGCCCAGTTCCTGGTGATCTGGTACGGCAACCTGCCCGAGGAGACCGGGTTCGTCTTCGCCCGGCTCTGGGGCAACTGGCTCCCCGTGGGCCGCGCGGTGTTCCTCGGGATGTTCATCATTCCGTTCTTCGGCCTGCTCGGCGTGGCCCCCAAGAAGCTCCGCCTGACACTGGGCTTCTTCGCGGCGGTGAGCCTCCTGTCGCTCTGGCTCGAGCGCTATCTCCTGGTCATGCCCTCCGTATCGGCGCTTCCGGGTCCCGTCTTCTTCGGCCAGCCCGAGCTGGGCGCCACCATGCTCATGCTGGGTCTCTACCTGCTGGCCTACGCGCTGTTCGCCCGGACTTTTCCGATGGTGTCGCCCCGCCTGGCCGAGATCACCCTCGACCGCGAACGTGGCCACGCCGTGATCGCGGCCGAGTTCGACCACGAGGAGGGCCCCGGGGACTACGTCCCGCCGGAGCTGATCGAGCGCAGAGAGACACCCAGGGGGTGAGGACGGGTGAAGGGTGAAGAGTAAGAGTGAAAGGGGGCCCAGTTCGGGGCCCCCTTTCACTCTTCACCCTTCACCCTTCTCGCTGCTTCAGTCCCGCTTGCTCCTCATCTCCGCATTCAGCCGCCGGATCATGGCGCGCAGGCTGTCGGAGGGCAGGGCGCCGGTGATGGCCAGCATCCGGTCGCCGAGCTGCATGGCCATGGTCTGGTCGAGGGCGAGGCTCCCACCGGTGGTGTCGCCCGCGGGTGGGGCCTTGTCGGGATCGCTCATGTTGCGCCGGGCCAGGAGCTGGGAGACCCCGGCGGCCGGGCCCTCGATCGTCTGAATGACCTGGCCGGACGAGAGCTGCTGAGCCACCACCATGACCGGGCGGTTGCCCTGATCGCCGGCCTGGATCTGCACCTTGACCACCGGCAGCCCGTCGATGTGGGGCAACTGCCGGCCCGCTTCGGCCTGGGCACCGTCCCAGGACATCGTCCGCCACATCCCGTCGAACTCCTGGCCTCGCTCCCGCGAGCTCTCGAGCTGGCTGAGCTCCACCGCGGGCGCCGGGTCGAGCACCGCGAGCATGGCGGCCCGCAGCGAGTCGTCGTTGCGGAGCGGCTCGGGG
>DASUSR010000157.1:0-4187 GCA_036375015.1 Gemmatimonadales bacterium
GTGGTCGCGGCGGACGGGCGTACGATCGGGGTACCGGCGGGAGCATGGGCGGTGGGCGAGGGCGACGGCTCGCTGGATTTCACGGTGGACCGGGTGGTGGACATGGGCAACCACCTCCACGCCGTGGGACAAGTCCACGGCACCCGGGTGGACGTGCGCCTCCGGGGGCCGGACCCGGTTCCCGCTCCGGGGGACCGGGTCCGCATCCGGCCGTTACTGCAGGTGCCGGTGGGCTGACCCTCGAGGTCCCGTCGGGCTCCGCCGACGCTATCTTTCGGCCACGCGAACGTGGCGGAACCGGCAGACGCGCAGGACTTAGGATCCTGTCCCGCAAGGGGTCCGGGTTCGACTCCCGGCGTTCGCATCCCCCAATCAGCCCGATTACATGCCCAACGTGTGTTCACCGTGCTCCCAGCGTCATGTCACTCGTAGTGTCGTTGTGAGGCGGCGGAGTGTGCTGTGAGTCCGACGGCGTCGGGTCCGCCGTCGTCAACTTCGCCATCCGCCTCCTGGCATCCTGCACCAGAGACCGCAACTCCGGGTCGCAGTCCTGCCAGAGCTCGATGAACCTCGCGTAGTGCTCGGCCGCCTTCCACCGCTCGCCCCGCCGCTGGTGGATCTCCGCCAGACGAAAGTGCGCCGGCGCCCCGCTGTGGAAGAGAAGATCGGCCATGACCCGGTAGGCCCGGATCGCCTCCTGGTCACGCCCCAGGGCATCGAGCAGCGCAGCCCGGGTGAAATGCTCCCGCTCGTGAACGAAGAAGGGAGAGTCCCCGGTTGCATCCAACTCCCCGTCGGTCCAGTACTCCAGGCTGTCCAGTATGGTCAGGGCCTCTGCCGGCGAGCCCCGAGCCCGGGCAACCTCCGCCCGCAGGGCTCGACCCAGATCGCGGATGAAGGCGGGTGCGAACGACCGTTCCGCCCGCCGCTCCAGGTCCGCGGCGCCCGCGAGCGCCGCGGTGAGGTCGCCGAGTCCGACATCGAGCAGGCCCAGGAGGTACACCCGCAAGTAGGGATGTGCCGGGGCATGATCGCCGCTGACCGAGGTCTGATTCGACGGACCGGCGACGGCCTTCCACCGCAGGAGGGAATCCCGCAGCGCCCGGAGCTCCGAATGGGGTACCCGCATCAAGGGCCACAGCGACAGGAGCGCCCGATGCTCCAGCGCGGTGGCGGCATCAAGGGCCGCCGCCGCGTCGAGCTCGGCCTTCGCGACACTCCACCGGCCAGTCATCACCTCCATCTTCGCCAGGGTGAGGTGGGCTAGCACCCGCTGCCCACGCGAGCGAGATGGCCCAGCGAATACCCGCCAAATCTTGCGACCGGTTCCCAGGTCGCCCGTCGTGAAGACCAGGAAGCCGGCTGGCGGCTGTACCTCGTCGCCCCCCTCCCTCAACCTGGCCAGGAACCGGTCGATCGCCGCCGTGTCGCCGAAGACGATGGCGCGCTGTCCGCGGAGGAACCAGTCTCCCCGCGGGAGCAGCGAGAGCAGGGAGTCCAGCTCCCCGAGCCGGCGCTCCCTCGCCGCAATATGGCTGAGATGGGTGAGCGCATGACGGTGGCTGGGGTCGATGGCAAGCACCCGTTCGAACCACTCGCGGGCCTCGAGCCAGGAGTACCTGAGTTCGCGATCTCGTTCCTGATGGAGGACCAGCTCGGCCAACTGGAAGGTCGCCTCTACGTTGTCGGGATGCCGGCTCACGATATCGCGGTAGCGGCGCTCCGCCTCCGACAGCCGGCCATGGATCTGCGCGGCGAACGCGCGGAAGAGCCGCCGATCGCTGTCGCTCAGGCGGTCGCTGTGGCGCAGAGCCCGGTCCAGAGCCTCGCGGGCAAGGGCCGGCGCCGGCAGGGGCACTGGCCGGAATTTCCATACAGCCGTCGCCAGCCTGTAGTGCGCCAGGGCGAAGGAGGAATCGATCCGGACCGCGCGTTCGAGAATCCGAAGGCACGAGTCCGCTTGCCCGGCCCGGAAGTAGCGCTCTCCCTCGAGGTATGCCTTGAGTGCCGCCAGTGAATCGGTGGTGAGCGCGGCCAGGCGGGACAGGCTGCCGGCGGGGCCGCCGCTCTGCTGGGCGATCAGCTGCGCCGTGAGTCCATCCACGAGATGGAAGAGCTGGGTTGACGGCCCTCCTACCAGCGCCTCGCCCCTGCCCTCCACCACCCCACCCGCGTAGAGCCTGGCGCTGATGCGGAGGCGTCCCCCTGTTTCCACGATGTGGCCCTGGACGTAGGATCCGGCGCCGAGGCGCGCGGCCAGCCTTTGTACCTGCCCGTGCTCGAGTCGGTCACGGCCGGCATGCCGTACCTGGGCGAGCACCGCACCGGGGTCCACCGTCCGGAGCTCGCCGGCGCCGTTGAGGTTGGCGCTGAGGAGATCCACCATCCCTTCGCTCAGATAGCCAAACTCCGGGCTGCCCCGGTAGGTGAAGGGCAGAACGGCGATGGTGGTCAGCGCTGCGGCAGGCGCTCCTGATGGTTCGGCCGGAGGCCGCAAGGCTCGGATCGTGCCTCCTACCGCCAGCAGTACGATGAGGCCGATCGCGACGAGCAGATGCCGGCGCCGGGGCCTTGTCGCCGGCCTGGGAACAGGGAAACTCGCCGCCGGCTCTCCCTCACCCGGATCACTTCTCGGTCCCTCGGAGTTCGGGGCAGAGCGCTCCGGCTGGCGCCTCCGCAGCTTGGTGATCGTGGCCACGGTCTCGGGGGCCGGCTCCACCTGGTACTCGTCGCGGAGACGCCGGGCGAACTCCTCATAGGCCTGTACGGCGCCCGCGCGGTCGCCCACCCGACCCAGCAACTCAATCAGGCCGCGAACTTCCCCCTCGTCGTCCGGCGCAAGCGCCAGGGCATGGCGAGCCCAGTGCCCCGCGGCCACCGGCTCGCCCCGTGCCCCCTCCCGACGAGCAAGGGCGGCGGCCGTCCGCGCGGCCCGGCGGCGCAACCAGACCCGCTCCTCTGCCAGCCAGCGCTCGAACTCCCCGCAGCCTGAAACGTGGAAGCCATCCAGCAGATCACCGCGATACAGCTCGAGGGCCCCGCCGGGGTCGTCATCCTCGATCGCCGCCTCGAACGCCACCGCGTCGCACCAGAGCGCCCGCGGCTCGATGCCCACCTCGCCGTCCCCCCGGCTGGGCAGCGCCTCCTTTCCCAGAGCCTGGCGCAGGTGCCGCAGCGACTGATTGAGGGCCCAGCGGGCGTGCTGCTCGTCCTGCTCCGGCCAGAGCAGGGCAAGGAGGGTGTCGCGGCGCTGGAAACCGTGAGGCCGCGCGAGGGCAAGGTAGGCGAGGAGCGCGACGCGCTTCGGCTGCGCGAGGACCGAGAGGAGATCCTCGCCGCCGGCGTTCCGCAGGGCGAGCGTCCCGAGCGTCCGAAGCTCGATCATACTGAGGAAAGCGTGATCCGATGGGGCGGAGACCGGACAGATCACCCGGAGATCAGTCCCGGATCATCCGCCCCTGTCAACCTACTCCTCCGCTCGTGGGATCTCAAATGCCGGCCGCGAGGGCCGGCCTGCCCTGACACGGAGAGGGTACCGACCATGAAGACGATTCTTGCGTTGACAGCAACCCTCACGCTGGCGTGCGCCGTCCCTCGGGGTGCCGCCGAGCCGCTGTCCATCCCGATCTCGGTGAGCAGCCACAATCGAGGCAGCGTGGACGTGTACCTCCTGTGCGGCGACCGCGACGCGCAATGGCTCGGCGTTGTCCATGGAAAGGGCGGCGGGCTGTTCGAGGTCCCGAGCTCGCGAGCGCGCTGCCTGCGCGGGCTCAATTTCTTTCTGGTCCACAGGGGTCTCAATCGAGGCTACTGGGTCGGACCCCTTCGACCGCGGACCGGCTCCAGCATCCACCTGACGATCGAGAAGTATGCCGGCCTATCGATTGCTCGCGTAGACAACGGCTTGCACTGAGCCCCGGACGGTGGTGACGGCGGCTGCACCGAGCCACGGGCCCACCGGTTCCGTCACTCCGGCGTACGGAGACGCTCCAGCACCTCGCCCAGCCGCCGGAATTCCTCGCCGTAGCGGGCCCAATCGACCTGACGATTCGCCTCCAGCGCCGCCTGATACCGGCGCCAGGCCTCGGCGACCAGTGCGCGGATCGTCGTGTCGGATGTCGCCGCGTCCGCCGTTCCGGCGGCCCCTGCCCCGCCTGCAACGGCCGCCGGCTCGCGTCGCTCCCCGG